>NZ_CM161513.1:175000-507500 GCF_056725115.1 Xanthomonas sp. NCPPB 3570 | reverse complement strand
CAGCAACAGCAGGCGGCGATCACCGACAACTGGCAGGTGGTGCGGATCGAGTCCGGGCAGACCCTGGGCTCGGTGTTCGAGAAGCTCGGCATCCCCGCCACGGTGATGCAGCGGGTACTGGACCATCCGGGCACGCACGACGCGCTGACCAAGCTGCGTCCGGGCGCCGAGATCGGCTTCGACCTGGCGACGACCGGCGATCTGCGCGCCCTGCGCTTCGACCGCGATGCCACCCACCGGGTGGAGCTGTCGCTGTTGGGCGACGACATCAAGGAAAAGGTGATCGAGCGCGAGACCAGCACGCGCACCGTGGTCACCAGCGGCGAGATCACCAGTTCGCTGTACGTGGCCGCACGCAAGGCCGGGCTGTCGCCGTCGGCGATCGCGACGATGACCGACGAGATCTTCAAGTACGACATCGACTTCGACAAGGACCTGCAGCCGGGCGACCGCTTCAGTGTGGTCATGGACGAGACCTGGCGCGAAGGCGAGCGCATCGATACCAGCAAGATCCTGGCGGCGACCTTCACCACCCGCGGCAAGACCTACAGCGGCTTCCGCTTCGAGCGCGGCGGCAAGCCGGCCGAGTACTTCGACGTGACCGGGCGGCCGCTGAAGAAGAGCTTCATCCGCATGCCGGTGTCCTACAGCCGCATCAGCTCCACCTTCGGCGCGCGCAAGCACCCGGTGCTGGGCACCATGCGCATGCACAAGGGCATCGACTACGCGGCGCCGACCGGCACCCCGATCATGGCCGCCGGCGATGCGCGGGTGCAGTTCGTCGGCACCCAGCGCGGCTACGGCAACGTCGTCATCCTGGATCACGGCAAGGGCTACAGCACGCTGTACGGGCACATGTCGCGCTTCGGCGGGATCAAGGCCGGCCAGCGCATCAACCAGGGCACGGTGATCGGCTACGTCGGCATGACCGGCATGGCCACCGGTCCGCACCTGCACTACGAATTCCGCGTGGACGGCGTGCAGCGCAATCCGGCCTCGGTGACGATGCCGCCGCCGACCCCGCTGGCCGGGGCCGAACTGGCCGCATTCCGTGCGCAGACCTCGCCGGCGCTGGCGCGCATCCAGCGCGTGGAAAAGCTGATCTACGCCGATGCCGACGAGCCGGGGGCGAAGAAGAAGAAGGTCGTCGCCTCGTCCAAGGCCGCCGCCTCGCACGACGCCGGCTGAGCCCTGGCGTCCGCTCCCGCCGCGCCGCGCATTGACGGGCGGCGGCGCCTGGCACACGCTGCGGCGCCGACCGCCGCCTGGTGCCTAGCATGTCTTCTTCCGCTGTTTCCGACGACGCCCTGTTCCTGGGCCTGATGTCCGGCACCAGCGCCGACGGCATCGATGCCGCGCTGGTGCGCTTCGGCCACGACGGCAACCCGCAGCTGCAGTTGGGCCGCACCTATGCCTGGGCACCGCAGCAGCGCGCGGCGCTGATCGCGCTGGGCGAAGGCGGCGACATCGCCTCGCTGGACGCGCTGGGGCAACTCGACGCCGAGGTCGCGATCGCCTTCGCCGAGGCGGCGCTGCGCCTGCTCGACGATGCCGGGGTCGCGCCGGCCGCGGTGCGCGCGATCGGGTCGCACGGGCAGACCGTGCGCCATCGCCCGCTGGCGAACCCGGCCTTCACCTGGCAGCTCGGCGACGGCAACCGCATCGCCGAACTGACCGGCATCGCCACGGTCTGCGATTTCCGCCGCCGCGACGTCGCCGCCGGCGGCCACGGCGCGCCGCTGATGCCGGCCTTCCACGCGGCGATGCTGGGCGCGGCGCACGAGGACCGGGCGGTGCTCAACCTCGGCGGCATCGGCAACCTGACCCTGTTGCCGGCGCACGGTGCCGTGCGCGGTTTCGACACCGGGCCGGCCAATGCGCTGCTCGATGCCTGGTGCCAGCGCCATCGCGGCCAGCCCTACGATGCGGGCGGCGCCTTCGCCGCCAGCGGCGCGGTCGACGCCGACCTGCTGCAGCGCCTGCTGGCCGATCCGTGGTTCGCGCTGCCGCCGCCCAAGAGCACCGGGCGCGAGCAGTTCCACCTGCGCTGGCTGGAGGCCTGCCTGGACACCCCGGCGCCCGCGCCGGCCAGCGTGCAGGCGACGCTGCTGGAACTGACCGCGGCCACCGTCGCCGATGCATTGCTGGCGCAGCAGCCTGCGACCAGGCAGTTGCTGGTGTGCGGCGGCGGCGTGCACAACCCGCTGCTGCTGGCGCGGCTGCAGGCGCGCTTGCCGGGGGTGCAGGTGCAGTCGACCCAGGCACAGGGCCTGGACCCGGACTACATCGAAGCGATGGGCTTCGCCTGGCTGGCGCGGCAGACCCTGGCCGGATTGCCGGGCAACCTGCCGTCGGTCAGCGGCGCGCGCGGGCCGCGCATCCTTGGCGCGATTCATCCCGCGTAAGCGAGGCGTCGGGATTCAGAAACCGCTGCCGGCCGGCAGCGCGCGCAACGCCGCGATCGCCTCCGACAGCACATCCACTTCGCGGTGCTCGAACCCGCTGCGTACGTCGTACTCGCTGGAGAACAGGCCCTGCTCGATCAGCGCCAGCACCGCCTGGCGCTGGGTCCAGCCGCGCGCGACGGCGATGCGGCGGATGCGTTCGAGCAGGAACGGGTCGATATCGCGCAACACAAGGTCGCTCATGCGGACTCCCGGACGGCGGCGCACGCATGCGCCGCTGCCCATCATCCCTGCCCGGGGACGGCCTTTCAATCGCTGGAGGCGGCCGCCTGTGGCGTCTGTTCGCGGATCCGCGGCCACAGCCAGGCCAGCAGCAACAGGGTCGGGATCACGGTGAAGGCGCTCAGCACGAAGAAGGTGCTGTAGGAGGTGGCTTCGACGATGTAGCCGGAGACGCCGCCGACGAACTTGCCCGGCAGGTTGGCCAGCGACACCAGCAGCGCGTACTGGGTGGCGGTGAAGTTGCGGTCGGTCAGCGAGGACATGAAGGCGACCAGCACGGTGCCGGCGAAGCCCTGGAACAGGTTGTCGGCGCTAAGCGCGGCGTAGAACGACCAGAGTTGGCCAGGGTTGTGCGCCATCAGCAGGAACGCCAGGTTGGACAGCGCCACGCCCAGCGCGGCGACGAGCAGCATGCGTCGGAAGCCGAAGGCGGCCACCGCCAGGCCGCCGGCGAAGGCGCCGGCAATCCCCATCCAGACCCCGAACAGCTTGGAGACGGTGGCGATGTCGGCCTTGTCGAAGCCCGAGTCCAGGTAGAACGGGCCGGACATCACCCCGATCACCTGGTCCGGGAACTTGAACAGACCCACGAACAGCAGCAGCGCCAGGCCCAGCGCCAGGCCGTTGCTGGAGAAGAAGCTGGAGATCGGCTGCCAGAACGCACCGACCACGTCGATCCTGCGCACCACCGTCGAGGCCGGCACCTCCGGTTCGCGGCACACCAGGGTGGTCACGATCGGCAGCAGCATCAGCCCGGCCATGACCAGATAGGCCAAGGTCCAGTTGCCGAACTGCGCCAGATACAGCGCACCGGCGCCGGACAGGATCAGGCCGATGCGGTAGCCGAAGGTGTAGGTCGCAGCGAGTGCGGCCTGCGCCGAGGACGGCGCGATCTCGATGCGATAGGCGTCCACCACCGAATCCTGGGTGGCGCCGGCGAAGGAGGCGATCAGCACCCACAGCACCAGCGCGCCCACGCTCAATTCCGGGCGGGTGAAGGCCAGCGCCACCAGGCCGATGGCCACGCCGAGCTGCGCGACCAGCAGCCAGGAACGGCGCCGGCCAAGGAAGCCGAACAGCGGGAAGCGATAGCGGTCCAGCAGCGGCGCCCACAGGAACTTGAGCAGGTAGAAGAAGCTGGCCAGGCTGATCAGGCCGATGCTGCCCAGGTCCAGGCCGACGTCGCGCAGGCGCGTGGACAGGGTCTGCGAGGCGATCAGCAGGAACGGCAGGCCGCTGCCGAAGCCCAGCAGCGCCATCGTCGCCGCCGACGGCGTGGCGAAGGCGCGCTTGATCCCGGCCCAGCCCTTGTAGGACACCGGCGCCGCGGAGGTGCCGCCGCTCATTCGCGGTAGTCCACCGTGAACGGCGCATGGTCGGAGAAGCGCTGCGCGGTATAGATGGAACAGCCTTGCAGGCGCTCGCGCAGGGTCGGGGTGACGAACTGGTAGTCGATACGCCAACCCACGTCGTTGGCGCGCGCCGCGCCGCGGTTGCTCCACCAGGTGTAGTCCTGGCCGTCCGGATGCAGCGCGCGGTAGGCATCCACCCAGCCGCGGCCGCTGGCCGGGTCGGCCTCGTCGGCACGGTCGGCGCACAGGCCGTTGAGCCAGTCGCGCTCGGCCGGCAGGCAGCCGGAGTTCTTCTGGTTCGACTTCCAGTTCTTGATGTCCAGCGCCGAGCGCACGATGTTCCAGTCGCCGCACAGCACGTAGTCGCGGCCGCTGTGCAGCCACTCCACCAGGATCGGCCGCAGCCAGTCCATGACCTGGAACTTGTAGCCCTGGCGCAGCTCGCCGGACGACCCGGAGGGAATGTAGAAGGACACCACGCTCAGGTTGCCGAAGCGCGCCTCGATGTAGCGGCCTTCCTCGTCGAACTCCGGCCAGCCCAGCGCGGTGCGCACCTCGTCGGGTTCACGCTTGCTGTAGATGGCCACGCCGCTGTAGCCCTTCTTGGTGCTGGCGTCGCGGAACCAGACCCGGTAGCCGTCCGGCAGGAACGCCGGCCCGGCCAGTTGATGCTCCTGCGCCTTGGTCTCCTGCACGCACAGCACATCCGCCTGCTGGGTGGCGAACCACTCGAAAAAGCCCTTGGTGGCGGCCGACCGCAGGCCGTTGGCGTTGAAGCTGATGATGCGCATGGAAGAGCCGGGAATGGGGAAAGGGGAATAGGGAATGGTGAAAAGCATAGCGGTTGTTCCGTCTTCGCGGTCCTGCTGGGGTACGCTTTATCGATTCCCTATTCCCGTTTCTCCATTCCCGGCCCCCCAATGACCGACTACCGGCACCGTTTCCTGCAACTGGCCCTGGACGTGGAGGCGCTGCGCTTCGGCGAGTTCACGCTGAAGTCCGGGCGCCTCAGCCCCTATTTCTTCAACGCCGGGCGCTTCGACTCCGGTGCCAGCATGGCGCGGCTGGCGGCGTGCTACGCCGATGCGGCCGACGCGGCCGGGCTCGACTTCGACCTGCTGTTCGGCCCGGCCTACAAGGGCATCCCGCTGGCGACGGCGGTGGCCTGCGAATACGCGCGGCGCGGGCGCGACCTGCCGCTGGCGTTCAACCGCAAGGAAGCCAAGGCGCATGGCGAAGGCGGCAGCCTGATCGGCGCGCCGCTGGCCGGCCGCCGGGTGCTGATCGTGGACGATGTGATCACCGCCGGCACCGCGATCCGCGAGGCGCTGGGCATCATCCGTGCCGCCGGTGGCGAGCCGGCCGCGATCCTGGTCGCGCTGGACCGCCAGGAGATCGCTGCCGAGGACGACCGCCGCTCGGCGGCGCAGGCGGTGGCCGCCGAAGCCGGCGTTCCTGTGGTGTCGGTCGCGCATCTAGGCGACCTGCTTGCATTCATCGACGGAAACGCAGACCTTGTCGGCTTCCGCGAACCGCTGCTGGCCTACCGGGCCCGCTACGGTTGCGCTTCGTCTGGCTGACAGCAGGGGGCTGCCACGATGCCGATCCGACCACGCAACCGCGTCCTGCCGGCCGTGTTGGCGCTGCTGGCCTTGCCGGCCGCCGCGCAACAGGCGTCGGCACCGTCCAAGAAACTGTATTGCTGGAACCAGGGCGGCCAACGCACCTGCAGCGATGCGCTGCCGCCGGAAGCGGTGAACCAGGCACGTGACGAGTTCAACGCCACCAGCGGCATGCGCAGCGCCGAGGTCGGGCGTGCGCTCAACGCCGACGAACGCGCCGCGGCCGCGGCCGATGCCGCGCAGCAGCGCGCCGACCAGGCCGCGCTGGAGACGCGCAAGCGTACCGACCAGGCGATGCTGCTGTCGTACCAGACCGAGGACGAACTGCGCCGGGTGTTCGCCGAGCGCATCGGCATCGTCGACAACAACATCAACACCGCCCGCTACAACGTCGACAGCCTGCGCCAGGGGCTGATCGGCCTGCTGTCCGGCGCCGGCGCGCGCGAACTGGCCGGGCAGAGCGTGCCCGCCAAGATCGCCGACGACGTGCAGCAACGGCACCGCGCCCTGCTGTGGCAACTGCGCATGCAGAAGAACTTCGAACAGCAGCGGCTCGGCCTGGACCAGGAAATCGAGGACGTGCTGCAGCGTTATCGGGCGGCCCGCGGCGGCGGCCCGGCAGCGACCGCGACCACCGCCGGCGGCTGAGCCGCCGTGGCGCCCGGCGCCCGGACCAGCCCGGGCGCGTGCCGTTGGCTCAGAAGGTCGGCGCCAGGCCCGGCAGCACCGCCTGCACCTGGGCGCGGAACAGCGCCTTGATCCGCTCCAGCGCCGCCGCGTTGTCGGCCTCGAAGCGCAGCACCAGCACCGGCGTGGTGTTGGACGCGCGGACCAGCCCCCAGCCATCCGGGAAGTCGACGCGCAGGCCGTCGATGGTCAGCAGCCGCGCGCCGGCAAACGGCGAGCCCTCCTGCTGGGCCTGGGCGACCAGGTCGGCGACCAGCGCGTGCGCATCCTGCCCGTCCACCGGCAGCTTGATCTCCGGCGTGGCCACGCTGTCGGGCAGTTCGGCCAGCACCTCCGACGGCGATTCCTCGCGCTGGGCCAGGATCTCCAGCAATCGCGCCGCCGCGTACAGGCCGTCGTCGAAGCCGTACCAGCGCTCCTTGAAGAAGAAATGGCCGCTCATCTCACCGGCCAGTTCGGCGTCGGTCTCGCGCATCTTCGCCTTGATCAGCGAGTGCCCGGTCTTCCACACCAGCGGGCTGCCGCCGTTGCGCAGCACGTAGTCGGACAGCTTGCCGGTGCACTTGACGTCGTAGATCACCAGCGCGCCGGGGTTGCGTTGCAGCACGTCGGCGGCGAACAGCATCAGCAGGCGGTCCGGGTAGATCACCGTGCCTTCCTTGGTGACCACGCCGAGGCGGTCGGCGTCGCCGTCGAAGGCCACGCCCAGGTCGGCGTCGAAGCGCCGCACGGTCTGCACCAGATCCTCGAGGTTGTGCGGCTCGCTGGGATCGGGATGGTGGTTGGGGAAGGTGCCGTCGACGTCGCAGTACAGCGGCACGACCTCGGCGCCGATCGCTTCCAGCAGCCGCGGCGCCAATTCGCCGCCGACGCCGTTGCCGGCATCGGCCACGACCTTGAGCGGGCGGTCCAGCTGCACGTCGTCGGCGATGCGCTGGATGTAGTCGTCGCCGACGTCGCGCTGCTGCAGCCGGCCCGGCTCCTCGGCCGTGGGCAGGCGGCCGGCGCTGATCCGCGCGTACAGGTCGGCGATGGCCGCGCCGGACAGCGTCTCGCCGCCGACCACGATCTTGAAGCCGTTGTAGTCGGCCGGGTTGTGGCTGCCGGTGACCGCCACGCAGCTGCCGGCGCGCAGGTGATAGGCGGCGAAGTAGACCACCGGGGTCGGCGCCAGGCCGATGTCGGTGACATGGCAGCCGGCGCGGCGCAGGCCTTCGATCAGCGCGGCCGACAGTTCCGGCCCGGACAGGCGGCCATCGCGGCCGACCACCACCTCGTTGAGTCCCTGCTCCTTCATCACCGCGCCGATCGCCTGGCCGATCAGCGCCGCGACCTGCGGGCTGAGGTCGCGGCCGACCACGCCGCGGATGTCGTAGGCGCGGAAGATCTCCGGCGCCACTGCTAACGCCGGCACCGGCTTGGCCGGCGCGGCCTCCTCGGCGGCCGAGGGCGGCGGCGGGGGCGGCTCCTGGCGCTGCAGGCTCTGCTGCAGGGTGTGTTCTTCGGTGGCCGCGGCGTCGGCGCGGCGTACCCGCGGCTGCGGCAGGCGCCCGCGCGCGGCCAGCAACAGCAGTGCGCCCAGCACCAGGCAGAGGCCGGCAACCAGCAGGCAGGGCATCGCCCCCAGCCCCAGCGGACCGGCTTCGCTATCCGGCAGCGAGGCGACCATGCGCAGGCCGCTGTCGCCGACCGGGCGCGACAGCGCGTCGGCACGGTCGTGCAGCGCATTGTTGCCGGCGGCAATCACGTCGTAGTTGCCCTGGCGCAGCGCCAGATAGCCGCTGCCCGGCACCGGCGCCTGCGCGACCGGGTCGGTCAACAGCGCCAGCGGCAGGCGCAGGTAGACCACCGCGGGGGTGCCGCCCAGCGATACCGGCGCGGCCAGCCCGAGCCGCGGGCCGCCGCCGTCGCGAATCACCGCACTGGCGATCTTGTCGCTCAGCAGGGTCTTTTCCAGCAGCGCCAGGCGGCCGTAGCCGAAGCGCGCCGCATCGGTATAGCCCGGCTCCAGGTCGGCCGGCAGTACCTGCGCGTCCTCGGCCTGCGCCCAGTCCGCGCGCAGCGCCTGGGCCGCGGCCGCGGCGTCGCCGCGGCTCAGGGCCGCCTGCACGGCCGGCTGCTGCAGGCGCTCGGACAGGCGTTTGCCCACGCCCGCCAGCGCCTGCTGGGTCTGCGTCACCGCGGCATCGCGCGCCTGCTCCAGGGTGGTGGCGGCCTGTTCGGCGCGCCATTGCTCGACCCCGCTCCAGCCGAACCAGACGACCATCAGCACCAGCAGCACCGTCAGCAGAGGCGCCACCTTGCGCAAACCCTGCGGCACCGGCCGCGCTTGTGTTGCCTCGCTCATGCAGACGATCCCCTGTCAGCGCACTCCGGTATGGCCGAATCCACCCGTTCCCCTGGCGCTGTCGGCGAAAGTATCCACCACCTGCAGGGCAACACGCACGACCGGCATCACCACCAGTTGCGCGATGCGGTCGCCGGGGGCGATGGTGAAGTCCTCGCGGCCGCGGTTCCAGACGCTGATCAGCAGCGGTCCCTGGTAGTCGGCATCGATCAGGCCGGTGCCGTTGCCGAGCACGATGCCGTGGCGGTGGCCCAGGCCCGAACGCGGCAGCACCACTGCGCACAGCTGCGGATCGGCGATGTAGATGGACAGGCCGCTGGGGATCAGCGCGGTGTCGCCCGGGGCCAGGGTCAGCGGCGCCTCGGTGGCCGCGCGCAGGTCGAGCCCGGCGCTGGCTTCGGTGGCGTAGTCGGGCAGCGGCCAACTGTCGCCGAAGCGCGGATCCAGCAGCTTCACCTGCAGCGGATGGGGCGTGGGAGTGCTCATGCGTGCAGCCTCTGCGCGATCAGGTCCAGCAGTTGTTCGGCCAGCTGCGTCTTGGAGACCGCCGGGAAGTCGCGTTCGCCGTCCTGCCAATAGGCGGTGGCCGCGTTCTGGTCGCTCTCGAAGCCGTTGCCGGCCACCCCCACCCGGTTGGCCACGATCAGGTCCAGGTGCTTGTCGGCGAGTTTGCCACGGGCATAGCGCTCGATGTCGTGGGTTTCGGCGGCGAAACCGACCACCAGCTTCAGCGCCTGGGTCTGCGCGGCGACCTCGGCCAGGATGTCCGGGGTCCGGGTCAGCTCCAGGGTCAGGGTCTCGCCGCTCTTCTTGATCTTCTGCGCCGCCACGTGTTTTGGCGTGTAATCGGCGACCGCGGCAGTGCCGATGTAGATGTCCGCCGGCAGTGCGCCCAGCACCGCCTCGCGCATCTGCGCGGCCGAGCGCACGTCGATGCGCTGCACGCCATCGGGCGTAGACAAATGCACCGGACCGCTGACCAGCACCACCTCGGCGCCCTGCCGGGCCGCGGCCGCGGCCAGCGCGTAGCCCATCTTGCCGCTGCTGCGGTTGCCCAGGTAGCGCACCGGATCCAGGTCTTCGTAGGTGGGACCGGCGCTGATCAGCAGGCGCAGGCCGCGCAGGGCGCCGGTGGCGCCAGTGCCGGAACGCGACGGGACGGCGGTGGCGGCGGCCGGCGTGGCCGACGCGGCGCCCTGGTCCGTGCGCCCAGCCAGCGCCGCGACGATCTGCCCGGGCTCGGCCAGGCGGCCGGGGCCGGACTCGCCTTCGGCCAGCGGGCCGTCGTTGGGGCCGACCACCTGTGCGCCACGCTGGCGCAGGGTGGCGATGTTGGCCTGGGTGGCCGGGTGCAGCCACATGCGGTGGTTCATTGCCGGACACACGGTCAGCGGGGCGGTGCTGGCCAGGCACAGCGTGCCGACCAGGTCGTCGGCCAGCCCGTGCGCCAGGCGCGCCAGCAGGTCGGCGGTGGCCGGCGCCACCACGATGTGTTCGGCCCAGCGGGCCAGTTCCAGATGGCCCATCGCCTGTTCCGCGCCGCTGTCCCACAACGTGGTGCGGGTGAGATGGCCGGACAGCGCCTGGAAGCTCAGCGGGGTGACGAACTGCTGCGCGCCGGCGGTCATCGCCACCTGGACCTCGGCGCCGGCATCGCGCAGCCGCCGCACCAGTTCCAGCGCCTTGTAGGCGGCGATTCCCCCGCCGACGCACAACAGCACACGTCGCCCCGGCAGGGGCCTCTCGAAAATCGCGGTCACGTCGGGAATGTCCTACCCATACAAGGACGATTAGCTTACCCGATGGCTTTTGGCGGCCTGATACCGTTGCGCCATGTCGGCCGGCACCCTGGCGATATGCACATCTCCGACTGGCCCTGCGAAGAACGTCCCCGGGAAAAGCTGCTGGCGCGCGGTCCCCGGGCCCTTTCCGACGCCGAACTGCTGGCGATCTTTCTCGGCTCCGGCCTGCCCGGCAGCGACGCGGTACGCACCTCGCGCGACCTGCTGCACCGGCACGGGCCGTTGCGCACGCTGCTGGACCGGTCGCCCGGCGACCTGGTGCGCCTGCCCGGGCTGGGGCCGGCGCGGGCCTGCCAGCTGTCGGCGGCGCTGGAACTGGGCCAGCGCCACCTGGCCGCGGAACTGCAGCGCGGCGACACCCTCAGCAACCCGGTCACCGCCGGCCGCTACTTCGCGCAACGCCTGCGGGCGCGGCCGTACGAGGTCTTCGCCGCCTTGTTCCTGGACACCCGGCACCGCTGGCTGGCCTTCGAGGAACTGTTCCAGGGCACCGTGGACGGCGCCGAGGTGCATCCGCGCGAGGTGGTCCGGCGTGCGCTCACGCTCAATGCCGCCGCCGTGATCATCGGCCACAACCACCCGTCCGGGAACCCGGAACCCTCGCCCGCCGACCGCGCCGTCACCGACCGGCTGAAACAGGCGCTGGACCTGATCGACGTGCGCCTGCTCGACCACTTCATCGTCGGCGACGGCGTCCCGGTCTCGATGGCCTCGCGCGGCTGGGCCTGAACCGGTGCGCGTGGCGGGCTGGGCCGGGGTGGCGCGCGCGCCCCGCAAGGCGACCCCAGCCCGGCGGGCGCGCAGCAGGCCCGGGGCGCAGGCCTGCGCCCGGTCACGGCGCCACGGCTGAGGTCGGGCTGAACCCGGGACGGGCCGGGAGGCGGCGGGTCGGGTAAAATCGCCGGTTCCGCGCTTCAAGCAGAGATCTCGTGAAATCCCAACTCCGCGCCCTGATCGGTCAAGGCATCGAAGCCTTGCGCGCCAATGGCACCCTGCCGGCCGACACCCTGCCGCCGGACTTCGTGGTCGAGCGCCCCAAGACCCGCGAGCACGGCGACTTCGCCACCAACGCGGCAATGCTGCTGGCCAAGGCCGCGCGCACCAATCCGCGCGCCCTCGCCCAGCAATTGGTGGACGCGCTGCCGGCCAACGACGATGTCAGCAAGGTCGAGATCGCCGGCCCCGGCTTCATCAATTTCCACCTCGGCCCCGGCGCCTACCAGCGCGAGGTGCTGGCGGTGCTCAAGCAGGGCGAGGACTACGGCCGCAGCCTGGTCGGCAACGGCCGCACCGTGGGCGTGGAATACGTCTCGGCCAACCCGACCGGGCCGCTGCACGTCGGCCACGGCCGCGCCGCGGCCATCGGCGACTGCCTGGCGCGCCTGCTCGAGGCCAACGGCTGGAATGCCAAGCGCGAGTTCTACTACAACGACGGCGGCAACCAGATCGAGAACCTGGCGCGGTCGGTGCAGGCGCGCGCCCTGGGCAAGACCCCGGACAGCCCGGACTGGCCGGAAGAAGGCTACCGCGGCGACTACATCCAGGACGTGGCCGAGGCCTACATGGCCGGCGCTGCAGTCGACCTGGAGGGCCACGTGGTCACCGGCGCCAAGGACCCGCAGGACCTGGACGCGATCCGCCGCTTCGCCGTGGCCTATCTGCGCAACGAGCAGAACCACGACCTGGCCGCGTTCGGCGTGGATTTCGACATCTACTTCCTGGAAAGCTCGCTGTACCGCGACGGCAAGGTCGAGGAAGCGGTGCAGAAGCTGGTCGCCTCCGGCCACACCTACGAGGACGGTGGCGCGCTGTGGCTGAAATCCACCGATTTCGGCGACGACAAGGACCGCGTGATGCGCAAGTCCGACGGCACCTATACCTACTTCGTGCCGGACGTGGCCTACCACCTGAGCAAGTGGCAGCGCGGCTACGTGCGCGCCATCACCGAACTGGGCGCCGACCATCACGGCTCGCTGGCGCGCGTGCGCGCCGGCCTGCAGGCGATGGACCTGGGCATCCCCAAGGGCTGGCCGGAATACGTGCTGCACCAGATGGTCACGGTGATGCGCGGCGGCGAGGAAGTGAAGTTGTCCAAGCGCGCCGGCAGCTACCTGACCCTGCGCGACCTGATCGAGGAAGCCGGCCGCGATGCCACGCGCTGGTTCCTGATCGCGCGCAAGCCCGATTCCCAGCTCACCTTCGACATCGACCTGGCGCGCCAGCAGAGCAACGACAACCCGGTGTTCTACGTGCAGTACGCGCATGCCCGCGTGTGCAGCCTGCTGCGCCAGGCGCAGGAGAAGAAGCTGGACTACGACCAGGCCGACGGCCAGGCGCAACTGAACCGGCTCAGCGACGCGACCTCGCTGGAACTGATGCAGGAACTCTCGCGCTACCCGGAAGTGGTGGAGAATGCGGGACATGCGCTGGAGCCGCACCTGATCGCGCAATACCTGCGCGAACTGGCCACGGCCTTCCACACCTGGTACCACGGCACCCCAGTGCTGGTGGACGACGCCGGCGAACGCAACGCCAAGCTGACCCTGGCGGTGGCGGCGCAGCAGGTACTGGCGAACGGTCTGAATCTCCTGGGCGTCTCGGCCCCGGAAAAAATGTGAGTGGAGAAGCGGTAAATGGCAGCACGACGCGGTAAGACCCAGGCCCGGCGCAACACCGGCAACGGCACGCCCGGATGGGTGTGGCTGATCGCCGGCGCGGCGATCGCCGCGGTGGTGTTCCTCGGCGCGCCGGGCCTGTTCAAGAAGGACGGCGACTTCCTGCGCGTGGGCGGCCCGCGCGCCAATCCGGACGCGCAGCCCGCACCGGTGGCCGATGCCGACGTCGATGCGGCCCCGGAGCTGCCCAAGCCCGCCGCCAACGCGGCCGGCAGCACCAAGCCGGAGGCGAAGAAGGACGCGCAGACCCAGTACGACTTCTACACCCTGCTACCCGGCAAGGAAGTGCAGATGTCCGACGCCGAACTGGCCGCCAGCGCGCGCGCCGAGGCCATTCGCCAGGCCAAGGCGCAGGCCGCCGCAGGCACGGCGGCCGCCGGCACCACTCCGGCCGCGGCCGCCACTGCGCCGACCGCGACGGCCGCCAATCCGACCCCGCTGCCGGAAACGCCGAGCACCGCGGCCAGCGCCACGCCGGCCGCCTCCAGGCCAGCGGCCGCGGCGGCAACGCCGGCCGCGACCACCGCACCGGCGGCTGCCGCGGCGACTGCGGCCCCCGACACCGCACGCTACATCCTGCAGGCCGGCTCGTTCGGCGCCTCCGGCGATGCCGAGTCGACCAAGGCCAAGCTGGCGATGCTGGGCCTGTCGGCGCGCGTGGAATCGGCGCAGATCAGCGGCAAGACCGTGTACCGCGTGCGCATGGGGCCCTATGGCACCGCCAGCGAACTGGCCGAGGCCAAGCAGAAGTTGAACGGCAGCGGGCTGTCGGCGATCGCGATCAAGGCGCAGTGAAGCCGGGATTGGGGAATCGGGAATCGGGATTCGGAGAAGCGGGTTCCGTGTCGTTTTCGTCTTCGCGTGCATGCATGCCGCGTCGCCAATGACGCGTCGACGCTGACGCGGCGATGCAGTTCAATGGCCGCGGGCTGCCGGCGATCGATCAGGGCGCAGTAGTGCCGGGAATCGGGAATGGGAAGAGCGCGTGCTCGCCCGTTCCCTGAGACCTGTGGCTACGGGACAGAATGCTGGGTTGTCTGCGACGCCGCGGCGGCGGCGCTGATCGCGCGCGTGCGGTGATCCTCCGCGTGCGCAAGGCGGCGTGACGCCCTGCCACCGCATTTGCTTTTACCATTCCCGATTCCCCCCTCCCCATTCCCGGCCCCCCAATGACCCAGACTGCCCTGATCACCGGTGCCACCTCCGGTTTTGGCGCCGCCGCCGTGCGCCGCTTCGTCGACGCGGGCTGGCGCGTGATCGCCACCGGCCGCCGTGCCGAGCGCCTGCAGCCGCTGCTGGACGCCTTCGGCGCCGAACGCGTGCACATCGCCGCCTTCGACATCCGCGATACCGACGCGCTGGACGCGATGCTGGCGGCGCTGCCCGAGGCGTTCCGCGGCATCGACCTGCTGGTCAACAATGCCGGCCTGGCCCAGGGCACCGCGCCGGCGCAGGCCGCGCAACTGGACGACTGGCGCACGATGATCGACACCAACGTCACCGCGCTGGTGACGCTGACCCATCGCCTGCTGCCGACGCTGATCCAGCGCCGCGGCGCGATCATCAACATCAGTTCGGTCGCCGCGCTGTATCCCTATCCCGGCGGCAACACCTACGGCGGCACCAAGGCCTTCGTCAGCCAGTTCTCGCTGGGCCTGCGCTCGGACCTGCATGGCACCGGCGTGCGCGTGACCGCGATCGAACCGGGCATGGCCGAAACCGAGTTCACCCTGGTCCGCACCCATGGCGACCAGAAGGCTTCGGACACGCTCTACCAGGGCGCGCAGCCGATGACCGCCGAGGACATCGCCGAACAGATCTTCTGGGTGGCGACGCTGCCGCCGCACCTGAACATCAATCGGCTGGAAATCATGCCGGTGACGCAGTCCTTCGCCGGCTTCCAGGTCGCGCGGCAACCGGCCTGAACGGCCGCGGGGCCGCGACGCGTCTTTTCTCGCTCACGCGGCGGAGCCCCTCTACCGCCACGCGGCAGCGACGCTCATCGATTGCGCCGGTCGGATGACAATTCCGACAATGCCTTAACGAAATGATATAACATATCTTTCATGGAGCCATGCCCGGTATCGGGCGGCGCACCACTTGCTCGCCTGCAGCCCGCCGCTGCCGCCAGCCTCCCCTCCGCTTCGTCCAAAGCCACCATGAAGACCTACACCCATGCCCTCGCCGTGCTGGCCGGGCTCGCGGCCGGCGACGGCGCCGCGCAGACGTCGCCCGACACCACCACCACGCTCGGCACCGTGGAAGCGCGGCGCCACAGCGCCGCCTCGCTGTCCACGCGCAACATCCTCAGCTCGGTCGACGTGCTCGGCAGCGAACAGATCGGCGACAAGGCCGTCATGAACAGCTGGGAGCTGCTCGGGCAGATGCCCGGCATGCAGCTCACCGAAACCCGCCAGGGTGCCGAGTCCGGCAAGGTCACCTTCCGCGCTTTCAACGGCGAGGGCTACATCAACGGCATCAAGGTGCTGATCGACGGCGTGCCGAGCAACGTCAACAGCGGCAACCAACGCTTCATCGACATGATCTTCCCGCTGGAGATCGCCTACATCGAGGTGGTGCGCGGCACCAACGATCCGCGTTACGGCCTGCACAACATCGGCGGCAACTTCAACATCGCCACCCGCCAGGGCGGCGACTACCAGGACCTGCGGCTGCGCTATGGCAGCTTCGCCACCCGCGAACTGCAGTACGCCGTCGGCCATGAGGCCGATGGCCTGGCGCAGAACTATTTCGTCGGCGCGCAGGCCGCGCATGGCTATCGCCAACACGACAGCTCGCGCAAGTACACCCTGGGCGGCAAATGGTTCTATGGCGAAGACGACGATGCCGCCCGCATCGGCCTGATCGCCCGCGCCTACCATCACGACGCCGACGAACCGGGCTTCCTCACTGCCACCGAGTTGGCCGAGGGCCGCGAACAGTCGCCGCCGAAGAACGCCAACGACGGCGACGACCGCGACATGCGCCAGGCCAGCGTGCATGCCGACTTCAAACTCGGCGACGGCCTGCACCTGCGCAATACGCTGTACTTCAACCGTTATGAAGACGACCGCCGCGTCACCTTCACCAATTACCCGGTGGGCAATGCGCCGCGGCAGCGTCGGCAGTGGGACGAAACCCAGACCGGCCTGCTCAGCACCGTCACCTGGCAGGCCAGCGACCTGCTCAGCGTGGAAGCCGGCGTCAACGCCGAGCACCAGGACAACCGCTACCGACGCTCGCGCTACGCCTACAGCGTGCCGACCGATTTCGATCGCGCCCCGGCACGCGTGCAGAACGACGACCGCTACAGCCTGGACAACCTCGGCCTGTACCTGCAGGCGGTAATCCAACCGAGCGATGCGCTGAAGATCGTCCCCGCATTCCGTGCCGACCGCTTCTCCGGTGAGACCGCGCTGCCTGGCGGCATCCACGCGCCGCTGCAGCGCTACGGCTGGATCGACCAGCCCAAGCTCAGCGTGATCTACGCGCTGACGCCGCAGCTGAGCGTGTACGCCAATTGGGGCCGCACCTTCCAGATCCTCACCGGCTCTACCGCGCCGGCCTATCTCACCCCGGGCCAGCCGGCGTTCCGGCCCTCGATCAACACCGGCAAGGAGCTGGGCCTGAAACTGCAGCCGGTGGCCGGCACCGAGGCGCGCGTGGCGGTCTGGCGCCAGAACGCCACCGACGAAGTGGCGAACATGCCCAGCACCGGCACCACGGTCGGCCTCGGCCAGACCCGTCGGCAAGGCGTGGACCTGCAACTGAGCACACAACTGGGCGAACGCTGGACGGCGTGGATCTCGCACGCGCTGCAGGAAGCCAAGGTGGTCAGCGCCTACACCGCCGCCGGCGAGTCGCTGCGCGGACGCGAGGTGTTCTCCACGCCGCGCTACATCAGCAACGTCGGCCTCGACTACCGGCCCGACGCGCGCTGGAAGTTCGGCGTGCAGGCGCGCGCGCAGGGCGACTACTACATCGACGAACGCAACACGCAGGGCAAGTACGGCGGCTTCCGCGTGGTCGATGCCAGCGTGCGTTACCAGCTCAGCCCGCGCGCAAGCCTCGACCTGCAGATGAAGAACCTCACCGACGCGCGCTATGCCTACGTCTGGTACGACAACTTCTTCTGGGGCGGCAACGACCAGCCGATGTTTTCGCCAGCGCCCGGACGTTCTGCCTATCTCGGTTTCGAACTGCGGCTGTAGGGCAACTCGCATCACCTGCATCCGCCACAGCGTGCTGCGCAGGAGCGGCTTCAGCCGCGACGGGCTTCACCGCGAACGCCACCATCGCGTCTGAAGAAACCGCGCCGATGGGGCACGTCCCGGGGTGAGAGGTGCCCGGCAGCGGTGTTTGCCTGGGCAAGGATAGCGGCGCAGTCGTCGGATGCGACGTCCTCGCCGCATGTGGTACGGTTCCGGCGTCGCCAGCCTTCGCGCAAGCCTTCCGCCCGTTCACCGGAGTGCTTTGCGATGCTCTCTCCCTCTCCGTTCGACCGCGCCGTCCTTTTCTCGCAGGGGCCGCGACGATGACCGACTTCATTACAGACGCGGCACAGCTGCAGGATTGCGTGGGCCGTCTGCCTGGTCCGCGCGACATGAAGGTGATCGACCATCTGGACGCGCACGCGCTGCGCTGGCTGGCCGCCAGCCCGCTGCTGTTCGCTGGCGTCGCGGCTCAGCGACTGGCGCTGAGCGTGGGCAGCGGTGCGCCCGGCTTTGCGCGCGGGGACACCCCGCACCTGCTGTCGATCCCGCTGCAGGCGCTGGATGCGGCCCACACGCCTGTCGGCGCCGGCTTCGGCTCGCTGTTCCTGGTGCCCGGCCTGGGCGAGACCCTGCGCATCAATGGCCGCATCGCCGGCGACGACGGCACGCGCCTGTTCGTTGCCGTCGAGGAATGCTATCTGCACTGCGCCAAGGCCCTGCTCCGTGCCGACTGGTGGCAGGTCGCGGAATCCACCGACGAAGCGCCACCGCAGACGCCGGATGGATTTCTGGGAAGTTGCCGGCTGCTGGTGCTGGCCACCGCCGATGCCGAAGGCCGCGTCGATGTCAGCCCGCGCGGCGATCGCGCCGGCGCCTTGCTGCAAGCCCACCGCGACGCCTGGTGGTTCGCCGACCGCCCAGGCAATCGCCGCGTCGACAGCCTGGGCAATCTGCTGGCGCGGCCGCAGATCGCGCTGCTGGCGCTGCGCCCCGGCAGCGCGCGCTGCGTGCGCATCGAAGGGCTCGCCCGTCCCAGCACCGATGCAGCGATCCGCAGCGCGCTCGCGGTCGATGGACGCGTTCCGCATCTTGCGGTGCGGGTGCTGCCGGCAGTGCTCGAAGACATCCACAGTCCTGCGCTGCGCCGCTTCGACCACTGGCCGCCCACTGCCATCGCACACGACCTGGACCCGCCGACGATCTTCCGCGACCACGTCAGGCGCAGCGGCGCGCGCGGCGCCCAGGCCACGCTGCTGCGCGCGGCGGTCTCGGTGCCCGGCATGGTCCGCAAAGGACTGCAGGCCGACTACAAGAAGAACATGTACTGAGCGCGCAACGCCGCCGGTTCACCCGTCTGCGTCGATCGCGTCGGGCGCGCTGAGGTGATGCACCGCATAGCAGTGCGCATCGTCGTCCGCCGGCGGCAGGTCGCGCCACAGATGAAACCGCAGCCGTGTCCATCCCTGCGGTTCGTAACCGTGCACCGTGGCCAGCACGCGTTCGTCAGGCGCGTGCATGTCGTCGTCGCTGTCGTTTTCCAAGGCAGGCGCTGGTGCCTGAAGTACGCGGGTGGCGTAGCGCGCCGTGCGCAGCGCCGCGGACGTCCATGCCGTGCCGACCATCCACGACTGCACTGGCGGGCGGCCGAAGGCCTCGCACAGTGCGGCGAACGCGGGACCGGCGAGAAACGCATGCATCGCTGCCGCATCGCGCCACAGATAGAACGGCGCATACAGGTTCTGCCGGGCGTGCAGGAGCGGATCGCCGCGATCTGCGACCAGGTAAGCCTTGAACAATAGCCCCGGCAGCGTATCGAGCAACGGCCCCTTGTCGGCGATGCGGCGGCGGATGATCGCCATGTCGTAGTCCGCCGGCAGCGCGATGCTGTACTGCATGGCGATCATGCCGGTGCTCCGCTGGCGGCAATGCCGGCGCGGCCGCCGCCGAAGGACCAGTCCTGCGCCGCGGTGGTGACGATGGTGACCATCACGTCCTCCGGGGCGATGCCCGGCGCGATCGCCAGCAATTCGACCAGCCGCCGGTAGAACGCCTGCTTGCAGGCGTCGCTGCGTTCGCGACCGGCGGTGATGGCGATCAGCACGAAGCCATCCGAGCGCGGCCCGCCCAGGTAGTGGCGGTCGAACACCAGTTCGTCCGGGTCGTGCTGGTGGATGACCTGGAAGCAGTCGCCAGCCGGCACGTCGAAGGCCTCGTGCATGGCCTGGTAGAGGCTGGCCGACAGCGCGCGCAGGTAGGCAGGCGGATGACCGCGCAGTAGCGAGATGCGGGCGTACGGCATCAGCGCGCCTCCATCGTGGCCGGCTTCGCCGCGTCGGCGGCGCGCAGCAACGGCAACGCCGATGCCGCGCACGGCCAGCCGGCGTAGAACGCCAAGTGGGTGATGGCTTCGGCCAGGGCCTCGCGGTCCAGGCCGTTGTCTAGCGCGCGTGCCAGGTGAAACGGCAGCTGCTCCAGCCGATACAGCGCGATCAGCGTGGCCACCGTGATCAGGCTGCGTTCGCGCGGCGACAGGCCCGGGTGCTGCCACACCTCGGCGAACAGCACCTCGTCGGTCAGGCGGGCGAAGGCCGGCGCGATGTCGCCGAACGCGGCCTGCGGGGAAGGAAACGGCATGGCTGGGTCGGACATCGGGCAGGCCTCGCGTGGGAACGGACACAGCCTAGTCGCGCACAACCTTCCGAAAAATCGGAAAATATCGAAACGACCATCCGGAAAATCAGGATCGACAGATGCGCCCCATCACCTTCGACCTCGACGCGCTGCGCAGCTTCGTCGCCGGCGTGGAACTGGGCAGCTTCGCCAAGGCAGCCGACCGCCGTGGGCGCTCCACCTCGGCGATCAGCGCGCAGTTGAAAAAGCTGGAGGAGCAGGCCGGGCAGCCGGTGCTGCGCCGCCAGGGCCGCGGCCTGGCCCTGACCGAGGCCGGCGAAGCCTTGCTGGGCTACGCGCGGCGGCTGCTCGAGCTCAACGACGAGGCCGTCGTGGCCCTGCAGGACACGGCGCTGCAGGGCTGGGTGCGGCTGGGGCTGCAGGAGGACTTCGGCGAGCACATGCTGCCGGACGTGCTGGGGCGCTTCGCCCGCGCCCACCCGCAGGTGCGGATCGAAGCGCGCATCGCCCGCCACCAGGAACTGCTGGCGCGGGTGGAGGCGGGGCACCTGGACCTGGCCCTGGCCTGGGAGTCCGGCGCCGCCTCGCCGCATCGGCAGGCGCAAGCGGCGTGGCCGCTGCGCTGGATCGCCGCAGACGACCGCAGCAGCCTGCCCACGACGGCCACCTGGAGCGGCGACGCGCCGCTGCCGCTGGTGATGCTGGAAGCACCGTGTCTGCTGCGGACGGCCGCGACCACCGCCCTGGACCGCGCCGGCATCCCGTGGCGCATCGCCTTCACCAGCGCCAGCCTTGGCGGGGTGTGGGCGGCGGTCCGCGCCGGATTGGGCATCACCCTGCGCACCCCGGCCGGCGTGCCGGCCGGACTGACCCTGCTGGCGCCCGGCGCCGGTGGCCTACCGACACTGCCGGCACTGGGACTGACCCTGCACCGCGCGGTCGCCACGCCGCCGCCGGCGGTGACACGGCTGGCGGAGATCGTGCAACAGCGCCTGCAGGCGGCACATGCGGCGCTGGCAGAGCGCGGATGAGCACCGTCGCAGGGTGTCAGCTGCCGGACAGCGCGAGCGGGGCGGGAACGCTGCGTCGCTCGCGCAGGCGCAGGAACGGCCGTTCCACCGCGTAGTGCAGGACAGCCGCGAACAGCAGTGCCATGCCGGCATAGGCGGCGAAGGCGAGCAGGCCGCGGCCGTCCAGTTGCGCGCCGAACCACACCTGGGTCAGATGGAACGCGGCCTTGTGGCTCAGGTACAGGCTATAGGACACCGCGGCCAGCCAGGCCGCACCCGGCACCCGGCAACGCCCCCACCATCCCTGCGTGGAGGCGCCAGCGCCGACCAGCAACGCCAGCCCCAACGACAGCACCGGCCAGCCGATCGCATTGCCGAGCAGGCCGGTGCGATCGCGGAACAGCCACATCGCCAGCGCGCAGACCACGATCCCGGCAAGCGCCACGGCGCTGGCATGGCGCTGGAGGCGCTGCCACTGCTGAGGCCGGAAGGTCTTCAGGACCGCCAACGCCACGCCGGCCAGCAGGCCGTCCAGGCGGTTCCAGGTCGGGTAGTAGAGATCCTCGATGAACCAGTTGCGCTGCAGCCCGGCACCGATGCGATCCAGTGCGCTGTCATGCAGCCAGATGGCGCTGCGCAGGGCGATGCCGGCCAGCACCACGGTCACGCACAGCGCCACGAAACGCGGCGCGGACGGCCGCCGCAGCAGCCACGCCGCCAGCAGCGGGAACACCAGGTAGAAGTGCTCTTCCACGCACAGCGACCAGGCATGCGAGAACGCCTGCTGGTTGGCGTAGTCGATCCCCAGGTTGAGGGTAAAACTGGCAAACAGCCACCACGGCGCGATCCCGGGCGCCTCGCGAAAACCGGGCCAGGCCAGATACAGCGTCAGCACCACCGCGTACGCCGGCAGGATGCGGTAGGCGCGGCGCCGGTAGAACTCGCCGTAGCGCAGCGGCTCGCCGCGGGCCAGCGGCGCCAGTACCTGGCCGCCGATCAAAAAGCCGCTGAGCACGAAGAACAGGTCCACGCCCATCCAGCCATAGCGCGACAGCCACTCCCAATCCGGGCCCAGCCCACCGACCACGAAGGAGTGGAACAACATCACCCAGACGATGGCGGTGGCGCGCAGCAGGTCGAGGCCGGGATAGCGCATCGTAGGAGGTTGGCGGTGGGGAGCGAGCAGCTTACTGGCTGCATCGCCGGTTGCGGCAGCAGCCGTCTACCGACGCCCAAGCGATCGCGCCTGGAAGATGCAGTCGCGGCGCCAGGCGGCCAGCCCCAAGATTGCGTGCACGGGCGTACCCTCACCCCAACCCCTCTCCCGGGGGGAGAGGGGCTTGCGTGGGTCGCCGCTGTCAGCCCAGCGGTTCGTCGGACAAGTAGGTGTAGCCGGTCAGGCCGGCCTCGAGCGCGTCGGCCAGTTCCGTCGCCTGCGCGGCCGGCAACTGCGCGGCGGCCACGCGTTCGGCGTAGGCGGCGCGCAGGTCGTCCAGGCGGTAGCCAACGTAGTCCAGCATCACGTCGGTGGTGTCGCCGCGGCGCTGCTGGGCGATGCGGTAGCCGTCGCCGTCCACCGCCACTTCCACCGCGTCGGTATCGCCGAACAGGTTGTGGATGTCGCCGAGGATCTCCTGGTAGGCGCCGACCAGGAAGAAGCCGATGCGGTAGCTCTCGCCCGGGCGCAGCGCGTGCAGCGGCAGCGAGCTGTCCAGGCTTTCGTTCTCGACGTAGGTCTTGACCATGCCGTCCGAATCGCAGGTCATGTCGCAGACCACGCCGCGCCGCGCCGGCGCCTCGTTCAGGCGCTCGATCGGCACGATCGGGAACACCTGGTCGATCGCCCACACGTCGGGAATCGATTCGAACACGCTGAAGTTGACGAAGTACTTGTCGACCAGGCGCTCGTTGAGCTCGTCCAGCACCGGGCGGTGGCTCTTTTCCTCGTGACTCAGCCGCGCGCGCACGCCGTGGGCGATGGCGTAGAACAGGTCGTCGATGCGCGCGCGGTGGGTCAGGTCGATCTGGCCCAGGGCGTAGCCACTGAGGCCTTCGGCATGGAAATGCTGCGCCTCCTGGAACAGCTCCACCGCCGGACGCTGGTCCAGTTCGGCATGGATCTCGCGCAGGTGGCGGATCGCCGCCGGTTCGTCGTCGTGCGCATCCGGCACGCGGCCTTCCGGCGCCTGCTCCACCTCGGACACGTTGGCGATCAGCACCGCGTGGTGCGCGGTCATCGCGCGCCCGCACTCGGTGACGATGCGCGGCGGCGCCAGGCCGTGCTCCTCGCAGGCGCTGGCCAGCGGCTGCACGATGTTGCTGGCGTAGGAATGCAGGCCGTAGTTGATCGAGCAATAGCTGCGCGAGCGGGTGCCTTCGTAGTCGATCCCCAGGCCGCCGCCGACGTCGACGTGGCTGATCTTCGCGCCCAGCTTGGACAGCTCGACGAAGTAGCGGGTGGCCTCGCGCATGCCGTTGGCGATGTCGCGCACGTTGGAGATCTGCGAGCCCATGTGGAAGTGCAGCAGGTTCAGCGCGTCGGCGTACTCGGTGTCGCGCAGGGTCTTCCACAGGTCCAGCACCTGCCGCGGCGACAGCCCGAACTTGGCCTTGTCGCCGCCGCTGTTCTGCCACTTGCCCGCGCCCAACGAGGCCAGGCGCATGCGCACGCCCAGGCCCGGCTTCACGTCCAGCGCGCGCGCCTCCTCCAGCACCAGCTTCAGCTCCGACGGCTTCTCGATGACGATGAAGGTCTGCAGGCCGAGCTTGCGCCCGATCAGCGCGAGACGGATGTATTCGCGGTCCTTGTAGCCGTTGCAGACGATCAGCCCGCCCGGCCGCGACAGCGCCAACACCGCCATCAGTTCCGGCTTGCTGCCGGCCTCCAGGCCGAAGCCCTCGCCCTGGTGGCTGGCCAGGGTGCCGGCCACGCCGCGGTGCTGGTTGACCTTGATCGGGTACACCGCGGTGTAGCCGCCGGTGTAGTCCCAGTCGGCCTGGGCCTGGGCGAAGGCGGCCTGCAGCTTGCCCAGGCGCTCGCCGAGGATGTCGGGGAAGCGCACCAGCATCGGCAGCTTGGCGCCGGCCGCGCGCGCGGCGTCCACCACCTCCGGCAGCGCGATCGCCACGCCGTCGGCGCCCTGCGGCCGCACCACCACCCGGCCGGCCGCGTCCACGTCGAAGTACCCGTCGGCCCAGTGCGGGATCGAGTAGGTCTTGCGGGCTTGGTCGAGGGACCAATCGCTCATCGTGGCGGCTCGGCTGACGGAAAAAGGGCGTGGATTGTAACCCCTGCTACGCGTGGGGTCCGTTACAATCCGCGCCGTTCCGATGCCCTCGGCTCCTGGTGGAGCCGTGCCGGGTTCGTGGGCGCGTGGTGCGGGCTGGATGCGCGAGGCTGCGCCCGACCCTCATCCGGCGCTTCGCGCCACCTTCTCCCGGGGGGAGAAGGAAACGCTGCATTCTTTTTGCTTTCCTAGGACATTCCATGAGCGCCAACGACAACTGGTACATCGAACACTTCCAGCCCACCGGCTCGGCCATCGGCTATCGCATCACCGGCAAGCTGGACGAGGTGCAGTCGCCGTTCCAGAAGATCGAGATCTACGACACCACCGACTGGGGCAAGCTGATGGTGATCGACGGCGCGGTGATGCTGACCACGCGCGACAACTTCTTCTACCACGAGATGATCAGCCACCCGGCGCTGTTCACCCACGCCGCGCCCAAGCGCGTTGTGATCATCGGCGGCGGCGACTGCGGCACCCTGCGCGAAGTGCTCAAGCACCCGGGCGTGGAAAGCGCCACCCAGTGCGACATCGACGAGCAGGTCACGCGCATGGCCGAGAAGTACTTCCCGGAGCTGTGCGACTCCAACAACGACCCGCGCGCCGAACTGCTGTTCGACGACGGCGTGGCCTACATGGCCAACTGCCCGGCCGGCAGCGTGGACATCGTCATCGTCGACTCCACCGACCCGGTCGGCCCGGCCGAAGGCCTGTTCAACAAGGCCTTCTACGAGAGCTGCTTCAAGGCGCTGAAGGACGACGGCATCCTGGTGCAGCAGTCCGAATCGCCGCTGGCGCTGCTGGACCTGATCAAGGAAATGCGCGCGGAGATGGGCAAGGCCGGCTTCGCCAGCTTCCACACCGTGCCGTTCCCGCAGCCGTGCTACCCGACCGGCTGGTGGAGCGTGACCATGGCGCGCAAGCAGGGCAGCTTCGACTTCCGCCAGGACGACGCCGCGGCCAAGCCGTTCGCCACGCGTTACTACAGCGCGCACCTGCACACCGGCACCCAGGTGCTGCCGCCGTTCGTGGCCGAGGCGCTGGGCGGCTAAGCCCCGACCCTCTTCGGCATCGGCGCGCGCTCGACGTGCGCCGATGCCACGGATCGCAGGCGCTGCCCCGGTGCTCGACGCTCGACTATTCCCGTATCACCTCATTCGCCGCGGCCACGGCGGCGTCTGAGCCGACGCCTGGCGCGAGCGTGCCTGGCCTATCCGGCTGGCGCGAAACCTACGCCGGTAGTCACGGCTTCAGCCGCGACAGGCTTTACCAGGAACGCGCCCTCGCGGCTGAAGCCGCTCCTACCGCGCGTCCATGCCACGCCGATGCAGGCGCGGTGACTGCGTTACAGCGCGTCCGCGTCCAGTTCGCCGGTGCGGATCCGCACCACCGTGCCCAGGTCGTAGACGAAGACCTTGCCATCGCCGATCTTGCCGGTGGCGGCAGCCTTGACGATGGCCTCGACCACGCGCTCCACCTGGTCCTCGCTGACCGCCACTTCCAGCTTCACCTTGGGCAGGAAATCGACCACGTACTCGGCGCCGCGGTACAGCTCGGTGTGGCCCTTCTGCCGGCCGAAGCCCTTGACTTCGGTGACGGTGATGCCGGCCACGCCCTGCGCGGCGAGCGCTTCGCGCACGTCGTCGAGCTTGAACGGCTTGATCACGGCCATGATCATCTTCATGCGGCGTTCTCCAATCACAATGGCCTCAGGATAGCGCGGTTGCGCGATCGGCGGCCGTCGGGTTCAATGGCCGCGCGCCCCCAACGCCGGAATTTTCCGACAGCGCGCCGCGTCCGATCCCGATGGTCCCGACCTTCCCGGTGCCGCACTCTGACGCCACCTGCCGGAGCACAGCCATGATCGACCTCAACCATCTCGACGACCTCGCCCGCCGCCTCAGCGACCTGGTGCCGCCGGGTCTGCGCCAATCCCGCGACGAGCTGCAGAGCACCTTCAAGAGTGCGCTGCAGGCCGGGCTGGGCAAGCTCGACCTGGTCACCCGCGAGGAATTCGAAGTGCAGCGTGCGGTGCTGCTGCGCACCCGCGAAAAGCTCGAAGCGCTGGAGCGCAGCGTCGCCGCGCTGGAAGCGGTGCGCAGCGGGCCCACGCCCAGCCCCAACGCCTGATCCACCCGCCACCATGAGCCTGGCGCTGGTGCACAGCCGTGCCCGCGCGGGGGTGCTTGCGCCTCCGGTTCGGGTCGAAGTCCATCTGTCCGGCGGCCTGCCGACCACCCAGATCGTCGGCCTGCCCGAAGCCGCGGTGCGCGAGTCGCGCGATCGCGTCCGCGCCGCCCTGCTCTGCGCGCAGTACGAGTTCCCGGCACGGCGGATCACCGTCAACCTGGCCCCGGCCGACCTGCCCAAGGAGGGCGGCCGCTTCGATCTGCCGATCGCGCTGGGCATCCTCGCCGCCGCCGGCCAGCTCGACCCGCAGGTGCTCGGCCAGTACGAATTCCTCGGCGAACTGGCCTTGACCGGCGAACTGCGCCCGGTCGACGGGGTCCTGCCGGCCGCGCTGGCCGCCGCCGAGGCCGGGCGCACCCTGATCGTCCCCGCCGACAACGGCGCCGAGGCGGCACTGGCGCAACACGTGCAAGCCTTCACCGCGCGCACCCTGCTGGAGGTCTGCGGATTGCTCAACGGCAGCAAGACCCTGCCTGCGGCGGCGGCGCCGCCGGCGGTCGCCGCGCCCTTTCCCGACCTGAGCGACGTCCGCGGCCAGGCGCAGGCGCGGCGCGCCCTGGAGATCGCCGCGGCGGGGCATCACCACCTCTTGCTGATCGGCAGTCCCGGCTGCGGCAAAACCCTGCTGGCCTCGCGCCTGCCCGGGATCCTGCCCGAAGCCAGCGAAGCCGAGGCGCTTGAGAGCGCGGCCATCGCCTCGGTCAGCGGCCGCGGCGTGGATCCGGCGCGCTGGCGGCAACGCCCGTACCGCGCACCGCACCACACCGCCAGCGCGGTGTCGCTGGTCGGTGGCGGCAGCCATCCGCGTCCCGGCGAGATCTCGCTCGCGCACCATGGCGTGCTGTTCCTGGACGAGCTGCCCGAGTGGAACCGGCATGCGCTGGAAGTGCTGCGCGAGCCGCTGGAATCGGGCCAGGTGACCGTGTCGCGCGCGGCGCGCAGCGCCGAGTTCCCTGCGCGCTTCCAGTTGGTGGCGGCGATGAACCCCTGCCCCTGCGGTTGGGCCGGCGACCCCAGCGGCCGCTGTCGCTGCAGCGAGGACGCGGTGCGGCGCTATCGCGCACGCATCTCCGGGCCGCTGCTGGACCGCATCGATCTGCACGTGGAGGTGCCGCGGCTGCCGCCGCAGGCGCTGCGCGCCGATGCGCCACCCGGCGAATCCAGTGCCGCGGTGCGCGCGCGGGTGGAGCAGGCGCGGCAACGCCAGCAGGCCCGCGCCGGCCGGCCCAACGGCCAGCTCGGCCACAGCGAAACGCTGCGCGACTGCCGCCTGCAACCGCGCGACGAGGCGCTGCTGGAACAGGCCATCGAGCGCCTGCGGCTGTCGGCACGCTCGCTGCAACGGATCCTGCGCGTGGCCCGCACCATCGCCGACCTGGACGCCAGCGACGCCATCGCCACCGCGCACCTGACCGAGGCCATCGCGTACCGGCAGTTGGACCGGGGCGAGCCGACGGCGAGCGCCGTGGGTCCGACGTCACCCGTGGCACGCCGCCTGGTCGGTTGAAGAAGCCGCAGCGGGCCGGTGTGTCCCGCTCTTCGGCACCCGGCAGCGATGGACGAGCGCATCTCCTGCCATACGCGCCTACCCGCTGGCAGCGTTCACCCACTCGGCGAGCAAGGCATTGCACCGCCTGGCATGGGTGAAGGTCATGCCATGCGACGCACCGGCCAGCACCTCATGGCGCGCCCGCGGCAGCCGGGCCGCCAGCGCGGCGGCGTTGTCGCGGTACTGCGCCGGGCTGCGTTCGCCGGCGACCAACAACACCGGCATCGTCAGGGTGGCGGCCTGCTCGGGTCGGTACGCCGGTAGTGCATCCGCGATCTGCGGCACCAGGGTCTGCGCGTTGTCGCGCACCATCTGCCGGAAGCTCGCGCTGCTGCGCGCCCAGGCGCCGGGCTGGCTGACCGAATCGACGAAGCATTCCAGGCCGGCCTCGACCTGGCCGCCCTGCAGCAACGCGATCGCCTGCGCGCGGACCGCCTGCACCGCGGCCGGCAGGCCCTGCGGTTGCGTGCCGCCGGGATCGAACAGGGTCAGGCTGGCGATGGCGTCCGGACGCAGCAATGCCGCCTGCCAGGCGACGGCCGCGCCGCGAGAATGGCCGACCAGGTGTACCGGCCGCGCCTCCTCGGCGATGAAGGCGGCGAGCTGCTGCGCATGCCAGCGCCAGCCGAATGCATGCCGCGACGCCGACGGCAGCCGCGGGTAGTACTGGCCCAGGCTCAGCGCGCTGAGCTGGAAGCGGTCGGCCAGTCCGCGCACCTGCGGCGCCCAGTAGCGGTAGTCGCACAGCGCCCCGTGCACCAGAAACACTGGTGCGCCCTCGCCTACCCGCAGATAGGCCAGCGCATCGTCCGCACCCAACCTGCGCACCGCGGGCTTGGGCAACGCGGTGCGCGGACTGACGGTACGCGGAATGGTCATGTCAGAGCGCAAACCTGCGCGGTGCGCCGGATGCGCAGGCACGGGCCGACGATGCCGGCATCTGCGGCGCAACAGGCGGCAGGATGGGCAGGCACAAGAGCAGGAATGGGAACGATGAGCGCTGGCATGCGCATACGATAGCCGCGTCGCCGGCATGCGCGCTGCGGCGCCTGTGGGCCTGTTGACCGAGCACGCGCTCGTCGGAAAAGGCGATGCGAAGGACGCAGGGGCAGGACTGGATGGCGCGCCCGGAGGGATTCGAACCCCCGACCAATGGCTTCGGAAGCCACTACTCTATCCGGCTGAGCTACGGGCGCAACGGACGCGCATTCTAACGGCATTCGTCGGCCGCGTCTCCCCCATCGGCGATACCAGGGCGACATGCGCGACCCAAGAAGCAGGCGGCTTCCGTCGCGGCCGCTCCAACCCGATTCGCGGCGGGCGTGCCGGCGACGCCGATGCCGACCAACCGGGCGTTCCCGATCCGCGACGCCGGCCAGAACAGCGCGTCACGCAGGCCATCCCCGCATCCATCCACGCGCCCACGCGCCATGGCGTCACAATCGCCCGGTGCACCGCGCAGGCCAGCCGCCCCAGCACCGCGTGCTGCCGCCCACACCACCCGGCTGCTACCCTTGCGCGATGGGTTACGAACGCTACGAAACGCCTGCCGCGCTGCCGCCGCGCGCGCGCCTGGGCCAGTACTGGAAACTGCTGCGCGGCGACCGGCCGATCGGCGTGCTGCTGCTGCTGTGGCCGACCTGGTGGGCGCTGTGGCTGGCTGCCGACGGGGTACCGCCGCTGTGGACCCTGTTCGTGTTCACCGCCGGGGTCTGGCTGACCCGCTCGGCCGGCTGCGTGATCAACGACTACGCCGACCGCTGGCTGGACCCGCAGGTCGAGCGTACCCGCAGCCGGCCGCTGGCCACCGGTGCGGTCAGCGGCCGCGAGGCGCTGGCGGTGTTCGCGGTGCTGATGCTGGTGGCGTTCGCACTGGTGCTGACGATGAACGCGCTGACCATCGGCCTGAGCGTGGTCGGGCTGTTCCTGGCCGCCAGCTATCCCTACCTCAAGCGCTACACCTACCTGCCGCAGGTCTACCTGGGCATGGCCTTCGGCTGGGGCATCCCGATGGCCTTCGCCGCGGTGCGCGGCGAGGTGCCTGCGCTGGGCTGGCTGCTGTACGCGGTCAATATCCTGTGGGCCACCGCCTACGACACCTGGTATGCGATGGTCGATCGCGAAGACGACCTGCGCGCCGGCTCCAAGTCCACCGCAATCCTGTTCGGCGAACTGGACCTGGTCATCCAGGGCGTGCTGTACGCGCTGATGTTCGTCGCCCTCGCCTTCGTCGGCCACCGCGCGGACCTGGGCGTGTGGTACTGGGCCGGGCTGGGCGTGGCGGCGCTGCTGGTCGCCGCCGAGTTCCGCATGGCCCGGCACCGCGAACGCGCAGCCTGCTTCCGCGCCTTCCTGCACAACAACTGGGTCGGCCTGGCGATCTTCGCCGGCATCGCCACGGCGCTGGCGTTGCGCGCCGCCTAGCAGCTGTCGGGCTCACGCGCAGCGCGCGTCATGCGCTGGAACCAACTTCAAGTCCTCGCAAAGGCCGCTGCTCCGGCGCTCGCCGAGATGAGCCAGCGCGCCCCCCCGCCGCGGCTCCTCGCACCGATGCGTTCTAGCGTTTGGCGGCCGGTGCCGGCACGGTCGCGGCAGGCGCGCGGGTCAACAGCGCCAATATCCGCTGCTGTTCCTGCGTGTCATGCAATCCGCTGAGCCGCAGGCTGTCGCCCGGCAACGGCGCCATGATCGTGGCCACGGTCAGCACCTGGCCATCGGCGAGCAGGGCGACCGGCTTGCCGACGTTCTGCGCGGTGGCCTGGGTCAGCCGTTGGCCGTGCCCAGGAAAGCGCAGATCCAGCGCAGGCTGGCCATCGCCGTTGTCGGCGGACGCGACGGTCGCCGCCTCTTCCACGACCAACAGCGCCTGTGGTGCCAGGTACACCGGCTGTCCGTGGTCGTCGGCCTGGACATAGGCGTGGATAGGCGTATGGCTGGCCAGGCGCCATTCGATCTTCGCCTTGACCTCGCTGGCAGCGGCGGCGTCCGGCGCCTTGCCAGCCCCACACCCGGCGACACCGAAGACGCACAGCGCCGTCCACAGAGCCAAAGCCTTCCAGCGCATCGCACGCTCCTTTCGTTGTTGGCCTGTTCACCAGCATAAAGCCGCGCGTGTCTGCCGACCGTTCATGCGCCAAGGCGTCGGCGCTCTGGCAGAGATCACCCCTGCGGCACCTCGGCCGATGCGCGCGGCGCAGTGCGTCGCGGTCGGCGCTCACGACAGACAATGTGCCGCGCCGCACGTCCTTTGCTGCCGAGCCCCCTGTGCCAGCGCGTGCGACAGACGCACCACGCTCACGGCACCCGCGCCACCACCCAGGCATCGACTCGTTCCACGCCGGCACGGCGCAGCGCCTTTGCCGCAGCGTGCAGGGTCGCGCCGGTGGTCATCACGTCATCGATCAGCGTCACATGTGCCGGCAATACTGCCGAGGCCGGCACCGCGAACGCACCACGCAGATTGCGCCGGCGCGCGCGGGCGTCCAGTTCGGATTGCGCCGCGGTCGCCCGCACCCGCTGCAACTCCAGGCACAGCGGCACGTCCAGCGCGCGCGCCAGCGGCTTCGCCAGTTCCAGCGCCTGGTCGTAGCCGCGCTGGCGCAAGCGCGCAGGATGCAGCGGCACCGGCAGCAGCGCCTGCGGCCGCGACAAGGCCGCGCAGCGTGTCTGCATCAATGCGGCGAGCAGGCGCCCGGCCGCCAGGTCCTGGTGGAACTTGAAGCGGCGCAACAGGCCATCGACCGGCGCGGCGTACACGCAGGCGCTGGCGACCCGCTCCAGCAACGGCGGCCGACGCTGGCACCCGCCACAGACCTGCTCGGCATCCAGCGCCGGCAGCGGCAGCGCACAGCGGCAACAGGCCGCCGCGTTCCAGGGCACGCCGTCGCGACAGGCGGCACACAGGTCCAGGCCCGGCACGCCGGGCTCCCCGCACACCAGGCAGCGTTCCGGCAACAGGCGGCGCTGCAGCCAGCGCCAGCCTCCGTCAACCAAACCAGCCCTCATGAAGTTGACAGGACTTTGCATGCTCACCAGACTGCCCGCTTTCCCAGCCGCTGACCGTCAGGAAACCCCCATGTCCGCTGTCGTCCGACACGACTGGCAACGCCAGGAATTGCTCGTCCTGTTCGATCTGCCGTTCCCGGAACTGCTGCACCGCGCCGCCGCGGTGCACCGCGAACACTTCGATCCGGCGCAGGTGCAGGTGTCCACGCTGCTGTCGGTGAAGACCGGCGGTTGCCCGGAGGACTGCGCGTACTGCCCGCAGGCGCAGCGCTACGCCACCGGCGTGGAGGCGCAGAAGCTGATGAGCACCGAGGCGGTGCTGGACAAGGCGCGCCAGGCCAAGGCGGCCGGCGCCTCGCGGTTCTGCATGGGCGCGGCCTGGCGCTCGCCCAAGGACCGCGACATCCCGAAGGTGGCGGAGATGATCCGCGAGGTGAAGGCGCTGGGCCTGGAGACCTGCGCCACCCTGGGCATGCTCGACGGCAACCAGGCGCAGGCGCTGAAGGCGGCCGGGCTGGACTACTACAACCACAATCTGGACACCGCGCCGGATTTCTACGATTCGATCATCCACACCCGCCAGTACCAGGACCGCCTGGACACGCTCACCCACGTGCGCGACGCCGGCCTGAAGACCTGCTGCGGCGGCATCGTCGGCATGGGCGAGTCGCGCGACCAGCGCGCCGGTCTGCTGCAGGCGCTGGCCAACCTGCCGGTGCATCCGGATTCGGTGCCGATCAACCGCCTGGTGCAGGTCGCCGGCACCCCGCTGCACGGAACGGTCGAGCTGGATCCGTTCGAGTTCGTGCGCACGATCGCCGTTGCGCGCATCGCGATGCCGCGGGCGATGGTGCGGCTGTCGGCGGGGCGCGAGAGCATGAGCGACGAACTGCAGGCACTGTGCTTCTGCGCCGGCGCCAACTCGATCTTCTACGGCGAGAAACTGCTGACCACCGGCAACCCGGACACCGAGCGCGACCAGGCGCTGTTCGCACGCCTGGGGCTGCGGCCGATGCAGGTGATGGTCGATGCCGACGCGCACGACCATCCCGGCACCGTGCACGCCGACATCACCACCCCGCCAGCGATCGCCGCCGCCCTGGTCTGACGCCGCGCGTCCGTCCGCCGATCCGGCCGTCCATCGCCGGCGGCGTCCGGCCCGGCCGGGGACGCGCTACGCTAGCCCGCCAGATGCCCGTCCCGCGCCCATGGCCCGTCCCGACCTGCACGACCGCATCCAGTCCGCGCGCGCCTTGCGCGAAGCGCAGGGGCGCCTGCGCGTGCGCCGCAGCATCGGCCGCCGCGACGGCGTGCGCCTGGAAGTCGACGGGCGCTGGCTGACCGGCTTCTGCAGCAACGACTACCTGGGCCTGGCGCAGCAGTTCGAAGTGGTCGCGGCCCTGCAGGACGCCGCCGCGCGCGAAGGCGCCGGCGCCACCGCCTCGCACCTGGTGTGCGGCCACCACGCGCTGCACGAGGCGCTGGAACGCGAAGTCGCCGACTGGCTCGGCTACCCGCAGGCGCTGCTGTTCGGCAGCGGCTTCATCGCCAACCTGGCGGTGCAGCAGGCGCTGCTGAGCGAGGAAGAGGACGTGTGCGTGCAGGACCGGCTCAACCACGCCAGCCTGCTCGACGCCAGCCGGCTGGCCGGCTGCCGCCTGCGCCGCTATCCGCACCTGGATGCCGAAGGCGCGATGCGCCAGCTCAAGCACGCCGCCGACGGTGCGGCGATGCTGGCCACCGATGGCGTGTTCAGCATGGACGGCGACGTCGCCCCGCTGCGCTCGCTGGCGCTGGTGGCGCGCACGCAACAGGCGCTGCTGTACGTGGACGATGCGCACGGCGTCGGCGTGGTCGGCCCGCAGGGGCGCGGCAGCGTCGCCGAGGCCGGCCTGGGCGTCGACGACGTTCCGCTGCAACTGGTGACCCTGGGCAAGGCGCTGGGCGGCTACGGCGCCGCGGTGGTCGGCGATGCCACGCTGATCCGGCACCTGGCCGAAACCGCGCGGCCGTATCTGTACACCACCGCGCTGCCGCCGGCGCAGGCCGCCGCGTCGCTGGCCGCGGTCAAGCTGGCGCGGCGCGACCAATGGCGGCGCGAACGCCTGGTCGAGCTGATCGCCCTGTTCCGCGGCGGCGCCCGCCGTCACGGCCTGGAGCTGATGGCCTCGGACACGCCGATCCAGCCGCTGCTGTGCGGCGAGGAGCGCACCGCGCTGGCGTGGTCGGCGGCGCTGGAACAGGCCGGCTACCTGGTCTCGGCGATTCGCCCGCCGACCGTGCCGGAAGGCAAGTCGCGGCTGCGCGTGACCCTGTCGGCGCTGCACACCCCAGCGCAGGTGCAGGCGCTGCTGGATGCGCTGGCGCTGGCCCGCGATCGCGTGGCCGCGCACCCGCCCGGCGTGCCGGCGTGAGCGCAACCGACCTCGCCGCGCGACGCGCGGTGTGGGATGCGCTGGCCGAGCTGTACCTGGACGATGCGGTCGACGCGCGGCATGCGCAGATCGCTGCGGTACTCGCCGCCTCGCCGTTCGCCACCGACGCGCTGTGGCAGATGCTGCGCGAGGACGTGCATCCGCGGCTGGCGCCGAACCTGCTGACGCCGGCCGGCGCCTGGCAGGGCATCGACGGCGACTGGCTGAGCGCGGCGATCGAGCAGCGTCGCGGTGCGCATCGCGTATCCGCCTGGCGCACCCGCGACTATCCGCGCCGACAGTGGCGCCTGCTGCTGCCGCAGGTGCTGGCGCAGCGCGCGGCGCACTGACGCGGTGGCCGACGCGGCCTTTCCTGTTCCTTCGCGACGATAGACGACGATGCATATCGACACCCTGGGGCAGGGCCCCGATCTGGTCCTGCTGCACGGCTGGGCGTTGAACGGCGGCATCTTCGCGCCATTGGTCGAGCGCCTGTCGGCGCAGTACCGCCTGCATCTGGTGGACCTGCCCGGGCACGGCCACAGCCGCGTCGACGACACGCCGCTGGCGCTGCCGCACGTGGTCAGCGCGATCGCCGCAGCCACGCCGCCGGCGGTGTGGCTGGGCTGGTCGCTGGGCGGGCTGTTCGCGCTGCATGCCGCCGCCACGCAGCCGCAGGTGCGCGGGCTGGCGATGCTCGCGGCGACGCCGCGCTTCGTGCGCGGCAGCGATTGGCCGCACGCCGTGGAACCGCAGGTGTTCGCCCAGTTCGGCCGCGATCTGGCCGAGGACTACCGCGGCACCCTCGATCGCTTCCTGGCGCTGGACACCCTCGGTTCGGCGCACGCGCGCGCCGAACTGCGCACCCTGCGCGAGGCGCTCGACGCCCGCGGCGCACCCGATCCGCACGTGCTGCAGGACGGCCTGACCCTGCTGGAACGCACCGACCTGCGCCGCGCCCTGCCCGGCCTGCGCGTGCCCAGCCTGTGGATCGGCGGCCAGCGCGACCGCCTGGTCCCGCCCGCAGGCATGGAGGCCGCCGCGGCGCTGGCGCCGAACGCGCGCGCACTGATCGTCGCCGGCGGCGGCCACGCCCCGTTCCTCGGTCATGCCGACACCGTGGCCGAAGCACTGCGCGGATTCCTGGCAACGCTCGACTAGCGGCGTCGCGCCGCGTGTTCCACGAAGCTGTCGTAGGAGCGGCTTCAGCCGCGACACGCCTGCTGCATCTGGTCGCGGCTGAAGCCGCTCCTACAGGCGCTTGCGGCGAGCCCGCCGGGTGCACTGTGGGAGGGACTTCAGTCCCGACGCATTGCGCCATCGGAAAGCGCACACCACTTCGCGCGTCGTGCGCTGCATGATAGTTGACTCCCACATTGCATCACGCGACCCGCACCGACGTCAGAAACACGCAAGCGGCTCCACCTTGGGACTCAACTGTCGTGCAGCCGCGACAAGCGCCGCCGAAAGCCGACTGACAGCCTCCGGCGTCGGGACTGAAGTCCCTCCCACAAGGATGCCCCCCTGTGGGAGCGACTTCAGTCGCGACGCATGGCAGCAAAACGCTGCGCACCGAAGCCGCTCCTGCACCTGCCGTGCGTACTCCGTGTCCTCAACGTCGCGATGTGACGCTGGCCGCCACCGGGCCGATGTCCGATCATCGCGGTTCCATCGAACCGGAGTGCAAGCATGGACCTGGGAATCGCCGGCAAGTGGGCGCTGGTGTGCGCCGCGAGCAAGGGGCTGGGACTGGGTTGCGCGCAGGCCTTGGCGCGCGAGGGCGTGCACGTGGCGATCGTGGCGCGCGGCCAGGCCGGGCTCGATGCGGCCGCGACGCAGTTGCGCGCGCTCGACGGCGGTGGCGAGGTGGTCGCGGTGGCCGCGGACATCGCCACCGAGGCCGGACGCGCCGCCGCACTGGCCGCCTGCCCGCAGGTCGACATCCTGATCAACAATGCCGGCGGGCCTCCGCCGGGCGATTTTCGCGAGTGGGAGCGCGAGGACTGGCTGCGCGCGCTCGACGCCAACATGCTGGCGCCGATCGCACTGATCCGCGCCACCGTCGATGCGATGCAGGCGCGCGGCTTCGGCCGCATCGTCAACATCACCTCCGCCGCGGTGAAGGCGCCGATCGACAGCCTGGGCCTGTCCAACGGCGCACGGGCGGGCCTTACCGGCTTCGTCGCCGGGCTGGCGCGACGCACGGTGGCGCACAACGTCACCATCAACAACCTGCTGCCGGGGCAGTTCGACACCGACCGCCTGCGCGGCAACATCGCCCACGCCGCGCAGCGCGAGGGCATCGACCCCACCGACCTGGCCGAACGCAAGCGCCGGCAGATCCCGGCCGGGCGCTTCGGCACCGCGGAAGAGTTCGGCGCGGCCTGCGCCTTCCTGTGCAGCGCGCAGGCCGGCTACCTGAGCGGGCAGAACCTGTTGCTGGATGGCGGCAGCTATCCGGGGACATTCTGAAGAGCCGGGATTGGGGATTCGGGAGTGGGGATGCACAGCCGCGGTCGCGCCGCCTGGTCGGTGCGAGGTGCTGAACATGATGATCTGCGGACCACGCTGGCCGCGAGGGAAAGGCGGCGATAAGGAACCGGCTGGATTCGGCATCGGGAGGACGTAGCGGCTTTCGCGCCGCTGGATCGGCGCGAAGTGCGCAACGCGGTGATCCGCGCCACCCCTGGCCGCGGCGCGACGCCGGCGGCGATAATGCGCGGATGGATCCTTCCGCGTTCGACTCCCAGCACATCCGCCGCGCCTTCGCGCGTGCGGCCGCCAGTTACGACGCCGCCGCGGCGCTGCAGCGCGAGGTGCAGGGGCGCTTGCTGGAATCGCTGGATTACCTCGGCGACCGCGTGCCGCAGGTGGTGCTGGACGTGGGCAGCGGTCCGGCGCATGCCGCCGCGGCGATGAAGAAGCGCTGGCCCCGCGCGCAGGTGATCGCGCTCGACCAGGCCCTGCCGATGCTGCAGCAGGCCAAGCGCCAGGCCGGCTGGTGGAAGCCGTTCGGCCGCGTCTGCGCCGACGCGCGCGCGCTGCCGCTGGCCGAGCACAGCGTCGATGTGATCTTCAGCAATCTGTGCCTGCAGTGGGTCGAGGACCTGCCGGCGGTGTTCGCCGGGTTCCGCCGCGTGCTGCGCCCCGGCGGCCTGTTGCTGTGCTCCAGCTTCGGCCCGGACACCCTGATCGAGCTGCGCGAGGCTTTTGCCCAGGCCGACCGGACCACGCCGCACGTGAGCCGCTTCGCGCCGATCGCGCAGTTCGGCGATGCGCTGATGCTGTCCGGCTTCCGCGATCCGGTGCTGGACCGCGACGTGTTCAACCTCACCTATCCGGACCTTGCCGCGCTGATGCGCGAACTGCGTGCGATCGGCGCTACCAACGCGCTGCAGGCGCGCCGCCACACCCTCACCGGGCGCGGCCGGTTCGCCGCCGCCACTGCCGCCTACGAGCCGCTGCGTGGCGCCGACGGCACCCTGCCCAGCACCTGGGAAGTGATCTACGCACACGCCTGGGCGCCACCGCCGGGCGCGCCGATCCGCGAAGGCGGCAGCGAGATCGCTGCGGTGCCGCTGTCAGCGATCCCGATCCGCCGCCGCGGCGACTGAGTCGGGCAACACCCGGAACATCACCCGGCCCTGGTAGGGCGTGCCCAACACCTGCGCCTGCGCCCCCTGCGCGGCGAGGCGTGCGGCCACCTGCGGCCACGCCTCCTGCTTGCACACCCACACGCGCCCGGCGCGCGGTTGCCGCAACACCGTGAGCAGGTCGGCGTCGTATTCAGGACCGAAGCGCGGCGTGTCCGACAACGGGTCCAGGCGGATCTTGCGCACCTGCGCGCCCAGTTCCAACCGCAGGCCGTAGCGCGCCATGTCCTCGACGAACACCACCTCGCGCACCGGCGCATCTGCACGCTTGGCGATCGCCTGCGCCCAGGCGCCGGCATCCTTGTGCGTGGGCAGCAGCGCCACGGCCAGTTCGAGCGCCAGCAGCAACCCGCACCACGCCAGCAACCACGGCCAGCGCCACGGCACCCGGCCCTCCTGCGCGCGCTGCCACGCCGCCAGCAACGCCAGCGGCACGAACAGCGGCAGCACGTACAGCGGCAACCGCGAGCGCGACAGGCACAGCACCAGCAGCGGCAGCAGCAGCCACAGCGTCAGCAGCAGCGGTGCAGCCTGCTGCAGGCGCAGCGCCGGCGTGCGCCACCATTGCCGCAGTTGCCGCGGCAACTGCCAGGCCCAGCGCGCTAGCGCCGGCGTCCACGGCAGCGTGCCCAGGACCAGGATCGGCGCATACGCCACCGCCCAGCCGTACCACTGCGCGTTGCGCCCGAACGCATCGCTGGCCACGCGCTTGACCACCTCGTCGCCGACGAAGTACTGCAGCAATCCCGGATGGCCGCGGATCACCGCCAGGTACCAGGGCAGCGCCAGCACCACGAACAGGACGATGCCGGAGAGCTGCAGCGCGCGCCGCGGCGGCCCCGGCGTCACCGCGTTGAACAGCAGCAGCGCCGGCAACGGCAACAGACCCGGCGGCCCCTTGGTCATGAACGCCAGGGCGAAACCGGCCCACATCGCCGCGATCCAGCGCTTGCCCTGTCCGGGCGGATGCGCCCGCGCTTCGACGAAGGCCCACACCGCCAGGGTCTCGCAGGCGGCGAGCAGGAAGTCGGTGGAAATCCATTGCGCCGCGCCGAACGGCGCCAGCATGGTCGCGTACAGCAGCGCCGCCTGCGCCGGCAGCTCAGGGCGTTCGGGAAACAGCCGCGCGGCCAGGCGCCACACCAGCAGCACGCACAGCAGGTAGGACAGGGCCGACGGCAACCGCGCCGCCCAGGGCGACGGCCCGAACACGGCGACGCTGGCGGCGATCGCCCAGTAGGTCAACGGCGGCTTGGTCCAGTGCGCCACGTCCTCGCTGCGCCGGGGCGTGAGCCAGTCGCCACTGTGCAGCATGTTCAGCGCGACATTGGAGTAGCGGCCCTCGTCGGCATCCCAGATGCCGCGGGCGCCGAGCAGGGCCAGCGCGAGCGTGCAGGCCAGCAGCGCCACCGCGACGGCCGGGGAACGAAGCAGCGCGCGCATCGGCAGTCCTCTCGGTCGACGCGGCGACCATAGTCACCGCGCCTGCGGCCGCAGATGACGGCCGGCGGACAGTTTTGCGACAGCGCCGAACGCGCCCGGCCTCAGGCCGGCGCGCGGCTCAGGCGGAGACCTGCGCGATCCAGTCTTCCAGGTTGTAGTAGTTGCTCACCCGGGCGATCCTGCCGTCGCGGATGTCGAAGAACGCCCCGCCCGGCAGCACGTAGCGCTGGCCGCGCGCCTCCGGCAGGCCGGTGTCGGTGTGGTGGTATTCGCCATGCACCACGTACTCGGCGGCGGCGCGGCGGCCGTCCTGCGCGGCCAGCACCACGATGTCGTGCAGCTGCTCGCGGTAGCTGGCGTTCATGCGCTGCAGGAAGGCGGCGAACGCGTCCTTGCCGGTCTCGCGCGCGCCCTGGTTGAGATCATGGGCGACGTCGTCGCTGAGCATGCCCAGCATGCCGTCCCAGTCGCCGCGGTTGAACGCGGCGTAATAGGCCTGGACCAGGGCGATGGCCTGGTCCTGCGCAGGAACTCCGTGGTTGCTCATGGCTGCCGCCCTCCGGCCGAAGAAAGGCCCATCATACGGTCTCGCCGCCGTGCTCGACGCCCCGCTCCAGCAGGTCGCGATGGAAGAAGTACAGCTCCTGCAGCAGGAAGCGCCAGCGGGTCTGGAAGCTGCGGAAGCGGCTGCTCGGCGTCGACGAGGCCAGCGCGTCGATCTGCAGCTCCTCGCACAGCCGCAGCGCCCGCGCCATGTGCAGCGGATCGCTGACCACGATGGCCCGGTGCAGGCCGTGCTCGCGCATCAGCCGGCGCGCCTCGATCAGGTTCTGCCGGGTGGTGCGCGAGACCGTCTCGATCAGGATCGCGTCGGCCGGCACGTCGTGGCGCAGCGCGTAGCGCCGGGCCACCTGCGACTCGGCGAAGCGCGCGCCGTTGCCGAAGCCGCCGGTGAAGATCAGGGTCGGCGCGTAGCCGCGCTGGTACAGGTCCAGGCCGTGGCGGATGCGCTCCTCGAACACCGGCGAGGGCTTGGCGTCGTAGGCCGCCGCGCCGAGCACGATGATCGCGTCCGCCGGCGCCGCCTGGTCGCGGTCGCCGACCCAGACGATGTAGATCGCCACGCCCAGCAGCCACAGCCCCAGCAGCGCCGCCAGGCGCAGCAGAAAGCGCAGCCAGCGGAAGCCGCGCCGCGCGTTCATGCCACGCCCCACGGCAGGGCGTCCAGGTCGACATTGCCGCCGGACAGGATCACTCCCACCCGCCGCCCGGCGAAGCGCGCCGGCTGCGCCAGCACCGCCGCCAGGGCGATCGCCGAGGACGGCTCCACCACCTGCTTGATCACCTGCCACAGCAGCCGCATCGCCGCCACGGTGGCCGCGTCCTCGACCACCAGCACCTCGGCATGGCCGTGGAGCAGGGCGAAGTTGGGTTCGCCGAGGGTGCCGCGCAGGCCGTCGCAGAGCGTGTCCGGGACCATGTCCACGCGGCGCTCGCCGGCGGCCAGCGAGCGCGCGGTGTCGGCGGCGCCGGCCGGCTCGGCCAGCAGCAGCTGCGCCTGCGGCGCCATCGCCGACAGGGCCAAGCGGCTGCCCGCGGCCAGGCCACCGCCGCCCACCGGCACCACCAGCAGGTCCAGCCCGCCGCTGGCGTCCAGCAGTTCCAGCGCGGCGGTGCCCTGCCCCGCGATCACCGCCGGATCGGCATAGGGATGCACCAGGGTCGCGCCGGTGTCGTGCTGCACCTGCGCGCACAGCGCCTCGCGTGCGGCGATGCTCGGCGCGCAGCGCCACAGGGTGGCGCCATGGCGGGCGATGTTGGCGAGCTTGGCGGCGACCGCCCCTTCCGGCACCACCACGTGGCAGCCGATGCCGCGGGTGCGCGCGGCCTGAGCCAGGGCCGCGCCGTGGTTGCCCGAGGAGTGGGTGACCACCCCGCGGGCCGCCTGTTCCGGATCCAGCGCCCACACCGCGTTGCAGGCGCCGCGGAACTTGAACGCGCCGCCGCGCTGCAGGTGTTCGGCCTTGAAGTACAGCTGCGCGCCGGTGGCGGCATCCAGCGCCCGCGAACGCAGCACCGGGGTCGGCCGCGCGTGCGCGGCAATGCGTGCGGCGGCCGCCAGGACGTCGCCGAACTCGGGCAGAAAACGTGAGACCATGCGCGAAAGGGTAGCGTATCGTCGCCAAACTGCAGCGTCCGCAACCGGCGCAGATTCGCCGCCGTTGCGCGCGACTTAAGCGTTCAAGCGCATCGCGGGAAGTTAAGGGGGGATTCAATGCAACGGACCGAACCTGTCAGCCAGCCTGCTGGAGGGCAAACGCCATGAAACTGCGCCTGATCTGCGCCGCTGGACTGCTGGCCGCACTGGGCGGCTGTGCCACCTACGACTACGCCGGAGGCGGCGAGGGTGGCTACTACCGTGGCGCGCCCTCGGTCGAATACCGGTATCCGCCCGGTTACTCCGAGTACTACTCGCCGTACGGCGCCGTGCCCTACTACGGTTACGGCCCGGCCTACTACGGCTACTACGGTTACGGCGTGCCGTATTACTACTATCGCGGCTACGACGGCCCGCGCCACCGCCCGCCGCCGCGTCCGCGGCCGGACGACGGTGGGTCGGCACCGCCGCCGCCACCCAGTGTCGGCGGCCGGGTGCCGTCGCCCTGGCGCAACCTGGACCGCCTGCGCCGTCCGGACGCGCTCAATTCGACGCCGCGGCCGCAGTCGATGCAGCCGCCGCGCCCGGCGATGCAGCGTCCCGAGGGGGTTCAGCGGCCGCCCGCACCGCGGCCCGGCAATATGGGTCGCAGCAATGGGACACGTCGCACACTCGAACCCTGAGAAAGGGCTTGCGTTCGCCTGTCCCAGCACGCAATCTACGTCCTACGGGGTGACCGCCTGCGTCGCTTTATGACCCGAAGGGGTTGACCCCACCGTCTATGTCGATGTCCGACAGGGAAATCTGGATCCCCCCTGTTCCGGCCCTGTCGGGCGTCGGCGCCTCACAACGAAAAGCCCCGGTCCGCCGGGGCTTTTCGCGTTGGGGCCTTGCCGTTGCTGGCGCGGCGCCGGCAACCGGCGAAAAACGGGCATAAAAAAGGGCCGGTAGTCCCCCGACTACCGGCCCCCAGCTCCCCCAACGTGCGCGTGACTGGCCCCTGTTCCAATTCCAGTCATACGCCCCTGACGCATTGCCACGTTGGGTGCAGTGGGAATATCTGCAGATTGCGTGCCAACTTGAGGCCCGGATCTGCAATTTGTGATGCAACCGCTAAAATTCCTGTTCACACCCTGGGCGACCCGCCGTGCCGCCCCCTGCCGCCGGCCCCGCGCCGGCCGACGAGAACCCCGATGAGCGACTCTTTCTACCGCCATGACGTGATCGTGATCGGCGGCGGCCATGCCGGCACCGAGGCGGCGCTGGCGTCCGCGCGCGCCGGCGCCCGCACCCTGCTGCTGACCCACAACGTGGAGACGGTGGGGGCGATGAGCTGCAACCCGGCCATCGGCGGCATCGGCAAGGGCCACCTGGTCAAGGAGATCGATGCGCTGGGCGGGGCGATGGCCCACGCCGCGGACCTGGCCGGCATCCAATGGCGCACCCTCAACGCGTCCAAGGGCCCGGCGGTGCGCGCGACCCGCTGCCAGGCCGACCGCAGCCTGTACCGCAGCGCGATCCGGCGCCTGGTCGATGCGCAGCCGAACCTGACCGTGTTCCAGGCCGCGGTGGACGACCTCGTGATGGACGGCGAGCGCGTGCGCGGCGTGCTGACCCAGACCGGGCTGCGTTTCGAGGCGGCCGCGGTGGTGTTGACCGCCGGCACCTTCCTGGCCGGCAAGATCCACATCGGCCAGACCCAGTACGCCGGCGGCCGCGCCGGCGATCCGCCGGCCACCGCGCTGGCGCAGGCGCTGCGCGACGGCCGCTTCGGCGTGGACCGGCTCAAGACCGGCACCCCGCCGCGCATCGACGGGCGCAGCCTGGACTACGCGGCGATGGAGGAACAGCCCGGCGACGATCCGCTGCCGGTGATGTCGTTCCTGGGCGAGGTGGCGCAGCACCCGCGCCAGGTCTCGTGCTGGATCACCCACACCACCGAGCGCACCCACGCCATCATCCGCGGCGCGCTGGACCGCTCGCCGCTGTACACCGGCCAGATCGAAGGCATCGGCCCGCGCTACTGCCCCTCGATCGAGGACAAGGTCGTGCGCTTCGCCGAGAAGGCCAGCCACCAGATCTTCGTCGAGCCGGAAGGCCTGGACGTGGTCGAGATCTATCCCAACGGCATCTCCACCTCGCTGCCGTTCGATGTGCAACTGGAGTTGGTGCGCTCGATCCGCGGCTTCGAGCGCGCGCACATCACCCGCCCCGGCTACGCCATCGAATACGACTTCTTCGACCCGCGCGGGCTCAAGGCCTCGCTGGAGACCAAGGCCATGCCCGGGCTGTTCTTCGCCGGGCAGATCAACGGCACCACCGGCTACGAGGAAGCCGCCGCGCAGGGCCTGATCGCCGGCCTCAACGCCGCGCGCCAGGTGCGCGGTCTGGAGCCGTGGTCGCCGCGTCGCGACCAGGCCTACATCGGCGTGCTGATCGACGACCTGATCACCCATGGCACCAGCGAGCCGTACCGCATGTTCACCAGCCGCGCCGAATACCGGCTGCAGTTGCGCGAGGACAACGCCGACGCGCGCCTGACCGGCATCGGCCACGACCTGGGCATCGTGGACGAGACGCGCTGGGCGCGGTTCCAGGCCAAGCAGGAGGCGGTGGCGCGCGAGAACGAGCGTCTGCGTGCGCTGTGGGCCACGCCGGGCAACGCGCTGGGCCGCGAGGTCGCGGCCACGCTGGGCGTGGCGGTGAGCCGCGAGACCACCGTGCTGGACCTGATCAAGCGCCCGGAGCTGGACTACGCCGCGCTGATGCGGGTGCCGTCGCTGGGTCCCGGCGTGGCCGACGCGCAGGTGGCCGAACAGGTGGAGATCGGCATCAAGTACGCCGGCTACCTGGACCGCCAGCGCGAGGAGATCGCGCGCCAGCAGCGCCACGAGGACACCCCGATCCCGGCCGCCTTCGACTACGCGCAGGTGCGCGGGCTGTCGGCCGAAGTGCAGCAGAAGCTCGAGCGCGTGCGCCCGCAGACCGTGGGCCAGGCGCAGCGCATCCCCGGCATGACCCCGGCGGCGATCTCACTGCTGCTGGTGCATCTGGAACGCGCGCGGCGTAGCCGGGTGGCGTGATGGCGCCTTCGATCGACGTTGCAGCGCCCGCGCCCTCCGCCTCGCCCGACATGGCGATCCACCCGATCGCCGCCGACAAGCGCGCTGCCGTGCTCACCGCGCTGCAGGACATCGAACAGCGCCACGATGTCCGCATCCTGCTGGCCTGCGAATCCGGCAGCCGCGGCTGGGGCTTTTCCTCGCCCGACAGCGACTACGACGCGCGCTTCGTCTATGTGCATCAGCCGGACTGGTACCTCACCGTCAACGAACGGACCGGGCCGGGCGAGCCACAGCGCGACGTGATCGAGCTGCCGATCGACAGCGACCTGGATGTCAGCGGTTGGGACCTGCGCAAGGCCTTGCGCTTGGTGTCCAAATCCAACCCGACCTTGCTGGAGTGGCTGCAGTCGCCGGTGGTGTACCGGCAGGACGCCGCGGCCGTGGCGACGCTGCGGGAGATGGCCGAACGCTTCTATTCGCCGCTGGCGACCTGGTGGCATTACTTCAGCATGGCCAAGGGCAACTACCGCGGCTATCTGCGCGGCGAGCGCATCCGCACCAAGAAGTACCTTTACGTGTTGCGGCCCGTGCTGGCCTGCCAATGGATCGAACGTGGGCACGGCATGCCGCCGATGGCCTTCGCCTCCCTGCTGGATGCCCTGGTTCCGTCCGGTGCCCTGCGCGAGGCGATCGACGCCTTGCTGGACAAGAAACGCGCATCGGCCGAGGTCGAGGACGGCCCGCGGATTCCGGCGATCAGCGATTTCCTGGACGCGGAGTTGCAGCGGATGGAGGCCAGCGCACCGCCGCTGCCGGCGGGCAGCGGCGACCAGCGCGAGCTGGACGAGGCGTTCCGGCAACTGCTGGGCATCACTCCGCGCTGAGTGCGGCGCGGCAGACCGGCCGCGCGTCACCGTGCAAATCAACGGCATCCGCGCTGCGGGCTGCCGATGTCACCAAGCGGCCAGCCGCTCCTTTGTTTTTCCCTTCTCCCCTCGGGAGAAGGTGCCCCGAAGGGGCGGATGAGGGTACGGATGGTGCACTAAGGTCCGGAGCGGCGCTGCGCTCCCGGACCCTCACCCCAACCCCTCTCCCGGGGGGAGAGGGGCTTTGACTACGGAAGCCGACGCATCCGCGCGACTGGCACATGGCTCCAGGCGAGGCAGCGCGTGCCAGCACCGGCGGCGATTGCCGGGAGGTGGTACGCGCTGCGGTGAGGCTCAGTCCTACGTGGCCACCGGCAGCAGCCGCTGGCGCAGCAGCAGCGCGGCCAGGTCCAGGGTTTCGCCGGCCACGCGCATCACGCTGCCCATGTTGATGAAGCCGTGGATCATGCCGGGGTGGACGCGCACCAGGGTTTCCACGCCGGCCTCGCGCAGGCGCTGCGCGTAGTGCAGGCCTTCGTCGTGCAGCGCGTCGCGCTCGGCGAGCACCACCAGCGCCGGGGCGACGCCGGCCACGTCCGGCGCGACCACCGGCGAGATGCGCCAGTCCGACCCCAGCGACGGGTCGGGCAGGTACTGACGGTCGAAGAAGCGCATCGCCGCTTCGGTCAACGGCGGGATGCCGGCGTTGTGCACGCGCGAGGGGAAGGGATTGTCCGCACGCAGGTTGGTCAGCGGATAGATCAGGATCTGGCAGCGCAGGGCGATGCCGGCATCGCGTGCGGCCACTGCGGCGCTGGCCGCCAGGGCGCCGCCCATGCTGTCGCCGGCGATGGCCAAGCGCTGCGGATCGGCGCCGACCTCGCCTGGGTGCGCGGCCAGCCACTGCACCACCGCGATCACGTCCTCGATAGCAGCCGGCGCCGGATGCTCGGGCGCCAGCCGGTAGTCCACCGCCAGCACCTGGCAACCGGCACGCGCAGCCAGTTGCCTGCACACGTCGTCGTGCGAATCGAGGTCGCCGACCACGCCACCGCCGCCGTGCGCGTAGAGGCAGGTCGGCGCCGGCCCCGTGTCGAGGCCGTGCGGGCGGTACAGGCGTAGCGGAATCGGGGCGGCCGGGCCCGGTGCCTGCAGGTCGCGCAGCTCGGCCATCTCCACGCGCGGGAAACCGAACTGCGCGGCGACGCCGCGCATCATCGCCCGCGCCTGGGGCAAGGGCAGTTCCTCCATCGGCGGCTGCCCGGACTGCTGGGCCTGGGCGAAGAAACGCACGACGTCTGGATCGAAATACATGGGTGGCCCTCCCGGGGCGGCTACGCAAGCGGCGTCGGGCAGATTGTTATTTTCAATAACCATTTTCGCAAATAAGCGAACCGGGACGCCCGTGCGCGCCAGCGGCGGATCAGCGACAGGCGGCCGATCGTCGCGGCGCGGATGCGCGTGCGATGCAGGCGTGGCGAGGCATTGCGCGGCTTGGGGCACACGCTGGCGGCGGGCGCGCACGCGGTGCCGCCACATTGCGGCGCAGCATGGACTTGCGCGCTGCGTGGCGGAACGCGGCTCAGTCGTCCTGCGCGGCGGCTTCGCGGCCCTGCTGGCGGATGATGGCTTCCTGCCGCGCGTTCTCGATCGAGGCGCGCACGGCGCGCACGTCGGCGCGACGGCTGTCGAAGGTGAAGCGGCCGGTGAGCACGCTGTCCGGGCGCAGCGTGCCCTTCTCGTACAGCGCCCACATCTCCTCGCCGTAGTGGGTGGCATTGAGCTCGGGCGCGAAGCGGCCCAGGCAGTCGCGCAGGTTGTGCACGTCGCGCAGCAGCATGCTGCGGGCGGCGTTGTTGCCGGCGGCGCTGACCACCTGCGGGAAGTCGATCACCACCGGACCATCGGCGCCGACCAGCACGTTGTATTCGGACAGGTCGCCGTGGACCAGGCCCAGGCACAGCATCCTGACCACGTCGCCGACCAGTTGCGCGTGGAAGGCCTGCGCCTGCGCCGGCTCCAGTTCGACTTCGCTGAGCCGCGGCGCGCTCTGCCCATCGCCGTCGGTGACCAGGTCCATCAGCAGCACGCCGTGGAAGTAGCCGCGCGGTTGCGGCACGTGCACGCCGGCGTCCACCAGCTGGTACAGGGTGTTGGCCTCGGTGTCCTTCCACGCCGCTTCCTGCTCGCGGCGGCCGAACTTGCTGGCCTTGCCGATCGCCCGCGCCTGGCGGCTGCCGCGCACCTTGCGCCCTTCCTGGTACTGCACGCGCGCCTGGAAACTGCGCTGTGCCATGTCCTTGTAGACCTTGGCGCAGAGCACGTCGTCGCCGGCCTGGACCACGTAGACCGCGGCCTCCTTGCCGCTCTTGAGCGGGCGCAGCACGCCGTCGATGACGCCATCGTCGATCAGCGGCTGCAGGCTCGGGGGAATCTTCATCGGGTGCGGCATACCTGGAGTGAGTCGCCGCGATTATGGCCCAAGCCTGGTGCAGTGCCCGGCATGCCGCTGTGGCGTCGAGGGTGTCGCCAATGCGCTGAAGATGCGTCCGGCGCGGCCTGCGGCGTGTGCGACGAACGATCGGCGGCGCGGCGGCATCCGGCATTTGTCTACGACGTCCGCCGGGGTGCATCGCCGCGTTCAGCTATCGAGACGGTGGCGCAGGGCTGTCGTGTTGTGTGCGGCGAGGGCGCGCGCGGCGTTGCCTGGGTGTATGGGGTTGGATAGGCGTTCGATTGCCGTCGCGTCGGGACTGAAGTCCCTCCCACAAGAGAAGCGTCGTGCGTGGCGACGCTCCTGCTCGCTCAGGCTCGCACAGGCCTGCTTCGCGCTCGCCGCAGGCCCGCCCTGGGGCCTGCCTCGATCGCGGTTCAGGGCGCGGTAGCGGCCTGAGCCTGGGCCTGGGCGTCGGCGCCGCCGCCGAGCACCTGGTACAGGGTGACGCGGTTGCTGGCGTCCTGCAGGCGCAGTGCGATCAGCGCCTGTTGCGCGGCGAACAGCGAACGCTGCGCATCCAGCACCGGCAGGTGGCCGTCCAGGCCGGCGCGGTAGCGCGCCTCGGCCAGGGTGTAGCTGCGCTGGCTGGCGTCGACCAGGGCCTGCTGCGCGGTCAGCTGCGCCTGCAGGTGGTCGCGCGTGGCCAGGGCGTCGGCCACTTCGGCGAAGGCCGACTGGATCGCCTTCTCGTACTGCGCCACGGCGATGTCCTTGCCGAGCTTGGAGGCGTCCAGCGAGGCCTTCAGCGCGCCCGCGTGGAAGATCGGCGCGGTGATGCTGGGCACGAACGACCAGGTGCGGCTGCCGGCGGAGAATAGCGTGGACAATGCATCGCTGCTGCGCCCGGTGGACGCGGTGAGGCTCAGCGACGGGAAGAACGCCGCGCGCGCGGCGCCGATGTCGGCATTGGCCGCCTGCAGGCTGTGCTCGGCGGCGAGCACGTCCGGACGCTGCAGCAACACCGTCGAGGACAGGTGCGCCGGCAGCGGCGCCAGCGCCACGCTGTCCTGCATCGCCTGCGCGGTGGGCAGCAGCGCCGCCTCCACCGGCGCGCCGACCAGCAATTGCAGCGCATCGCGCGCCTGCGCCAGCTGGGTGGCGGCGCTGGCGACGGCCACGCGCGCCGACTCCACGCTGGTCTGCTGCTGCGCCAGATCCAGCCCGGACGCGCTGCCGATGCTGTGGCGGCGTTCGGTCAGTTGCAGGGTCTGCGCCTGGCTGTCCAGGGTCTGCTGCGCCAGATCCAGTTGCGCCTGGTCGGCGCCCACGGTCAGCCACGCCGCGGCGACCTGGGCGACCAGGGTCAGGCGCACGTTACGCTGGTTTTCCGCACTGGACAGCCAGTTCTGCAGGGCTTCCTGCTTGAGACTGCGCAGTTGCCCGAACAGATCCAGCTGCCAGCTGCTCAGCCCAACCTGCAGGGTGTCGCTGGTGCTGACCTGGGAGACGCCGTCGTCGTTGCTGGCGGCGCTGCTGCGGCCGCGGCTCATGCTGGCGTTGGCATCGAACGAGGGCAACTGCGCGGCGCGCTGGATTCGGTACTGCGCACGCGCCTTGTCGATGGACAGCACCGCCACGCGCAGGTCGCGGTTGTTCTGCAAGGCCAGCGCGATGGTCTGGCGCAGCCGCGGATCCAGGAACACCTGCTGCCAGTCCGGCATCGCCAGCGTATCGGTGGCGGTGCCCGCGGCGGGTGCCGCGTCGACCGCCGCCAAGTCCGCCGGCACCGGCGCCGCCGGGCGCACGTAGGTCGGCGCCAGGGTGCAGCCGGACAGGGCCAGCAGCGTGGTCACCGCCACACTCATCCGAGAGATCGCGCTCATGCCTGCGCCTCCGACTTGGCCACCGCCGGTCCAGGGAACAGGCGGCGCACGATCACGTAGAACAGCGGCACGAAGAACAGGCCCAGGGTGATCGAGGCCAGGGTGCCGCCGGTGACGCCGGTGCCCAGCGAGTGGCGCGCGGCCGAACCGGCGCCCTTGCTGAACACCAGCGGCAGCACGCCGAGCAGGAACGCCAGCGAGGTCATCAGGATCGGCCGCAGACGCATCTGCACTGCGTGCAGGGTCGCGGCGAGCAGGCTTTCGCCGCGGTGCTCGAGGTCGCGCGCGAACTCGACGATGAGGATGCCGTTCTTCGCCGCCAGGCCCACCGTGGTCAGCAGGCCGACCTGGAAGTAGACGTCGTTCTCCAGGCCGCGCAAGGTCATCAGCAGCACCGCACCGAACACGCCCACCGGCACCGCCAGCATCACCGCGAACGGGATCGACCAGCTCTCGTACAGCGCCACCAGGCACAGGAACACGAACAGCAGCGAGATCGCGTACAGCGCCGGCGCCTGGTTGGCCGACAGCTTTTCCTGGTAGGCCATGTCCGACCACGCGTAGCCGAAGCCGTGCGGCAGTTGCTTGCTCAGTTCGGCCATCGCGTCCATCGCCGCGCCGGAGCTGACCCCGGGCACCGCCTGGCCGGTCAGTTCCATCGCCGACACGCCGTTGTAGCGTTCCAGCGCGGCCGGCGCGCTGGTCCAGTGCGAGCGGGTGAACGCGGACATCGGCACCATGTCGCCGCCGCTATTGCGCACGGTCCAGCGGTCCAGGTCCTGCGGCGCCATGCGTGCGTCGGCATCGCCCTGCACGTAGACCTTCTTGATGCGGCCCTTGTAGATGAAGTTGTTGACGAAGTCGCCGCCGAGCGCGCTGTTGAGCGTGGCGTTGATGTCGCCCGGGTCCACGCCCAGCGCCTGCGCCTTGGCGTCGTCGATCTTGACCGCGTACACCGGTGCGTCTTCCAGGCTGGCGTAGCGCACGTTCATCAGCTTGGGATCGTGCTGGGCCAGCCGCAGCAGCTTGTCGCGCGCGGCGACCAGGGCGGCATGGCCGGCGCCTTCGTAGTCCATCAGTTCGAAGGTGAAACCGGAGGCGTCGCCCAGGCCGGTGATCGCCGGCGGCGAGGTCACGAACAGTTCCGCGTCGGGCACGTCGGCCAGCGCCTTGTTCAGATGGTCGGCGATGGTCGCGGCATCGTCGTCGCGGTCGTCCCAGTCCTTCAGCCGCACGAAGGCCATGCCGACGTTCTGGCCGGCGCCGGTGACGCTGAAGCCGGCCGAGGACAGCACCGAGCGCACGCCCGGATCCTTCAGCGCGGCCTTGGTCAGCCGGTCGGTCACCGCCAGGGTCTGCTCCAGGGTGGAGCCGGCCGGCAGCTTGACCAGCACGTTGAGCATGCCTTCGTCCTCGTCGGGCAGGAACGCGCCGGGCAGGCGCCACAGCAGCAGGCCGGTGACCGCGATCAGCAGCGCATAGGCGACCAGGCCCAGCGCGCGCTTGCCCAGCACCCGCTCGACCAGCGTGCGGTAGCGCTCGGACAGGTGCCGGAAGCGGGTGTTGAACCAGATGAAGAACCAGCCCAGGCGCCCGTGCGAGCCGATCGGCGCCTCGCCCTGGTGCAGCGGCTTGAGGATGGTCACGCACAGCGCCGGGGTCAGGGTCATCGCCACCAGCACCGACAGGATCATCGATGCGGCGATGGTGATCGAGAACTGCCGGTAGATCACGCCGGTGACGCCGTTGAAGAACGCCATCGGCACGAACACCGCGGTCAGCACCAGCACGATGCCGACCAGCGCGCCGCCGATCTGCTGCATCGAGCGCAGCGTGGCTTCCTTCGGCGGCAGGCCTTCCTGGCCCATCACCCGCTCCACGTTCTCCACCACCACGATGGCGTCGTCGACCAGCAGGCCGATCGCCAGCACCATCGCGAACATGGTCAGGGTGTTGATCGAGTAGCCGAACGCGGCGAGCACGCCGAAGGTGCCCATCAGCACCACCGGCACGGCGATGGTCGGGATCAGCGTGGCGCGCCAGTTCTGCAGGAACAGGTACATCACCGCCACCACCAGCAGCACCGCCTCGATCAGGGTGATCACCACTTCCTTGATCGAGGTGGTGACGAACGGCGTGGTGCTGAAGGCGATGTGGTAGTTGAAGCCGTGCGGCCAGTACTGCTTGAGTTCCTGCAGGCGCTGGTCGATGGCCTTGGAGGTTTCCACCGCGTTGGCGTCGGAGTTGAGCTCGATGCCCAGCGAGGCCGAAGGCTTGCCGTTGAAGCGGGTGATGCTGTCGTAGGTCTCCGGGCCCAGGCCGATCCTGGCCACGTCCGACAGGTGCACGGCCGCGCCGCTGGCATCGCTCTTGAGCACGATGGCGCCGAACTGCGCCGGGGTCTGCAGGCGGCTGCGGGTGGTCACGGTGGCGTCCAGGCGCTGCCCGCGCAGCGCCGGCTGGCCGCCGATCTCGCCGGCCGACACGTCGGTGTTCTGCGACTGCAGCGCGTTCTCCACGTCCGAGGGCATCAGCGCGTACTTGCGCAGCTTCTCCGGGTCCAGCCAGATGCGCATGGCGTATTCCGAGCCCATCGGCTGGATGTTGCCGACGCCGCTGACGCGGCTGATCTGGTCGTCGATGTTCGATTCCATGTAGTTGGCGACATCGAAGTTGTCCATGCTGCCGTCGTCGGAGGTGAACGCCACCACCTCGAACAGCGAGCCGCTGGACTTGGTGATGACCAGGCCGTTCTGCTGCACCGCCTGCGGCAACACCGACATCACCGACTGCAACTGGTTCTGCACCTGCACCTGCGCGGTGTCGGCGTTGGTGCCGGTCTCGAACACCAGGTTGACCTGCGCGGTGCCGTCCGAGGCGCTGGTGGAGGTCATGTACAGCAGGTGGTCCAGGCTCTGCTGCGACTGCTCGATCAGCTGGGTGACGGTGTTTTCCACCGTCTGCGCCGAGGCGCCGGTGTAGCTGGCGCGCACGGTGATGGTGGGCGGCGCCATGTGCGGATAGCGTTCGACCGGCAGCCCATGGATGGCCAGCATGCCGATCAGGACGATGACGATGGCCATGACCCAGGCCACCACCGGGTGGTTGACGAAGAAGCGCGACATGCGGGGGTCCTCAGTCGGCCTGGGCGTCGTCGCCCGGCAGCGCCGGCGCGGCATCGAGCTGGGCGGCGGTGACCGGATACGGCTGCGCCGGCTTGCCGAGTTCGGCACGGCTGCCGTTGACCACGATCAGGCGCTCGCCCGGCTTGAGCCCGGACTCCACCAGCCAGTCGTGGCCGATGGCCTCGCCGGTGCGGATGTGCCGCTCCACCACCTTGTCGTGCGCATCCAGCAGCTTCACCACCGGCTCGCCCTTGCTGTCGCGCGTCACTGCCTGCTGCGGCACCAGCACCGCGCCCTGGTCGGTGGCCATCGGCAGCACCGCGCGCAGGTACATGCCCGGCAGCAGCAGGTGTTCGGGATTGGGCACCACCGCGCGCAAGGTGACGTTGCCGGTGCCGGCGTTGACCTGGGTGCCGACGAATTCGAGGGTGCCGGCATGCGGATAGGTGCTGCCGTCCTCCAGCCGCACCTGCACCTGCGCCTTGCCGTCGATGGCGTGGATCTGCCCGGCGTCGAGCTGGCGGCGCAGCGCCAGCATCTGCGTGCTGGACTGGGTGACGTCCAGATAGATCGGATCCAGCCGCTGGATGGTGGTCAGCGCCGCGTCCTGCGCGGCGGTGAGCAGCGCGCCGACGGTGTAGGCGGAGGTGCCGATGGTGCCGGAGATCGGCGCGGTGATGCGGGTGTAGTCGAGGTTGATGCGCGCCGCCTGCAACGCCGCCTTGGCCGCGACCACCGCCGCCTCGTCCTGGCGCAGCGCGGACACCGCATCGTCGGCATCCTGCTTGCTGGCCGCGTCCATGTCGGTGAGGCTGCGGGTGCGCTCGGCCTTGGGCCGCGCGCTGGCCAGCGCCGCCTCGGCCTGCACCAGGTTGCCGCGGGCGATGTCGTAGGCGGCCTGGTACGGCGCCGGATCGATCACGTACAGCGCCTGCCCGGCCTTGACCTCCTGGCCTTCCTGGAACAGGCGCTGGCGCAGCAGCCCGCCGACCTGCGGGCGCACGTCGGCGGTCTCGTAGGCCACGGTGCGACCGGCCAGGGTGCGCTCCACCGGCAGCGTGCGCGCGCCCAGGGTCAGCACCCCCACCCGCGGCGGTGGCGCGGCCGCCGGCTTGTCGCCGGAGCAGCCTCCGGCCACGGCAATGGCCAGTAATACGGCACAGCGAACGGGACGACGAGGCGCCTGGAAGAGGTCGGACATGGGGAGTGCGGCTGGGAAGAAACGCGCAACGCTACTCCACGGATGTGTCGCATCGCACCATCCCTGTAACAGTGCGTTGTACGGGCTTCACCAAGGTCGGAGAAACGTCGGAAACCGGCACGCAGCGTCGCGTCGGCGGGCGCCGCCATTCGTTCTATTACCGAACACAAATGCGATAATCGCCCAACGTGGCGACGTCCTTTCCAGACGCGGCATGTCATCGTGCGCACGCCCCGCCTTCGCCACGCTCGTGGCCCTTCGCGGACGCCGTGCGTCTCCCCTGCAGAGGATCGAAAACGTGCAAACCCAATCGGATGTGTCGGCCGGCGGCCGGATCGTGCTGTGGAGCGTCGGCCTGCTGCTGGCGCTGATCGGACTGGCGCTGCTGGTCGGCGGCATCCGTCTGGCCACGCTCGGCGGCAGCCTCTACTTCCTGGCGATGGGCGCGGCCTGCGTCGTCTCTGCCGTGCTGCTGCTGCGCCGGCGCCCCGCCGGTGCCTGGCTGTACGCGCTGGCCTTCGTGCTGAGCGTGGCCTGGGCGTCCTGGGATGCGGGCCTGGCGTTCTGGCCGCTGGTGTCGCGGCTGATGATGCCGGCGGTGCTGGCGCTGCTGGTCGCCCTGGTCTACCCGAGCCTGCGCCGTGCCCGCGGCCTGCGCGGCGGCCGCGGCGCCTATGCGCTGGCGGCGGTGCTGGCGCTGGCCTGCGCCGGCGGCCTGGCCGGCATGTTCGTGCCGCATCCGCCGGTGGCCGCCAGCGGCCCCGGCCCGGCACCGGTGCCGGTGACCCCGGCGCAGGCGCAGCGCGACTGGAGCCACTACGGCAACACCGCCGGCGGCAGCCGTTTCGCCGCGCTGGACCAGATCGGCCGCGGCAACGTCGACCAGTTGCAGGTGGCCTGGACCTACCGCACCGGCGACATCGCCCTCAGCGACGGCAACGGCGCCGAGGACCAGACCACCCCGCTGCAGATCGGCGAGACGCTGTATGTGTGCACGCCGCACAACAACGTCATCGCGCTGGACGCCAGCAGCGGCCGGCAGCTGTGGAAGCGCGAGATCAACGCGCAGTCCTCGGTCTGGCAGCGCTGCCGCGGCCTGGCCTACTTCGATGCCGACGCGGCGCTGGCCCAGCCCAGCGCCGCCAATGCCTCGCCGGTGGCGGCGGCGGTGCTGCCGGCCGGCGCCAACTGCCGGCGCCGCGTGCTGACCAACACCATCGATGCGCGGCTGATCGCGCTGGATGCGGACACCGGCGCGTTCTGCAGCGGCTTCGGCCAGAACGGCCAGGTCGACCTGAAGGCCGGCCTCGGCGCCGCACCCGATCCGTTCTACCAGTTGACCTCGGCGCCGACTGTGGCCGGGACCACGGTGGTGGTGGGCGGCCGCGTCGCCGACAACGTCCAGGCCGACATGCCCGGCGGCGTGATCCGCGGCTTCGACGTGATCACCGGTGCGCAGCGCTGGGCCTTCGACCCGGGCAACCCGCAGGACACGCAGCCGCCGGCCGCGGGCAAGACCTACGTGCGCAGCACGCCGAACGTGTGGGCGCCGATGTCCTACGACGCCGCGTCCAACACGGTGTTCCTGCCGATGGGCAGCCCGTCCACCGACCTGTACGGTGCCGAGCGCAGCGCGCTGGATCACCGCTTCGGCGCCTCGATCACCGCGCTGGACGCGAGCACCGGCCAGGTCAAGTGGGTCTACCAGACCGTGCACAACGATCTGTGGGACTTCGACCTGCCGATGCAGCCGAGCCTGATCGACTTCCCGATGGCCGACGGCCGCAAGGTGCCGGCGCTGATCATCGGCACCAAGGCCGGCCAGCTGTACGTGCTCGACCGCGCCACCGGCACACCGCTGACCGAGGTCCGCGAGGTGCCGGTGAAGGCCGCCGACATCCCGCACGAACCGTATGCGCTGACCCAGCCGCTGTCGGTGGGCATGCCGCAGATCGGCACCAAGCATCTGAGCGAAGCGGACATGTGGGGCGCCACCCTGCTGGACCAGATGCTGTGCCGCATCGCCTTCAAGAAGATGCGCTACGAGGGCCTGTACACCGCGCCCGGCACCGACGTATCGCTGAGCTTCCCCGGCTCGCTGGGCGGCATGAACTGGGGCGGGCTGTCGGTCGATCCGGTGCACGACGTGGTGTTCGCCAACGACATGCGCCTGGGCCTGTGGGTGCAGATGATTCCGCAGAAGGCCGAGAAGGCCGCCGCCTCCAGCGGCGGCGAGGCGGTCAACACCGGCATGGGCGCGGTACCGCTGAAGGGCACCCCATACGCGGTCAACAAGAACCGCTTCCTGTCGGCGCTGGGCATCCCCTGCCAGGCGCCGCCGTTCGGCACGCTCAGCGCGATCGACCTGAAGACCCGCAGCATCGCCTGGCAGGTGCCGGTGGGCACCGTGCAGGACACCGGCCCACTCGGCTTCAAGATGCACCTGCCGATCCCGGTCGGCATGCCGACCCTGGGCGGCACCCTGGCCACGCAGAGCGGCCTGGTGTTCATCGCCGGCACCCAGGACTACTACCTGCGCGCGTTCGACAGCGGCACCGGCAAGGAACTGTGGAAGGCACGGCTGCCGGTGGGCAGCCAGGGCGGGCCGATGACCTACGTATCGACCAAGACCGGCAAGCAGTACATCGTGATCACCGCCGGCGGCGCGCGGCAGTCGCCGGACCGCGGCGACTACGTGATCGCCTACGCCTTGCCGAACGCCAAGTAGGAAAACGGCACGCCATTGCCACCTGCGTGCGGTGGCAATGGATGGACCCACGTTCGTGAGACCTCACAACGCCTCGACCGAGGCGCCGCAGGTTGGCCGACACATCGAGCACGGCGCCGGGCAGCGGCGCCGACCGGGTGACGCAGGCCAGGCCGCGCAGTAAAGCGCGTTGTCCTCGGAGCCAGCAACAGACCCGCGCCCGCGCCGCCGCCTGCCCTCAACGCGCCGGCTGCAGCCGCATCGTCAGCACCGCGGCAATGGCCACCAGCAGCGGCAACGCCAGCACGTAGTACAGATTGGCCGGCTGCCAGCCGGCATCGACCAGCACGCCGACGGTCATCGGCGAAAGGATCGCGCCGACGCGGCCGATGCCGATCGCCCAGCCCAGGCCGGTGGTGCGCACGGTGGGCGCGAACACGATCGGCGCCACCGCATACAGGCCGGCCATCGAGCCGAACAGCGCCGCACCGATCACGAAGGCCACGGGGAAGGCCAGCTGCAGCTGCGTGCCGAGCGTGGCGAACGCCGCCATTCCCAGTGCGGCGATCAGGAAGCTGGCCGCGGTCAACCGCGGCAGCAAAAAGCGTGCGGCCAGACCGCCGAACAACGCGCCGCCGACGATGCCGCCCAGGTTCAGCAGCACGCCGCCGGTGACACCCTGCTCGGCCGACAGCCCGGCTTGCACCAGCAGTTTCGGCGTCCAGCTCAGCACGAAATAGAAGGCGAACATGTGCATGAAGAAACCCAACGCGATCAGCACACTGTTGCGGCGCAGGTGCGGGGTGAACAGCGCCGCGTAGCCGGCCTTCTCCTGCACCGGCGGGCGCGGCGGCAGGGCATCCAGGGTCGGTGCGCGCATGCGCGTCAGCAGCGCGTTGAGCCGCGCCAGCGCATCCGGCGGGCGCCGGCTGAGCAGGAAATCCAGCGACTCCGGCAGCAGCGCCAACACCACCGGGATGCACAGCAGCGAGGCGAGTGCGCCGAACAGGAAGGCCGCATGCCAGCCCCAGCGTTCCAGCAGCATCGCGGCGATCAACCCGCCCAGCGTGGCGCCGATGGGATAGCCGGTGGCCTGCAGCGCCACCGCGGTGCTGCGCCACTTCGGACTGGCGTATTCGGCGGTGATCACGCCGACGCCGGCGAGCATGCCGCCGATGCCGATGCCGGTGAACACCCGCAGCGCGGCCAGTTGCCAGATGTCCTGCGCCAGCGCCGAGGCGGCCATGCCGACGGTCAGGATCGCCAGGCAGCACAGGATCATGTTGCGCCGGCCCCAGCGGTCGGCCAGCGGCGCCAGCAGCAGCGAGCCCAGCGCCATGCCCACCAGCCCGGCGCTGAGCGCGATCCCCAGCAGCTTGCCGGACAGGTGCCAGGCCTCCGACACGTGCGGGGCGATGAAGGCCATCACCATCACGTCGAAGCCGTCGAGCATGTTCAACAGCACGCAGACCGCGATGGCCGTCCACTGGAAACCGCTCATGCGGTCCAGGACGAGCGCGGTGGGCGGGGCGGCGGCATGGCTCATGGGGTCACTCCTGCTGGAACGGCGAACGAGAACCGCGGCGATGCGGCGTCACTTGGCGGGCGCGGCCGCGTGCAGGGCGTCGAGCGCCTGGCGCAGGCGCGCCGCGTCGATCTGCCCCGGCGCCGAGGCGCTGCCGAGCATGCCGAAGGTCAGGCTCTGCCCGAAGGTGCCGCCGGACAGCCGCGACACCGCGCCCAGCGGCCCCATCGCCATGGTCAGCAGCGGCTGCCCGCTGCGCTGGCGCAGTTGCCAGGTGGCGTCGAGCAGATGCAGCACGTCGCCGGGATCGCGCGGCATCACCGCGATCTTCAGCACGTCGGCGCCCAGCGCCTGCTGCCGCTGCAGCCGCGCCACGATCTCCGCCACCGGTGGGGTGGCGTGGAAGTCGTGGCTGGACATCACCACGTACACGCCCTGCCGGTGTGCGCGCTCGACCACCTGCCGCAGCACCGCCGGGTCGCGGAACATCTCCACGTCGAGCAGGTCGGCGAAGCGCGCCTCCAGCAGGCGCGCGTACAGCGCGCCATAGGCGGCATCGTCGATCGCCACCGCACCGCCCTCGGCCTTGGTGCGGAAGGTCAGCAGCAGCGGCTTGCCGTGCAGCGCCTGCGCCACGCGCGGCCCCAATGCCGCCAGCGCCGCCGCGTCGGTGGCGCCGTCCATCAGGTCGATGCGCCACTCGGCCAGGTCCGCATCGGGGGAGGCGGCGATGCGCTGCGCCTGCGCCAACGCCTGCTCGGCGTCGTGCGCGGTGATCGGCACGATGATCTTGGGCAGGCCGGCACCGATGGCGAGCCCGCGGATCTGCAGAACGCGCGCCGCCGGCAGCGGGGTGGCCGCGGACGTCGCCGCGGGCGCCGCGGGCGCGGCCTGCAACGGCGACGCCAGCAGCAGGCCGGCGCAGCACAGGAACATCAGTCGTGGTGGAAACAGGGGCATCGGGATCGGCCTGGGCAAGGAGGCGCGCAGCGCGCGCTCAGAAGGTGAGCTTGACCTGCAGCCCCACCGCCAGCGCGTTGTCGGTGCGCGTATAGGCGAAGGTGCCGGGGTTGACGATGTACTGCACATCCGGCCGCAGCATCAGCCACGGGGTCAGCTGCGCGCTGTAGGACAGTTCGTAGAGTTCCTCGGCGGTGTCGAGCGCGAACACCGGCGCGTCCGGCGGCACGCCGGCATCGAGCAGCGCCGCGCGCCGCGCGTCGAGCAGGCGATGGTTGATGTCGGCGCCGACGTAGCCCAGGGCGATGCGGTCCTGGCTGCGCCGGCCGATGCCCTGGTACACGCCGCCCACGGCGTACCAACGGGTGATCTGCGCGGTGGCGCGGTCGGAGACCATGTACTGGGCAAAGCCGGTCAGGCCGCGCCCGCGTTCGCCGCCGGGCGAGGAAAGCTTCTGTTCGACCAGCAGGTAGGCACCGTCGCGGCCGGTGGTGGCGCGCGGATCCAGGCCCTTGCGCGGCACCCGCGAGGAGTCGTAGTAGCCGCCGACCTTGTAGGTGCCCGGATAGGCGCCGCCGGCGCCCGGCGTCCAGGTGAGCTCGACCGGGAACAGCGAGCCGGTGGTGCCGCGCGCGTCCAGGTCGAACGCGGTGTGCACGTTGTTGTTGGTGCTGGGGTTGACCTGGAACCAGCCGACCCGCAGGTTCGTCGCCGGCGTCAGTTGCTGCGCCGCCTCGGCGCCCCAGCGCGCGTTCGGATAGTTGTACCAGCCGCTGTTGCCGGACATCGCCAGCGGATGCGCGCAGAACGCGGCGTTGACGAAGTTGGTCAGCAGCGTGTGCGCCCCGAACTGGTTGCCCATCGCGTAGAAGCCGGCCTTCACGTACGTGCGCCCGTCGTTGAAGCGGCGGTCGTAGCTCAGTTCGGTCAGCCGTGTGAACTGGCCGCCGTAGGCTTCCTGGATCGGGAAGCGGTTGCCGAGCAGATCGGCCGAGGTGCTGCGGCCGCGGCGGTCGTTGAGGGTCACATGCACTGTGCCGCCGTCCCAGCCGGCCAGTTTCGCCAGGTCCAGGTCCACGCCCAGCCGCACCTGCTGCGCATAGCGCGCGCCGCGCTCGCCGCGGCCGCCGTCGACCAGGCCCATGGCTTCGCCGACGTAATCGCCGCGCACATTGACGCCGCGCCGCAGCCAGTCGCTGCGCACGCCGCCCCAGTCGCCGCTGAAGGTGCTGTGCGCCAGGTCGGTGGCGTCCTGCGCGGCGGCAACCGCCGGGACGAAGGCGATGGCCACGGCCAGCAGCGACCAGGCAGGCAACGGCGGCAGGCGACGCGGCGCACGCGCGCCGGCGGAGACGACGCGGCTCACGGCGTCACCGCCAGCGGCGCGCTCAGCGGCGAGGTCGCGCCATCGTCGCTGGTGACGGTGGCGGTGAGCGTGGCCAGATCCGCGCTGTCGGCCTCCAGCGGCAGCGCGAAGCGGCCCTGCCCCTGCGCATCCACCGCCGCCTCGGCACGGCCGAGATAGCGCTCGGCTTCGTCGTCGCCGCGGCGGCGATTGCCGAACAGCTCCACCGTGTACAGATGGCCAGGACGGCCGACGAAGCTACCCTGCACCTGCGGCACGCCAGCACCGCGTTCGATCGTGCGCAACTGCGGGGCGGCCTGGCCGAAGTTCGGCGCAGGCTGGCAACCGTCCGCCGCCGTGGCGCCGCAGATCGTCGCGCGCTTGCGCGGGTCCGGATCGACGCCGATGCCGCGCGAACCGACGAAGGGCGCATGCTCCAGGCCCGGCACGCCGAACACGATGGCGCCTCGCGGCTGGCCGGGCACGCAGGCGCCGCCGGCGAAACAGCGCTCGATCGTCAGGCCGTTGCCGGACAGCAGGTTGGCGCTGAACCGGTTGGCTTCGCTGCGCGGCTGCGGGCGCACCGCGATGCCGATGCCGTTGCCGGTCAGGCGGTTGCCCTCGATCAGGTTGTCGCGGCCGGTGACGCTGACCCCGATCGAATTGCCGGCGAAGTCGTTGTCGGCGATGGTGTTGCGGTTGCCCCAGTTGATCTGCAACCCGTCGGAGTAGCGCTCGAAGCGGTTGCGCAGCACGGTGTTGTCGTTGCCCCACAGGATCTCGATGCCCTGCGAGGGCTCGGGGTTGGCGTCGGTGGAGCGGAACACGTTGTCGGCCACCAGGTTCCAGGCCGCGCCGCGGGTCAGTTCCAGGCCGTCGCCGTTGTCGAGGAAGGTATTGCGCTCGATGCGGTTGCGCACCGTGGTGGTGGCGGTGGACTGGCCGTTGCCGTCGTCGCCGGTCAGCATCACCCCGGCGCCGCCGTGGTTGGCGACGATGCGGTTGTCGCGCAGCACATTGTCGCTGGCGCGGTTGAGCAGCACGCCGATGCAGAAGTTGCGGATCTCCAGGCCGCTCAGTTCCACGCCCCGGGTGTCGCGCAGCACCAGGCCCGGCAGCGTGGTGCTGCGCACGTTGGTGCCGAACTGGCCCTTCTCCGCACCCGGGCAGGCGGCGGTGCCCTTGCCGTGGATGTAGCCGGCGCCGTCGATGGCGATGTACTGGCCATCGTGCGCCCGCGCCAGGCCCACCACCTGCAGCGGCCCCTGCAGCGCCGGCAGCGGCGCGCGCGGGCGGATCACGTACGGCGGCGCGCCTACTGCGGCGATCTCGATGCGGTAACGGCCGGGCGCCTGGTTGGCGGTGGTGATCGCCCAGCGCAGCGATCCCGGGGCATCGTCGTCGGCGTAGCGGTCCACGGTGAGCACGCTGCGCTCCGGCGGCGCCGGCTCGGCCTGGTAGGCGCGCACGGCACCGGGAAGCAGGGCCGCCGCCAATAGGGCCAGGCCGCGGGAAAACGCACAGGACATGCACCATCTCCAACAGAATCGGGACCGCGCCGGCGGCGGGCGGCGCCGCGGCCGCCAGCGGCGCACGCTGCCAGGCGCCGGGACAGCGGCAACGCTAGTTTTATCGCACTGCACCATTCAAGTGCGAATATCGATTCGCGGTGCGTTTATCGCACAATCGGCACTGCCGACCGCGCCGCAAGGCCAGGTGCATGGCGCTATGCGGCGGCGGCCTTGCGCGCGATCAGCCGATGCACGCGCTTGCCGGAGGAGGCGCTGACCACCTCGTGGTCGTCGAGCACCTGCACGCCGGCGCCCAGCGCCGCACGCATCCGCGCCGCATCCAGCACGGTATACAGGCGGCCATGCGCATCGCGCGGCGCGTCGTTTCCGGCCACCCGCCAGCTCAGGTACAAGGTGCCCTCCGGCATCAGCAGCTCGGTCAGCCGCGCGGCGGCGGCGGCCGCGTCCGCCTGGTCGAGATGCATCACCACCGTTTCGCACAGCACGTTGCGAAACGCGCCGGACGCGACGCCAGCCAGTGCCGGCAACGCGGCCAGTTCGAATCGCAGGCCGCGGTAGCGCCGCCGCGCCTCCTCGAGCAGCCCGGCGCTCGCATCGTAGCCGCACACCTCGAAACCGCGCGCTGCGAGCCAGGCCGTATCGCGCCCCGCGCCACAGCCGACGTCGGCGGTCGGCCCCGGCACGAAATGCCGCCGGAGCAGTGCGTACATGTCCTCGGGCGCGGCCTGGTCGCGCCAGTCCTGCGCATAGCGCGCGGCATCGGCGTCGTAGGCAGCGACGGTCGGGCGGTCCACCATGGCGATTGCTCCGCGACGGCGTCGCACGACGCCCGGCGTAGCTTAGTCCTTGCGTGCGACACGCGTCGGGGGACGCGCCCGCGGCGGCCGGCCCGAGCGACCACGCTATCATCGGCGTCCGCGTGGCCGCCGGCCGCCCACCGCCGGAGAGCGCCGTGTCCCCGATCCGCCCCTACCTCGACAAGACCCCGCAGTTGGGCGAGCGCGTCTATGTGGACCCGGCCTGCACGCTGATCGGCGACGTGGTGCTGGAGGACGACGTGTCGGTGTGGCCGGGCACGGTGATCCGCGGCGACGTCAATTACGTGCGCATCGGCGCGCGCAGCAACATCCAGGACGGCACCATCATCCACGTCAGCCACCACAGCCCCTACAACGCGGCCGGCTACCCGACCCTGATCGGTGCGGACGTGACCGTCGGCCACGGCACCATCATCCATGCCTGCACCATCGAGGACCTGTGCCTGATCGGCATGGGCGCGTGCATCCTCGACGGCGCCACGGTGAAGAAGTACGGCTTCGTCGGCGCCGGTGCGGTGGTCGGGCCCGGCAAGACCGTCGGCGAGGGCGAGCTGTGGCTGGGCAACCCGGCGCGCAAGGCGCGCATGCTCAGCGACAAGGAGATCGAGAGCCTGCACTACTCGGCGCAGCACTACGTGCGGCTGAAGGACCGCTATCTGGCCGCGGCCGCGGCAGCGCCGCAGTAGCCCGCACCGCTACTCGGCCGCCAAGGCGAGCAGGGCACGGCCGATCGGGCGCGGCGTCTCGCTGCGCAGCACCACGCTGGTGGTCACCGCGCCGAAACGCGCCAGGGCGTCGATGACCGGCTCCAGTTGCGCCGGCGCGGGCACCAGCACGCGCAGCACGAAGCAGTCCTCGCCGGTGACCCGATGCACGTCCAGCACCTGCGGCATCTGCGCGAACAGCGCCAGGCACGCGCCGATCTGCGCATGCGTGGTGCGCAGGCGGACGATGGCCGAGGTCGCCAGGCCCAGCGCGCGCGGATCGACCTGGGCGGTATAGCCGGTGATCACGCCCTGCTCCTCGAGCCGGCGCACACGCTCGGACATCGCCGGCTGCGACAGGCCGATGCGCCGACCCAGGGCCGCCAGGGCGATGCGGCCGTCGCACTGCAGCGCCTCCAGGATCGCGTAATCCAGGGCATCGCCCCGCCAGGTCTTCGCCGCCACTCGCCTCGCCCCCTTCGCCATGCACCGTGGATTCATCGGAAAACCGTCGCTTGCGCCGATGCATCGCTATGGCGATGCCAGGCAGGCGGCGCGACACTCACGCTTTCTTCCGACGGAGCGTAGCGCATGCAGGACGTGGTGATCGTGCCGGGCATCGGCGACTCGGGACCGGAGCACTGGCAAACCCTCTGGCAGCGGCACGACCCGCGCATGCGCCGGCTGCAACCGGCGTCGTTCGCGCATCCGCAACTGCACGACTGGCTGCGCGCGCTCGACCATTGCGTGCAGCACTGCGCCACGCCGCCGCTGCTGGTCGCGCACAGCCTGGGTTGCCTGCTGGTCGCGCATTGGGCCGCACGTGCCGAACGCCTGCCGCGCGGCGCCTTCCTGGTCGCGGTGCCCGATCCGGACGGCGCCGCGTTCCCGCATGCGCACGCGGCCAGCTTCGCCCCGGCGCCGACAACGCCGCTGCCGTTCCCCAGCCTGATCGTGGGCAGCAGCGACGATCCCTACGCGACACCGGCCTACAGCCGCCGCTGCGCGTCCGCCTGGGGCAGCGGACTGGTCGAACTCGACCGCCTGGGCCACCTCAATGCCGCCAGCGGCCTGGGCGCCTGGCCGCACGGCGCGCACTTGCTGGCCGCCTTCGACGCCGGCCTCGGACCGGCTCCGGCCTCGCCCGCCTGAGCACTGCCGACGCCTCCCCGGCAGGACGCCGCGCGACGCCGTGGAGGGGGAAAAAGCGCGCGCGCGACTGGCGCGCTTCCTGCGCCTGCGCGACACTATGCGTCTCTGGCGTGGGGACGCCACCGAACGAATGGAATCGCAGATGCTCAAGATCTCGCTGCGCGGCCTGCTGGCCGCTTTTTGCTGTGCGCTGTGCGTCAGCGCCGTCCCGGCGCTGGCCCAGGACAGCGGCCCGGACATGACCGCCGAGCAGTTCGTCGGCACGCTGCATTTCCGCGACGGGCACATCGAGGTTCCGCAGGCCAAGGTGCATTTCGACCTCGGCCCGGAATTCCGCTACCTGGACAAGACCGATGCGCGGCGGGTGCTGGAGAGCTACTGGGGCAACCCGCCCGACGACGACGTGCTGGGCCTGATCGTGCCGCGCCGGCCGGCGCTCGACGAGAAGGGCAGTTGGGCGGTGGTGGTCACCTATTCCGACGACGGCTACGTGTCCGACGAGGACGCCAGCAAGATCGACTACCAGGCCATGCTCAAGGACATGCAGGAGGCCACCCGCGAGGAGAACGCGCAGCGCAAGAAGGCCGGCTACGAGCAGGTCGACCTGGTCGGCTGGGCGGTGCCGCCGCGTTACGACACCGGCAACAAGAAGCTGTACTGGGCGCGCGAGCTGGCGTTCGCGGGCGAGCGCGAGCACACCCTCAACTACGACATCCGCGTGCTCGGCCGGCATGGCTACCTCAGCCTCAATGCGGTCTCGGGCATGGGCGAACTGGCGCAGGTGCGCGCGGGCATGCAGCAGTTGCTGCCGATGGCCGAGTTCGACAGCGGCGCCCGCTATGCCGACCACAACCCGTCCACCGACAAGATCGCCAGCTACGGCCTGGCCACCCTGATCGGCGGCGGCCTGGCGGCCAAGGCCGGCCTGTTCGCCAAACTCGGCCTGCTGCTGGCCAAGGCCTGGAAGCTGGTGCTGGTCGGTCTGATGGGCCTGGTCGCCGGCGTGCGCAAGCTGTTCGGCGGACGCCAGCGCGACGGCGGCACGGTGCGCTGACCGGCACCGCCGTCACGCTGGGCAATTCACGCCACCCCGGCTAAAGTTCCGTGTCGGAGCAGGACGCAGTCGAGAGCAGCATGCCGCCACAGGCAGCCGGCCGAACGGAAGGACGGCCTCCCCACATCGCAGGCGTCAGTGTCCGCCGCACCACGCGGCGGCGGTAAGGGGCATGCTCGATACCTATCGCGAAGTCGTCACCCCCGAAGGCGTGCCGCTGCATCTGCCGGCCGCTGGCGCGGTGCCGCGCGCGCTGGCCTGGCTGATCGACCTGGCGCTGCGCTTCGCCCTGCTCGCCGCCATGGGCATGCTCCTCGGCCTGCTCGGCGGCCTCGGCCAGGGCCTGTATTTGGTGGCGATGTTCCTGGTGTTCTGGGCCTACCCGATCGTGCTGGAGGGCTGGCGCGGCCAGACCCTGGGCAAGCAGGCGCTGGGCCTGCGCGTGGTGGCGCGCAACGGCGCGCCGGTGGGGTGGATGGCGGCGATCACCCGCAACCTGCTGCGCACCGTGGACATGCTGCCGTTCGGCTACGCCGTCGGCCTGATCGCCTGCCTGTTCGATGCCCATTCGCGGCGCCTGGGCGACCTGGTCGCCGGCACGCTGGTGGTGCACCAACCGCCGCGCGAGGACGAGGCGTTGCCGCCGATCGCCAGCGCCCTCGCGCCGCCGCGGCCGCTGCTGCCGGCCGAACAGGCCGCGCTGATCGCCTTCGCCGAGCGCGCGCCGCGGCTCACCCCGGAGCGGCAGCTGGAACTGGCCGCGCTGGCGCAGCCGCTGACCGACACGCCGGGCCAGGCCGGAGTGCTGCGCCTGTACGCGATGGCCAACTGGTTGCTGGGCCGCCGATGAAACAGGAACAGTTCGTCCTCCGCCATCAGCACGAGTGGCAGGCGTTCGAGGCCTGGCTGCAGCGCAGCGGCAGCGCGCGCAAGCCGGCGCCGACCGCCACCGACACGCCCAGCGATGCCACGGCCGCGGTCGCGCCGCCGCATCCGCAGCAACCGCCGCCGCTGGCCGACGAGGACGTACCGGCGCGCTACCGGCGCCTGTGCCAGCAGCAGGCGCTGGCGTGCAAGCGCGGCTACAGCCCGCAGGTCACCGCGCGCCTGCAGCACCTGATGCAACAGGGCCACACCGTCCTGTACCGGGCGCCGCGTCCGCGCTGGCGGCGCGCGGCGGAATTCCTGTTCGCCGAATTCCCGCAGGTGGTGCGCAGCCAGGCCGGCTACATGGCCGCGGCCACCGCGCTGTTCGTGGTGCCGCTGGTGACCATCTTCGTGCTGCTGCAGTTCCGTCCGGAACTGATCCACGGGCTGATGGATCCGATGCAGGTCAGCCAGATCGAGCGCATGTACGACCCGGCCGCCAGTGCGCAGAAGCTCGGCCGCGACAGCGGCACCGATTGGCAGATGTTCGGCCACTACATCATGAACAACATCAGCATCGGTCTGCGCACCTTCGCCAGCGGCCTGCTGGCGGGACTGGGCACGGTGCTGGTGCTGCTGTTCAACGGCATCACCATCGGCGCGGTGGCCGGGCACCTGCATCAGATCGGCTATGGCGTCACCTTCTGGCGCTTCGTCGCCGGGCATGCGCCGTTCGAACTGACCGCGATCGTGATCGCCGGCGGCGCCGGCCTGCAACTGGGCCTGAAGGTGCTGGCGCCGGGACGGCGGCGGCGCATCGATGCGCTGGTCGAAGGCGGCAAGATCGGCGCTCGGCTGTGCCTGGGCGTGGCCGCGATGCTGCTGGTCGCCGCTTTCATCGAGGCGTTCTGGTCGTCCATCGCGACCGTGCCGGCGTGGATCAAGTACAGCGTGTCGGCGCTGCTGTGGACGCTGGTGCTGACGTGGCTGTGGCGCGGCGGTCGCGGCCGGGTGGAGGCCATCGATGCGGATTGAGCGCCTGGACGTGGTGCTGCGCGCACGCTCGGCCTGGGAAGCGATGGAACTGGGCACTGCGCTGGTCCGTCGCCACGCCGGGGCGATCTGGAAGCCGTGGGTGCTGGTCACCCTGCCGCTGTGCGTCGTGCTCAACCTCGGCGCCTGGGCGATCGACCGGCTGTGGCTGGCGTCGCTGTTGCTGTGGTGGCTGAAGCCGGTGCTGGACCGGATCCCGCTGTTCGTGATCTCGCGCGCGGTGTTCGGCGACGTGCCGCGGGTGCGCGACACCGTGCGCGCGCAGGGCGCCTGGGGCTGGCGCACGCTGCTCGGCTACCTGACCTGGCGCCGGCTGAGCCCGGCACGCAGCGTGTTCATGCCGCTGGAGTTGCTGGAAGGCGCCAGCGCCGACCAGCAGCGCGAGCGCCGCCGCACCCTGGGCGGGGCCATCTACGGCCACGCACTGCTGCTGGCCAGCGTGTGCTGGCATTTCGAGGCGATGCTGTGCGTGGCCTGCATCGCCACGATCTTCATGTTCGTGCCCATCGACCTGCTGCCGGAAACCGCGCGCGCGGCCTGGGCGCTGATCGGCGACCAGACGCCGGCATGGGCCGACATCGGCTTCAACGTCATCGGCTGGCTGGCGATGACCCTGATCGAACCGTTCTTCGTCGGCGCCGGCTTCGGCCTGTACCTCAACCGGCGTACCCAGCTCGAAGCCTGGGACGTGGAGATGGCGCTGCGCCGGATGGCCGCGCGCCTGCGCGGCGCCGCGCCGCTGCTCCTGCTGTGCGTGGCCCTGCTCGCCGCGCCGGCCGCGGCGCTGCGAGCGCAACCGGTGGCCGACGACGCGGCAACGCAGACCGCGGCGGCGCAGGATGCGCCCGCCGACGACACGCGCGATGGCGATGGCGAGACCGACCCCGCGACGGACACCGACGCGGACGCCGACACCAACGCAAACGCCGAGACCGACGACAAGGCCGCGGCCGCGCCCGCCGCCGACACCCACCACCACAACGCCGAACACCCGGTCCCGCTGGACGAAGTGTTCGACACCGAGCCCGCCGCCGATGCGCGCTTCGCCCGCGCCGCCGACCGTGCCTACGCCGACCCGCTGCTGACCGCCAAGCGCACCATCGGCTACTGGAAGAAACGCAATCCCGACGAACCGCCCAAGCCGGACGACAAGCAGCAAGACCTCACCCCGTTCGGCAAATGGATCAAGGCCGCGGCCCAGGCCATCGCCTTCGTCGGCCGCTGGGGCATGTGGCTGCTGGCGGGGATCCTGCTGCTGGTGCTGCTGCTCACCGCCAGGCACTGGCTGCCGTGGATGCGCGGCACCGGACGTCGCCGCGCGACGGTGGCGGCGGCGCCGGAGCACGTGCCGGTGCTGGCGCCGCAACCGCTGCCCGACGACGTGGCGACGGTGGCGCGACGTGCCTGGCGCGAGGGTCGCCATCGCGATGCGCTGGCGCTGCTGTACCGGGCCAGCGTGGCGACGCTGTGCGAACGCGCCGACCTGGTGCTGCCGCCCAGCGCCACCGAGGCGCAGTGCCTGCGCGCCGCGCAACGCCTGCCCGACGACGCCGACCGCGGCCTGTTCGCGCGCATGGTGCGGGTCTGGCAGCACGCCGCCTATGCCGGCCGGCTGCCGGAGGATGACGCCTTCGACGCGCTGGTCGACGAGCTGCAGCGCCAGTTCCGGTGGCAGGCATGAACTCCGGCACGCGCAATGCGCTGATCTTCCTGGTCGGCCTGCTGCTGGTCAGCGTCGGCGCGGCCTGGTTCTTCGGCCGCTACGAACGCGCCGAGCGGGAGATTGTGCTGCCGCCGCGCGGCGAGGCCGCCTACAACCCGCTGTACGCGCTGCGCCAGACCCTGCGCGCCGATGGCGTGCGCGCCGAGTCGCGGCAACGCCTGGACCTGGTGGCGATGCGCCTGCGCCCGCACGACAGCGTGGTGCTGTACGGCGACCCGCGCATGCTCGGCAAGGCCGATGGCGATGCCCTGCTGGACTGGGTGGAGCATGGCGGGCATCTGGTGCTGCGCACGCCCACCGTCGAGGTCAAGCGCGGCGATGTGCCGATCCTGGAAGCACTGGACATCACCGTCGAGGCAAGCAGCCCGGACAACTGCTTGATGATGGCGGTGCCCGGCGCGGCGCCGCAGAAGGTGTTCTGCGACGGTCGCCGCTTCCACATCGATCCGGACACGCCCGACAACTGGTGGAGCGGCGAGGACGACGACTTCGTGTTTGCGCGCGTGCCCTACGGCGACGGCAGCGTGGACGTGCTGTCGGAGCTGGATTTCCTCGAGAACCAGGACAACCGGCTCGGCAGGATGTTCGAGGGTTCGCCGATGGAGAACGACCCGATGCTGCGCAGCGGCGGGTTGCGCGAGGCCGGCAACCGCCTGCTGGCGCGACAGGTACTGGGGCCGAACTACGGCCAGGGCACCATCCACCTGATCTATTCGGCCGAACTGCCGTCGCTGTGGCGCACCCTGTTCATCCGCGGCTGGCCGGTCTGGCTGCCGGCGCTGCTGATCCTGCTGGCCTGGCTGTGGTCGCGCATGCAGCGCTTCGGGCCGCTGCGCGCCGCGCCGGCCGAAGATCGCCGCTCGCTGCTGGAACACGTGCGTGCCAGCGGCGAACACCTGCTGCGCTTCGGCCGCGCCGACCTGCTGCACGCGGCGGTGCGCGAGGCGTTCCTGGCGCGGCTGCGGCGGCGTGCACCGCTCGCCGCCGCGCTGGAGGGCCCGGCCCAGGCCGCCGCCATCGCCGAGCGCCTGCAACTGCCGGTGGCGCAGGTCGAACAGGCGCTGCAGCCGCCGCCGCCCAATCAACCCGCCGCCTTGCGCGAGCGCATCCGCCTCCTCGTCCAGATGAGAAACCAGTTATGACCACCGCCCCCTCCGACGCCGTCGCGCCGCTCGCCGGCCCTGCCCTAATCGAACGCGCCGAGGCGATCCGCGCCGCGGTCGGCCACGCCTTCATCGGCCAACCGGAGGTGCTGGAGCAGATCCTGATCGCGCTGCTGGCCGGCGGCCATGTGCTGATCGAGGGCGTGCCCGGCCTCGGCAAGACCCTGCTGGTGCGCGCGCTGGCGCAGGCGCTGGAACTGAACTACGCACGCGTGCAGTTCACCCCGGACCTGATGCCCAGCGACGTCAGCGGCCACGCCGTGTACGACCCCAAGACCGAGAGCTTCAAGATCCGCCGCGGCCCGGTGTTCACCCACCTGCTGCTGGCCGACGAAATCAACCGCGCCCCGGCCAAGACCCAGTCGGCGCTGCTGGAAGTGATGCAGGAAGGCCAGGTCACCATCGAAGGCACGGCCTTCCCGTTGGCGCCGCCGTTCCTGGCCCTGGCCACGCAGAACCCGGTCGAGCAGGAAGGCACCTATCCGTTGCCGGAAGCGCAGCTGGACCGCTTCCTGCTGAAGATCCTGATCGACTACCCGCAACTGGAGGACGAGGCGCGCATGGTCGCCGCGGTCACCAGCGGCCGCAGCGCCGGCGACTTCGACCTGTCGCAGGTGCCGCGCGTGCTCGGCGCCGAGGACGTGGTGGCGATGCAGGCCGGCACCGCCGCCATCGCGGTGGACCCGCAGGTGATCGACTACGCCGTGCGCATCGTCGCCGCCACCCGCCGCTGGCCGGGCATTGCGCTCGGCGCCGGCCCGCGCGGCAGCATCGCCCTGGTCCGCGCGGCGCGCGCGCAGGCGGTGCTGTCCGGCCGCGACTTCGTCATCCCCGACGACATCCGCGACGTGGCCAAGCCGGCCCTGCGCCACCGCATCGCCCTGGCCCCGGAACTGCAGATCGAAGGCCAGAGCGCCGACGACGCCCTGAGCGCGCTGCTGGCCAAGGTGGAGGCGCCGAGGAAATGAGCGGGGAGTCGGGAATGGGGAATGGGGAATGGGAGAAGCCGGGCTTCCCGGCGTTGCCCGCAATTCCCGATTGCAGTGAGCTGACGAACGCAGCGATGCGTCGCGCTACAGCGCTGCCGCTTTTCCCATTCCCCATTCCCCATTCCCCCCTCCCGGCCCCCAAGCGATGAGACCCGCACCGCTCCTGCTGGCCTTGCTCGCGCTGTGGGCGCTGTGCGGCCTGGCCGTGGCGCTGGGCTGGCTGCCGCTGTGGAGCTGGCAGGCGGTGGCGGCGGGCATCGCGCTGGTCGCGGCGCTGGATGCGTGGCGGCTGTGGCGGCGGCCGACGCCGCAGGTGCGCCGCGAGCTGCCCGAAGCGTTGCCGCTGGGCGTGCAGCGCGAGGTGGTGCTGCACCTGGACAGCGCGCAGCACCAGCGCGTGGACCTGTTCGACCTGGTGCCCAGCGGTTGGGAACTGCAGGGCCTGCCACAGCGCATGACCCTGCCCGCCGCGCATCAGACCCAGGTGCGCTACCAACTGCGCCCGACCGCGCGCGGTCGCTTCGTCTTCGACGGCACCCACCTGCGCCTGCATGCGCCCTGGCGCCTGTGGCGGCAGCAACGCCTGGCCGGGCCGGCGCAGACCGTGCGCGTGTACCCGAACTTCGCGCCGCTGACCCGCTTCGCCCTGTTCAGCGCCGAACAGGCCTCGCGCCTGGTCGGCGCGCACCTGAAGCGGCGCCGCGGCGAAGGCACCGACTTCCACCAGATGCGCGAGTACCGGGTCGGCGACAGCCTGCGCCAGATCGACTGGAAGGCCACCTCGCGGGCGCGCAAGCTGATCTCGCGCGAGTATCAGGACGAGAAGAACCAGCAGTTGCTGATGCTGATCGACACCGGGCGGCGGATGCTGGCCAGCGAATCCGGCCTGTCGCACTTCGACCATGTGCTCAACGCGGCGCTGGTGGTGTCGTATCTGGCGCTGCGCCAGGGCGATGCGGTGGGCATGATGGCCAGCGGCGGCGACGCGCGCTGGGTGGCGCCGCAGCGCGGCATGGCCACGGTCGACGTGCTGCTGCGCGCCAGCTACGACCTGCAGCCGCAGCCGGTGGCCACCGACTACCTGGCCGCGGCCACCGAACTGTCGCTGCGCCAGCGCCGCCGCGCGCTGGTGATGCTGGTCAGCAACGTGCGCGACGAGGACATCGAAGACCTGCTGGCCGCGGTGCGCCTGCTGCAGCGCCGCCACCTGGTGTGCGTGGCCAGCCTGCGCGAGCGCGAGCTGGACCAGGCGCTGAGCGAGGAGGTCCACGACCTGCCGCAGGCGGTGCAGGCCGGCGCGGTGGCGCGCTACCTGCAGCAACGCAGCGCCGCGCACGAGGCGCTGCGCAGCCACGGGGTGATGGTGCTCGACGTCACCGGCGAGGAACTGCCTGCCGCCCTGATCGAGCGCTACCTGGCGGTGAAGCGCGACGGGTTGCTGTAGCGAGCGACCGCGGCGGCGGCGCTGCAGCGCTCGACCGCGCGTGCCGTCGGTGCAAACACTGATTCATTGGCAATGTTGCAACAGCTTCTCCAGTTCCGCCGCGGCCACGGCGGCAGGAACCTTGCTCTTGATCAGGTCATAGCAGGCCATGGTCGATATGCCGCTCGCCAAACGCTGCGCGGCCACGCCGGTCGAGAACATCTTGCCCAGCCCGATCGACGCGGAGCCACTGCCGTTCGCCGTGCTGGTGCCATCGAAGCTGCCAAAGACCGAATAGGAGTCGCCCAGATTGCTGCGCGCGATCTTCGCATTGGCTGACTTGAGAATGGCTTCCTGCAACTCTGCGGCTTTCTGCTTGCTCGCATATTCGGCCGCCACGGCGGCGGCGTTCTGCCGCAGGTCACTCTCGCTCTGAGCGAAACCCGCGAGAATCGCCTGATCGTCAGCAGTGGGCGCGAGCGCGTCCATGGCGCTCTTCGCGGCACTTACGTCCGCCTCGTCGACCGTGGCCGGGCTGCCCGCCGCTGCCTGGAGCGACGCCCATTTCAGTTTCGCCTGATCGTATGCGCTTTGCCGCTTGGCGGCTGCACTGTAGCTTTCGCGCAGTTGCTTGAGCTTGCTATCGGCCTCGATCATCGCCTGCTTCGCCAGCGTCTCCTCCGACAGCGCCCTCGCATAGTCTGTCGATGCCTTCTTGGCGACTTCGATCCGCGCGTCTTCGCTGGCCCCGTCCGCATCCGAATCGCCCTCTCTGGCGACGCCGGAGATCACCAACAGCTCGTACCCTTTCTTGCTGCAGTCGGCCCCGGCGGCGCCCTCGTTGCACTTTCTTGCCACCGCCACCGGCACGTAGGCCGCATCGACCTGTTTGTAGCCCAGGTTCATCGAAATGCCCGGGTTCTCGGTGGATGCCGTGGAGACATCGACACCGAACGTCGTCTTCGACGCATACACCAACGGCGCCTGCTCCAGATGCGCGCAGCCGCCCAACAGCAGAAGAGAGAAACAAGCCAGAGACGTTTTCATCGTGACACCTCCTGTGATTCGACGCAGACCTGCGACATATCGCCACCGCCGGCCTGCAGGATCGCAAGCAAGCGGCGGACCTCGGCTTCGGTATTGGAAATCAGCACGATGCGGCATGCGTCCGCAGCAGGGGGAGCATAGATCGCGGTTTCGGCGTGCCAGCCCACCGCCCATGCGTGTGGGGTCTGAGAAATTCCCAGACCTTGCGAGTGGATCGCCACAGGTGCCAAGCCTGCTGTTGCGATGCGCGCGCCAAACAGGCCGCGCACGACCACTTCGTCTTGCGCGGTGGCGACCGTCACCACCGCGCACGCGCTACAGTTGACGATGACGCACGCAAGCAGCGCCAGCACTTTGGCGCGAGTACGACATGCAGACATGCTGGCCCCTGCAGCACTCCCCGGAGTCGATCTTCGTCAGCCGGGCAAGACCAGTCAATCGTGACGCGGACCACGCTGTAGACATTTGCATGCAGTACGCGTGGCGCGACGTCGCCGGCCCGCTTTCCGGCGGAGGCTGAAATCCCTGACGCCGCCGCTACGTTGCCGCCGCAGGCACCGGCGGCAACTGCGCGCTGGTCTGCTGCAGGCGCTGCAGGGTCCGCAGCATCAGCGGCCGATGCCGCGCCAGCTTCATCCACGCCGGCAATCGCGCCACCATCGAGCGCCCGAACAGGCCGCGGCGTTCGCGCAGCGTCGCCGCCACGTAGTCCTGCAACTCCTGCAGATGACGCGGATTGTAGGCCCACAGCACGCCGGCGCGGGTCGGCGCGACCAGCGCCAGCGGCATGCCGAAATGCGGATCGTGGGGCGAGCCGTCGCGCACGCGCCGCGGCTGCACCGCCACCGCACAGTCCTTGCGACACGACGCGCAGCGGCCGGGCAAGGTCTTGGGCGGCGGTACAGCGGCGGCCGACGCTGCGCAGACATGCACCCACTGATGCCCGCAGTGGCCGCAGGCCCGGCGGCCGACCAACTGCACCATTCCCACCCAGTCGTCCGCCGCGCTGTCCAACGCAGCGCTGCACTGCCCGCAACGGAAGCGTGCCTGCCAGCGATACGGCTCCCACTGCGCCAGCACCCAGCCCGGCGTGCCGCAACGATGGCAGCGCACTGCGACCTGGTCGGCGTAATCGACCAAGCGCACGCCGAGGTTTCGATGCCGACGCGGCGCGTCAGGCGACGCTGCGTCGGCGCGCGAAACAGACTCACGCATACAGCACACCCGGCCGCGCCTCCTCGACGATGGCATGCGGCAGGAACCGCGCGCTGTCGCGGGTGATCGGGCCATCGTCCTCGCGGATGCCGATGCCGCAGGCGCGGTCGCCGACGATCCAGCTGCCGACCATCGGGTAACGACCCTCGAACGCCGGCAGCGGATGCGCTTGCTGGCGGATGTAAGGCCCGGCATAGGGGCCGTCGCTCTCCAGCACGCGGCCATCGTCCAGGTGCAGCACGATGTTGGCGCCTTCGCGCGAATGCAGCGGCTTGCGCACCCAGCCCGGCGGTAATGCGCTGCCGTCGTCGAACGCGGCCGGCAGCAGGTTGGGATGGCCGCGATGGCGCTCCCACAGCAGCGGCAGGATGCCCTTGTTGCTGAGCAGCGCCTTCCACGGCGGCTCCAGCAGGCGCAGGCCCGAGCCCGGCAGGGCTTGGCCGAAACGCTCAGCGAACATGTCCTCCAGCGGATACAGCTTGAACAGCGCGCCGATCACCGTGTCGTTCAGATCGGTGTAGCGGCCGTCGCTGGACAGGCCGATGTCCTCGATCGCGATCAGCTCGCCGCCGACGCCGGCCTGCATTGCGCAGTCGCGCAGGTAGGCGATCGTGCCCTGGTCCTCCTCCGAATCGCGCACCGCGGCGAAGTACAACGGCGGCGGCAACCCGCCGGCGAGCGCGGCGAAGCGCTCCAGCAAGGCTTCGTGGATGGAGTTGAACTGGTCGGCGTCGTCCGGCAGGCGGCCCTGCGCACGCTGGTCCTCCAACCACTGCCACTGGAAGAACGCCGACTCGAACAGCGAGGTCGGCGTGTCGTAGTTCAGTTCGTACAGCTTGGCCGGGCCGTGGCCGTCGTAGGCCAGGTCCAGGCGCCCGTACAGATGCGGCTCGCGGCGCCGCCAGCTGTCGGCGATCCAGTCGCGGAACGCCGGCGGGATCGCCAGCCGCTGCATCAGCGCCTCGCTGGCGACGATTTCGTCGAGCAGGCCCATCGCCATCGCGTGCAGTTCGGCGCTGGGGTCTTCCAGATCGCGCTCGATCTGGCGCAGGCTGAACGCGTAGTAGGCGCGCTCGTCCCAGTAGCGCTGGCCGTCGATGGTGTGGAAGCGGAAACCGTACTCCGCGGCCTGGGCGCGCCAGTCGCCGCGCTCGACGATCGCGATGCGTTTCATGCGGGGTCTCGTGCGATGGGGAAAAAAGCCGGACTCAGCTGCCGAAGCCGCGCCCACCGGCGGATTCGCCGAAACCGCCGCGACTGACGGTGACGGCACGGTTCGGCGTGGCGCCGATATGGGTCATGGTCTGGTTGCCGCGCAGCATCGTACCGCTGCTCACCGCACCGGCGCCGCCGGAATAGGATGCCGGCCGCTGCCACTGGTTCTGCCGGTCCTGGTAGGCGGGGGCCGCATTGAACCCGGCGGCGCGGTTGTTGTTGAGCATCTGCGACAGGAAGAAGCCGGTCATCATCGGCCCGATGAAGGAGTGGCCGTGGCTGTCGCGCTGCTCGACGCAGCGATCTTGCGCATAGTCCTGCGCGCACTGCTCGCGGCTGGCGTACTTGGGCCCCTGTTCCGCCGCCTGCTTCTGCGCCTGCGCGAAGGCCTCGCGGCAGGTGGCGATGTCGTGGGTCTGCGCCACACAGGCATCCACCGAGGTGTAGAGACCTTCCTGGGCCTTGGCTTCCGGCTCGCGCCCGCAGGCGGTGAACAGCAATGGTGCCGCGCTCATCAGCAACAACGCGGTCGTCTTTGACCTTTTCATGGCAACGTCTTCCTGAGTCCAGGCACGATGATGCCCGGTTCCGCCGGCCGCGGAAACCCGCGGCCGGCGGTTGGGCGTCATCGCGGACGCACGCGCGACGCGTCAGCTCTTCGGCGGCGGCGGCACGTAGCTGGACAGGCGCGCGTCGAAATACGGCTGCACCGCGGCGATATTGGACTTGACCTGGATGTCCATGCCAACGTCGCGGCTCATGCCCAGAACGTCGTTGTCCGGCCAGCCGGGCCCGAAGCACCACTGCGTGCTTGGGATGTTGTTGGCCTGCAGGTGCGCGAGCATGCGCTTGGTCGCCAATTCCGCGCTGGCGTTGCCGGCCGGATAGCCGTGCTCGCCGAGAAAGCCGCGCTTGCCTCTGCGTGCCAGCCAGTCGATGAACGGCGTGACCATCTCGATGCCGGTGTCCGGCGCGACGTTTTCATTGCGATTGGTCCAAGCACCGCCTCCACGGCCCTCGTCGTCCAAATAGTTGTGCGCCTCATAGACGATGCGGTCGTACGGGTCAGGGATCGTGTCCAGGTTGTTCGACGCCTCTTTCCACCGGCGGGCGCTGGCGTATTCGTTGCCGCAGACGAACACGTAATGCGACCGGTCGAAATCGAAGATGCGCGCCGCAGTGGCGGTGGCGGTGCGCAGCCAGTGATCGGCCATCACCAGCTTGCTGCCGTCGGCGTTGTACTCCGGCCCCTCGTAAGGCTCGTTCATCAGGCCCCAGCCGAAGATCGCCGGATGCGAGCGGAAGCGCTGCACGATGCGGCTCCACAGATCCGGCAGGCCGGCGGCGTTGTACAGCGTGCAGCCCGGCGTTCCGATCACGCGGTACTCGTAGAGCTTGAGCAGGTTGTCGGCCGGATCGAAATAGCCCAGGTACAGGAAATTGCCCTTGCGGTAGGTCCCGTTCCACACCGCCTGGTCGGCGGGGTCGGTGACCACGCGCCCATCCGGTCCGATCAACTGCCCGGACCCATCGCGCCGGTAACCGGATTTGCTCGCGACCTTGATCGGCAGGCGCATGTAGTCGTGCAACTCCAGGATCGCCACCTTGCCGCGCTGCGCGAGCCGATTCAGCACCTTCTCGACCTGGTCGCAGTACGTGGCGTTGAGCGGCATGCCCTGGCCGGTGCTGAAGCGTGCGGCGGTGGTGGGCAGGCGGAACAGCGGGCAGGCGCCAGCGGCGACGATGTGCTGGTCGCGGATGTCGCGGTAGTGCCGGTCGATGACGGCGTTGTCGACGAAGTTGTTGGACGCCAATCCGGACAGGTTGAGGCCGGCGAACGGCAGCGTGCCCGCGGCGCGGGCCTGGCCGCCGAGGCCCCACAGCGTGGCGCCGGCGGCGATGCCGACACCGGCGCGCAGCACGCTGCGGCGGCCCGGATCGGCCGGGGTGGAAACAAGAGACGGGGTGGGGGAGGAAACAGCGGAAGACGACGAACGCACATGCCGAAGCATGGACACCTCCTGTGGTCATGATGGGCGAGCCGGGCCTACGCCCCCTGACGCACCGGCCACCGCAGTCTGCCAAGCGTGTTCGGGCAGGTCTGCGAACCGCTTCTCACTCCTGGCCGGCGCGCGGTGGCGCCAGCGTGCGTGCTAACGTGGTCGGCCCACCCGGTGGATGCCCAGGACGGTTGCAGCAGCAACGATCCGATCGCGCCACCATCGCCAGCCTCCCCGCCCGCTCGTTCGCTGCTCCCATGCCCGACTATCGCTCCAAGACCTCCACCCACGGCCGCAACATGGCCGGCGCCCGCGCACTGTGGCGCGCCACCGGCATGCAGGACGCCGACTTCCACAAGCCGATCATCGCCATCGCCAATTCCTTCACCCAGTTCGTGCCCGGCCACGTGCACCTGAAGGATCTCGGACAACTGGTCGCGCGCGAGATCGAACGCGTCGGCGGCGTGGCCAAGGAGTTCGACACCATCGCCGTGGACGACGGCATCGCCATGGGCCACGACGGCATGCTGTACTCGCTGCCCAGCCGCGAGATCATCGCCGACTCTGTGGAGTACATGGTCAATGCGCACTGCGCCGACGCACTGGTGTGCATCTCCAACTGCGACAAGATCACCCCCGGCATGCTGATGGCCGCCCTGCGCCTCAACATCCCCACCGTGTTCGTCTCCGGCGGGCCGATGGAAGCCGGCAAGACCAAGCTCGCCGACCACAACCTGGACCTGATCGACGCGATGGTGATCGCCGCCGATCCCACCGCCTCCGACGAGAAGGTCGCCGCGTTCGAGCGCAGCGCCTGCCCCACCTGCGGCTCCTGCTCGGGCATGTTCACCGCCAACTCGATGAACTGCCTGACCGAAGCGCTGGGCCTGGCCCTGCCCGGCAACGGCACCGTGGTCGCCACCCATGCCGACCGCGAGCAACTGTTCCTCAAGGCCGGCCGCACCGCGGTGGAACTGTGCCACCGCTGGTACGGCGCCGAAGACCCGCGCGCGCTGCCGCGCGGCATCGCCACCTTCGAGGCGTTCGAGAACGCGATGACCCTGGACATCGCGATGGGCGGCTCCACCAACACCATCCTGCACCTGCTCGCCGCCGCGCAGGAAGCCGAGGTGCCGTTCACCCTGCGCGACATCGACCGCCTGTCCAAGCGCGTGCCGCAGCTGTGCAAGGTGGCGCCGAACACGCAGAAGTACCATATCGAAGACGTGCACCGCGCCGGCGGCATCGTCGCCATCCTCGGCGAACTGGCGCGCGGCGGCCTGCTGCACACCGACCAGGCCACGGTGCACAGCCGCAGCCTGGCCGACGCCATCGCGCAGTGGGACATCACCCAGAGCGACGACCCCGCGGTGCAGACCTTCTACCAGGCCGGGCCGGCCGGCATCCCCACCCAGGTCGCCTTCAGCCAGGCCACGCGCTGGCCGAGCCTGGACGCCGACCGCGCCACCGGCTGCATCCGCGACGTCGCCCACGCCTACTCGCAGGAAGGTGGCCTGGCGGTGCTGTACGGCAACATCGCCGAGGACGGCTGCGTGGTGAAGACCGCCGGCGTGGACGAATCCATCCACGTGTTCGAGGGCAATGCCAAGGTGTTCGAAAGCCAGGACGCCGCGGTGAAGGGCATCCTCGCCGACGATGTCAAGGCTGGCGACGTCGTGGTGATCCGCTACGAAGGCCCCAAGGGCGGCCCCGGCATGCAGGAGATGCTGTATCCGACGTCGTATCTGAAGTCCAAGGGCCTGGGCAAGCAATGCGCCCTGCTCACCGACGGCCGCTTCTCCGGCGGCACCTCCGGCCTATCGATCGGCCACGCCTCCCCGGAAGCGGCGGCGGGCGGCGCCATCGGCCTGGTTCGCGACGGCGACCGCATCCGCATCGACATCCCCCAGCGCCGCATCGACCTGCTGGTCTCCGATGCGGAACTGGCCACGCGCCGCGCCGAACAGGACGCCCGGGGCTGGAAGCCAGCCGAACCGCGGCCGCGCAAGGTGAGCACTGCATTGAAAGCCTATGCGTTGCTGGCGACCAGTGCGGATAAGGGGGCGGTGCGGGACAAGGCGATGCTGGAGGGGTGAGGCGTTGTCGTGGGGACCGTGGAGTTCCACGGTCTTCATGGCGCTTTGGCATCGCGCTGTGGGAGGGACCTCGGTCCCGACGCGCGTTTCGCACCGCAGACGCACCGCGCCCGGCACCACACGTGTAGCCTTCATGGCGAGGACTAACTCAGATTAAATCTATATGCCTCTCATTGCATGTGAATTCTATGGATGTGTGTCGGCTTCTGATCTTGTTTCATGGAATGAGTCGGATAGCTGCATCTCAAATACACCCTTACGTCTTGCATTAGATTTAATCGGTGTCACATGCGATCCATGTGAGCTTTATCACTTTTTTTTCGAAGACACTCAGGTTGGTTCCGGCGATGTTCTACTGTTCAGATCAAAAACCGACCCAAACGGAGTTTTTGTTATAGACCTTTATCGCGAGGTTACTGATCAGTTGGACTTGCTGGCCTTCGGAATGCGATGCAGTGAACAGAATGCAGGTGAACTAAAGATGCACCTAAGAAGATTTTTCGACAGTGCCGAGTGTCAGATCTTATTCGAGGAGGCCAGCATCAATCTTAGATTAAGAGAATTGATAAATCATGATCTTTACCCTCGAATAGCAAAGGATTCCGATTATACTCAGCAGCTAATCGAAGACTAGAAATCCGTCGAAGCGGGCATAATTACGCGTGCCGCTTGACTCATATTTTGGCACGAGGCCGAGACAGAGATGAATAACTTCGATAGATCCTCCGAGCTGATATTTGAACTCGCTAAAGCAGTTGTGTCCGAGATGCGAGCAACCAATCCAAACTGGAGGGAAGCCTTTGTACGAATGCACGCAGGAGGTGGCTTCTTTGAGGTCAGATGCTCTTTTGCATTGCCGGATCGCGTGGAAATTCTTGATGTGCTGTCTCACAAGTCATTCATCTCTCAAGTTCGACGCATCGGCTTAGAGCTTCGTGAAAATTCTCTACATCCAAGCGGACCTGTCTGGCTGAGCGTCCTTCGAGTCGGATCAGACCTAACCTACGACATGCAATACGAGTACAGCGACGCAAATCGTTGGCACATATCAAAACTTTGCGGTGGCACCGGCATGCCTGAAGGCTATTTTCCCGCCTAACATCTCTTTCAAGGCGAATGACTTCGCAACCGCTTAACTCCAGCATTAGATGTTAGTGCTGTGGGTGCTGCCAGTTTTCCGTCTTTGGCAAATCGCCTGGCGCCCCAAGGCTCGGCTCGTGAACGCCCCCCTTTCGTCTCCATCCATCAGATCGTACGCGTTTCGTCGTGCGGCGTCATTGCTCCGCTGCGCTCATTGCTTTTGGTCTCGGCCACACCCCAGCGGCTAGCACATCGGGCAAGCCCCAAGACCGCAATCTGTGGCATGCTCGGCGCTCGGCGCCAGTGCTGGGGAGCATGGTCCAAGCTTCACCATCTCCTGGCACCACCGTCTAACTCTTCATTCAAGCCGACGCCGCTTCGCGGCGCGGCTTAATTCAGGCGTTAGAGCCCGCTATGACAGTTCTCGACAGCCTCGACTTCTGCCCATTCGTACAGGCCGTTCTCGAAGACGCGTCCAAGACAAACGCCCAGGAAGGTGCTGTCATCGACGAGCATGAGTTCTACATTCAGCGCGTCGGCTTCTCAACTGCCCACCTTCTGAGCTGGTTCAAGCAACTACACCTGGCCAGCGAGTACCTTAGCCACTACGACTATTCGAAGAAGCTGGAAGCGTCTCGTGCGAGTCACGTCGTCTATAACGTCGAGAACTACTTAATTCGCTTGAACTCGGTTTATGATCGCTCGCTCCACATTGTTAACGCCGTATTCCACCTTTGCGTCAACGAAGAGCATGTTAGCCACGCGGCAATTGTTACAAACTATCGCGTCCAGCACAGGGAGCCGGTCATCCGCCGCCTTAAGAAGTTGCGTAAATACTTGGACGCATATGCACAAGAACGCCACACTCTCGTCCATAGGCACTCGCTCCTCGATGTCAAGTTGCGCCGCCTAGAGCTGTTCTACCTGCACAATCTTGAGCACGTGGGTTGGGACAAAAAAGAGATTAAGAATTTCAAGACATTCCGCGCCGGCTATCTACGTGAGTTTGTAGCGGAGAAGAAGCAGGAGTTTGCCCGCATCAATTCAGGCTTGGCATATCTTCTTCTCGAGCTCTTCGAGTCGCTGCATGCCGAGTACAATCTGCAGCGTGAGAGCTTCCGGCTACGCGGGCTCTAACAATTCATCCAAGCCGACGCCGCTTCGCGGCGCGGCTTAACTCAGGCGTTAGGTTGCATATGACGGTTCGTGCTATCGGAAAGACTTTGGCCACAGAGCTTCACCGACGTCTGAAGCCGCTTGGCTTTTCCAAGCGCGGATCCACCTTCTCGCGCGGACGCACAGGCTACACGGAGCTGTTTCGAATCACAGGTAGCTCATGGAACTCCGGAGAAGAGCCTTGGGTGTTTTACCTAGATGTAGCTGTCCGTCTTGATGACATTCCAACAGATGTGAGGGCCAAGGGGTTATGGCGAGAGGCGCATGCCGTTGGTCGTGTCAACGATCTCCTCGCCTCCGCCCCCGGAGACTTCGCTGCTACCGCTAACTCTGTGGGCGCCACCGCAGAGCAACTTGCACACATTGTTTGCCAAGCAAGCGACGCACTGCCAAACGCCTTAAAGGAGATTGAGCGTCGTGCCTCAAAGGGCCTGCTCAGCCCGCTGCCACTTCCAGTCTCGTGGGCGCAGTAGCATGCAACCTAACAATCCCTTCAAGCCGACGCCGCTTCGCGGCGCGGCTTAACTCAGGCGTTAGCCCTCACAAATGACATCACTCGTCACACAAGAAGATGCTTTCTCGTATCACAAGGCTACTGGCTGTCCACTCGCGCGAGCATCCGTCGTGCTTGCTGCCATGGAGCCCTTGCTGCGCGAGCGCGTTCTACTGGCCAGTCAGCAGTACCAAAGTTCCCGCGGCCTTCGTGACCCGCTAGAGCTCGCACCAGAAACTTCCGCACTTATCGAATCCGCCTGCGCCGAGGCAACGGAGCGTGCAAGGGCAGCGGGACGCACCGGACGAGAAAGCTGCCATTTTATTTGGCAGGAGCAGGCTCGCATTCTTTACGAGCGGTACAATCCTGTCTGGTTTTCACAAAAAGCAATGAACCCTGACGTCGTGTATGAATAGGCACGCTAACCATTCGTTCAAGGCGGACGGCTTCGCCGCCGCTTAACTCAAGTGTTACGTGTCCCCATATATTCTCTCTCTTGCCTCATTTCTGATGCTTCTCGCGCTGTCTTCCTGTGCGCAAGACACACCCCCTATCGAAGATCGGAAGGAAAAGATCAAGGTCATGGAATCCAACGCAACAGAGGCGTCGCTCGAGCGGAGAACACGTTCAATCGCCCGACTCAAATCGGAAGGGGTGCCAGTCATCGAACATCTTCCGGCAATTGAAGATGTCCGAGATGTCAAACGCAGGACCAAAGAGGAAATTGCGTGGCGGGCAATGGCTCTACTAGTCGTGGCCGTTAACGGTGAAGGCCTAGAGCAGCCTATTGTCGACAAGATCGTCAAAGACTATGGTCTCGATGGACACTTCACGCCCAACGAGGCGGCCTTCGTTCAGCAGCAATCTCCTACTACCCATGACCGAATCCAGTTTGCTTGGCGGTATGAGGCTGCATGGACTCTGCTTTGGTCGCTTGGCTACGTCGAGTCCTTGGGAAAGCCCACCGAAATCTGCGACGTCCCACGCGCTGTGAAGTTCCTACACGAACGCACTTCCTCACAGTTTATTTCTGATTCCAACCTACGGCCCATAGAAGAGATCCTGGATGAGGCGGATCTAATCTATCGCTATCACTGGGCGGTAGTTGATGCCAGGATAAACGGCAAGCAAGCCCCAGCATCCCTAGAACCGGGAGTAACCATGGAGAGGCACCATACCCTCAACTGGCTCATTGGATATATGGATCAAGAGTGGGATGACATCTCCACAGACACCTAACAATTCATTCAAGCCGACGTCTTTGGCGCGGCTTAACTTAGGCGTTAGATGCCAATGGATGCGTACCAGTTACTCGAACAAACCGCGCCCATGCTGGATAATGTCCTCGGGCGCATCGGGCTTCACCAAACGGGCGCGCCTCTCGATCCCGCTTCGGTTGCACCGCACCTTGATCGCTGGCTGAAGGATCAGCAGTTCCCGGAAGAAGACGTCGGTTTCCTAGTCATGATCGTCGGTGGATTCATCGTCCAGTACCTCCTTCGGGTTGCAGGTGCTGAAGCGCTGATTGCGGAAGGCTGTCCGGCAGTCAGGCTGCCCGTGGCCGATGGCGTCGCGCGAGAGTTCGACCCATACGCGGCTGCCGCCGGTCTGGTCCGCGGCGACCGGGAACTGGCCGCCTTCCTTTCCAAGGTTGGCAGCTAACAATTCGTCCAAGCCGACGCCTCCTCGCGGCGCGGCTTAACTAGGGTGTTAGGCGCGCATGACCAGCTCCCACAAGTATTTGACCGGCTTGGATATGACCAAGCTTCCAACAGAGGCGGGGCCGGTACTTATTGCGCTCGGTCAGTCACAGAACGGTGAGCCGTTGGATCAGCTCTGTGTCGTTTGCGGCGGGCAGATTTCCGTAGAGCCGCAGACCCTTCGCAATTAGTCAAGGCCCTGTGCTTGGGTAATTTCTTGCCCCTGCGGTAAGTGCAACAATACTTTCCGCGGGCTGTAGTCATGTCAAACAGACGGCAGCCTATACGGCGCCGCAGCGCGTCTAACATTTCATTCAAGCCGACGCCGCTTCGTGGCGCGACTTAACTCAGGCGTTAGGACGCATATGAAAAGTCCGGATATTTTTCTAGACCGCATTGAAGCTCGAGGAATCATCGTCGGGACTAACAATGCTGAAGAAGTGGCAGTCGGAACGTTTTTCACACTGCTCGTAAAGATTCGCCACGAAGGCGCCCTTGGCTCTGGTCATCGCAATGAGTTATGGTCAAGTTCAATCAGTCTTCGCTTAACTGATGCAATAATTTATCGCAAGTCGGTTCCAGTCATTCCTAGGGGATGGAGCGCGGGCCTAGTGCTAGAGGGGTCTGGGCGTGAGGTAATTGAGGCAGCAATCCGCGACAAGCAACATGGCGAGTTCGTTCATTTGCGGGTCGCAGATGCGGCCTAACAATCAGTCAATCCGACGCCGCTTCGCGGCTCGGCTTAATTCAGGCGTTAGGCGGCTGGCATTAGCTTGGTGTTGGTGCCGCGCTTGCATCCACCACAGCGCCGGCTGACACTTGGCTGTGTCACCTCATCGGATGGTCCACGTGGCAGGCCCTGTATCGGTCGCAGCCCCAGACAGCACGGTCGTCGGCGAATCAGTCCGGCGCGCCATCTTCGTTGGGCCATCCTGGCCTAACCAGTCAATCAAGCCGACGTGCCTACGGCACGCGGCTTATTTCCAGTGTTAGGCCGTTGGCATGAACTCACTTCAGACCAAAAGATCGATCCTGCTAGGTCCACTTATCGCTCCTCTCGGGGCGCCAGTGGCATTCTTGCTGTACGCGCTGGCGTCCGCTCTAGTGCGGGAGGGGCTGCCAGGGCTCAAGGATTGGCCCATTGCCGTTGTAATCTATTTTTCTTTCGGTCTACCCATCGCATATGGAACGATGGTCGCTATCGGCTTACCCTACGTCACGTGGCTTCGGCGCGCTGGCTATTTGAGTTGGCTCAGTGTATGCGCTGGTGCTGTCATAGCCGGAACATTTTCGCTGCCGGGCAGTCTCATGCTTCTAGGCGCTGGCTCGCAGCCCTATCTTGCCAATTTCGCAGCTGGCGGCTTTATCGGTCTCGTTTGCGGCGTGTTTTTTTGTATTGTTACGGGACCTAATAATTTATTCAAGCCGACGTCGCTTTGCGGTGCGGCTTAACTCAGGTGTTAGATATAAAACTCACTCCCAGGCATACAAGACCACTACAACATGAATGATTCTGAAGAGTACCCAAGCCGCGAAGAATTCCTAGATTTACTGTGGAGCGAAATCATCAATTCGCCAATGCAGGAAGTCTGGATCGACAATGCAATCAATACATCGCAGCAGCAGCCCGATGGTCCATTCGGGGACGTCGGCCCTGCCCTGAAAAGATTGCTTTCTTTGGGAGCATCGAGGCGCGACCTGTCCCTCATCTATCGCATGGCATCCTATGAGGCCGTGTTCGACACGCTCTATAAAATGGCGGATCCAGGGATCGAACCAGATGACGCAGCCATGCTGTTTGAGGACCTGCTTGGGTCGGACCCATCCGGCTTGGATGCCGGGCCTGGTTCGGCGCCAGAGAAGAACGCCTAACAATCGATGCAATTCTCCCGCGCCACTCGCTGCGACGGGCTAAGGCTTGCCCTCCAACAAGACGCCGGGCGCCGCAGCAGATGTCTGCAGTCGATCAACTTGTCGGTGACGTTTGCCAGTTGCTGGACTTGCTCACAGATGTAGAGGTGTTGAGAAGCCGTGTTTCTGGAGAGACTGCAATCTTGGAGATTGCGAGTCTCAGCCCAAGCGCGACGCTGGTCGTCCAGTTGCTTTGTGCGGCTACAAATGTGTCCTTTGAGTCCAATGCCGGTTCCGATAAGTGTGCCCTCTATGGCATAACCACCTGCAAACTAGTGGCCAGCACCCGAAGATTCGACCTGGTCCCACACGGCTACTTGCAGTTGCTGGCCATCCATCTCGCCTGGCATCTTCATGCTATCGGCGCGATCCCTGCGCAGGTGGCAAATGAGCTCCTGGACACGTGGCATGGTGGTCGGGTAGCGCCTAACAAGCTATTCAAGCGGGCGCCGCTTTGCGACGCGGCTTAACTCAGGTGTTAGGCGGCAGTGCTGTACGTGCGGCGCGGCTTCCACCTTCGGCAACAGCGCTGGCGCCTCACGGTTGGCTCCGGCGCGCAGCCCTCAAGTCTCCAGTCATCGGATCGCCCCCCTGCTTCGTCGTCCGGCGTCGTTGCCCCGCTGCGCTCATTACCTTGAGCTTCGGTCACATCCAGCAGCCAGCCCTCGGGTGAGCCCCAAGGCTACGATCTATGGCATGCTCGGCGCTCGGCGGCAGTGCTGGGGAGCACGGTCCATGCCTTACCACCGCCTGGCAGCGCCGTTTAACCATTCGTTCAAGCCGACGCCGCTTCGCAACGCGGCGCAACTCAGGCATTAGCACACACAACAGCGAGAAGGGGCTCGATGGAAATGACGATCAGAGACGCGCAGTGGGACATGCGTCGCGGCTACTTGAGCGGGAGTACTGGGATCGTGGCATCGGCGACGGCATGGGCAGTCGCCACTGCTTTTACGGCGTTCGTCTCGCCGGAGCGCGCTATCTGGGCGCTGCTTATTGGCGGCATGTTGATCTACCCGGTCAGCGTGCTGCTGTGCAAGCTTCTTGGAGCCTCTGGCGCACACAGTAAAGGCAATCCGCTCGGTCAACTTGCGGGAGCGAGCACGTTCTGGCTCATCTTCAGCTTGCCGCTCGCGTACGGGCTGGGCCTCCGTCAGCCGGCTTGGTTCTTCTTGGGCATGTTGCTCGTCATCGGGGGCCGCTATCTGGTGTTTGCATCTGTCTATGGCATGAGGCTCTACTGGGTGCTGGGTCTGGCGCTCGCTGCGAGCGCAATTGTCTTGGCGTTGTGTCGCGCGCCCACGGTCTTCGTGGTTGCCGTGGGGGCGGCCATCGAGTTCACCTTTGGCGCCGTAGCCTTCGCGCAGCATGGAAAGTGGGTGCGCGCCAACAATGTTCTCGACCCGGCGCCGCTTCGCAGCGCGGCTTGATCCGATGTCAGGCCTCACTGATCCCACCATACGCCCCACTTGACCCAGTCTTCGACATGAGATTCCAACGTCTATTGTTTGTTGTCGTGCTGTACCTGATTGCCGCTTCGACATTCGTTGTGTTTGTCAGCAACGTAGTGCCTTGGTTCCAGTACCGCCTGTCGTCTGCACCCGCCAGGCTGATCCTCTTGCCCCAACCCGTAGGCGACAGCCCGCAAGATGAAATAAGAGTGGCGTCAGATCAGAGAAAGTATGGCCATGCGGTACTCCTGAAACTTGAATCGGGTGAGACCCTTAGTTCTCACGCGCACCTAAAGTCCGAGCAATACAAGCAGGCGTCTTCAGATCAGGGTCTTCCGGTTCTGTATCGCAAAGACGGGCCAAACAACGTTCAAGTCATTGGCAACCTCCAAGAGCTTGAGTCTCCTTGGATATGGCTAGCCCTCTGTCTCGTCCTCTCGATCGTTGCACCCTACGCGGGACGACTACGGGCGAGGGAGATGGCCAGTTGAGTTCATGCCAGCACGAAAATTGAATCACGCCGAGATTAGTCCACCCTTTCAGGCGTTCATCCCCGCTTAGCTGGGCAGTCAAGCGGACCGACTTGGAGCTATCCGCTGACTTCACCTACATAGTCGCCTACCATCTGCCCATCGCATTTCCCAGCCGCAAAAGTCCGGTCGAGGTAACTGCGATTGATTCGGAAGGCGTGTCGGTTGTCCAGCGCGTTGCGGAGGATAGGCGCTGACCTCCGCTTTCACCACGCACCTCGCACATGCCCCATGAACTGGAAAGCGATCCTTGCCTACACCGCGCTGCTGTTTCTTTTCCAGTGCGGCACTGGCTTTGCCAGCGGGCTCTTCGACCCTATTGGATGGATCAATGCCTGGAATGTCATTTCGTTCCTGCTATGCGCCGCGCTGTTCGCACACATGACGCGACGCGTGACGCAGCACCGTCTGGCGCATGCCTGCCTCATCCTGGCCATCTACGCCGTCGTTGCCGACCTGCTCACGGCACTGTTGCCGCCAGACACGACGGGCGAGCCGACTTTGTTTGTCATTCTCGAATGGGTGCAATTGCTCGCTTCCGCCGGCTTCGGCTTGTTCGTTGGCTGGCTGTTCCTGCGCAGGCCCGAGCAACGCCAGCTATTGTAGGTATACGCGTCCCAAAGCAACTCGACGGCGGGTGAGTGTTCATGTTCAAGATCGCCCACTATCTTGGAAAAGGAATAGCGCTCCTTGTCCTAGCAATGCTCCTGGCATTGATCGCTTACGATGTGCTCGCCGTGCGTCCACATCTGGCTCGAATTCGCGATCTGCTCGCTCAAGCCAATCCAGAAGATGCTTCTCCTCCCGAAGCGATCCGCAGGCTCATCGACGCGAATGTGGGCTCGCCTTCTTCGCAGGCGGTCCGCCTGGTGACATCCCGCGTTCCATCGGATCTGACGCAAGGGGAACCGCAGATACGCGAAGCGCTTTGGCGCATGCTATTGCCGATACATTTCGACAAGTCGCAAATGTACGGCATTTACTGCAGCCTTTCTTACAATGGCGTGGATCAGGGACTGAGCAGCTTTGCCAATCGAGAGTTCGGCAAGCCGCTTGGCCAACTCTCACCGATGCAGGCGGCGACCACCGTTGCCATCACCCATGCCCCTACACTCTACTTGAAAGACCGCAAGAGGCTGGCCAAGCGCGCTCGGGCACTACTGGTGTGGTCCCAGCAGTCGCGTTAGCCCTCCACGCATGCCACAGGAAGGCGACGCCATCGGTTACCCGCGCCGATACCCCTCTGACAGGATCTGTTCCCACAGGATTGACACACGAATGAAGAAGACCCTGGCGTACCTTGCAGTGGCAGCGACCTTGACGAGCCTGCCTCTCGCAGCACCGGCGTCTGAGCCGGTGTCATCCATCACCCAAGCGACACTGCAGGAGTCAGAGAGCGAGTACCAGCACAGTCCGCTGTGCGACAAGGACGAGCTCACCCTGTGGACGTGCCGGACACGCAGGCGAGAGTTTTCGCTATGCTCGTCGAAGGCGGTCAACCGGACCTCGGGCTACCTGCAGTACCGAGCGTCGGAGAGCGGCAAGTTGGTGCTGCAGTACCCTGCGGAGAAGAAGCCGCCGACGGGGCTTTTCACTTACAACACGTTTCCCAACGGCAACGCATCGATCGAGTTCAACAACGGCGGCTACCGGTACAGCCTGTTCGATCCACTCCGGTCCGCTTCGTCCATCTCCGTCTCCGGACCTGGAGCGACGGACAAGACCACACAGATCCCCTGCGGCCCGAACCAGACCCTGCAGCTCAACTACACGATGCGGTTGATGTACGACGCAGGCGTGTGGGTCGATCCATGAATGCGCCGAAGCAGACCGCGGCGTCGGCGTCCCGCTCCTCCCGACCGGCCGCCGACAGAGTGCGGTGGCGGTAGCGGTCTACGCAATCTGCGCTTGCTACACTCGGCGCGACGGCCCGGCTCCCGCGAGCGACCAGGTCGACCGCCATGCCAAAGCCGCTACACGTTACGTGTTTTTTCCCGCAATCTCTTTCTCCTTCATCGACTATCGGTGCCATCATGAAACAGGCCATCGCGCTTCTCCTGCTCGCCTTCGCCTCCTCGTCCGCTTTCGCGGCCGGCAGATCCTGCGAGGAGTTGAAGGCCGAGCTCACCGCGAAACTCGATGCCCACGGGGTCAAGGACTACACGCTGGAGATCCTCGACAACGCCGATATCAAGGCGGACCGCAAGGTCATTGGCAGTTGCGCGGCGGGGAGCAAGAAGATCGTCTACAGCAAGAACAAACCGTCGACGTAAGCGACAGGGGTTGTGACGTCATGCATGCAACGTGGACGCGAGGCATTGTCGTCGCGCGGAGAAGGGGCATGTCATGCAGGTAGTGGATCACGCACCTCATGCCTGGTTCCTCCTGCGCGACGGCGACACGCTGCTGCTCGACGTCAACTGCAGCCATGGGCCCGTCGGTTACGCGTGGGTCATGGCGCTGACTGCCCAGGAAGTTGCGCAGTACCGCGCGCTCGGGCGTGATTTCATCGCGCAGCTCGCCGAGCGCGTGCAATCGACCGCGCCGGGGGTATTGGGCAATCGGTCGCCGTATCTGGTTCGCAAAGCAGATGTCGATACCCGCCAGCGGGTCACCCTGGCCATCAAGGCCTGGAACCAGAGCAACTGACTGTCCTGGGAGTATTAATTGGGAATCAGCGCAGCTTTTCTACTCCTGCCAACTGCATTACACAAGCCACACCCGGCAATCGGCTGACGCGCCCGACCGGCATCGCCCGCGTAAGCCACCCCTCACCCCTTCCGGCCCCGCCTTGGCATGATCCATGACGAGCCGGGTACCCGCAAAGAGAAAGCCGCCATGCATGACATGTCCTGGAGCGCTTCCGAGAAGAAAGAAGCCAGAGCACTGTTCGACACCGCGCTTCAACGCGAACTCCAAGCCTATCTCCAGGAGTTCAAACGCAGCGCCGCAAGCATCGACACGCCGGACGCTCTCTGGCCCCTGGTCAACCAGGCCGTAAAAAAGCAGCGCGAAATCGCTCAGACATACGACTACCGCTATTCTCAACTCATCCTCGTCTTCGCCGGCCTTTTGCGTCGCGGCATCATTCAGGAAGCGGAAGTAGCCGCGCTTGGTGACGACAAGGCCAGGCACATCATCGCCCTTGCAAGTCTGAAGGTGTGATGTATCCGATCGCGAACCGCACTGCCGCCCTCTAAGGCACACGATGCGATACGCCGGCACCAATCCCCGCCGGAAGGCCTTGTGTTCCGACATACGCTGCTGCGGATGTGCTGAAATTCGTGGCGATGCGCCGGCTGATGCGGCACACCGCTTCGTCACTATCTTGCGACAGTGCGAGATCGCACCGATCCTCGGACTGCAGTAGGTTCGTCGCGTACGGGTCGATGGGCGGACCCGCCGCCCCTAAAACAGGTGCCGCTTGCCATGCGTGTATTTCTGGACGACGAGCGAGAAACACCCGCAGGATGGACAAGGGCGTATTGGCCGGATGACGTCATCGCGCTGCTCCAGACCGGGAAGGTAGAGGAGCTCAGCCTGGACCACGATCTTGGCGACGATGCGCGCGGAACAGGCTACGACGTGGTGCTCTGGATCGAGCAGGCGGTCGCGCTTCGGTCCTTCGTCCCGCCGAAGATACATGTCCATTCTGCAAACACTTCGGCGGGGGATAAGATGCGTCTTGGGATCGAGGCGATCGAGCGGATGGCGGCGGAGCGTAGGCACGTGGCTCCATCGCGATGCGACTGATATGCGACTGATTGCCTGCGCAATGCGCGGCGCACTTCGCACATGCCGACTTTTCATGCCACATCCTCGTTTTTCAGCAGCGACTGCAACCATGACAAAGAATCCGGAAGCCCAACCTCGCAAAGCCCTCCGCAAGGCGGCAGAGCATGAGCAGCGTCTACGTGAAGAAGCCACCCTTCCCCTCCCCAAGGAAACGCTCTGGGCCTTGTTCGATTACTTGAATGACGCGCTCGCCGATGGCTGCGATCATTCCTTGCGGCTCACTACGCAGTTCCTCGCGTCCAACAATGTCGCTCCAGAGTCGGTCATCCCCTGGCTCGGTGCGCACGGAGGCTTCTGCGATTGCGAGGTGCTTTTCAATGTCGAGGAACGTTGGGGCACGCCGTGAACGGAAATCTACCTGATGCATGACCTGCCGCAGCACTTCCTGGCCGATCTGCAGCTGGATCCTGCGCAACCAGGAAGCAAGGCCACTGCGCTCGTCTCCGGGCAGTGGTGCGCCATTCTTTGCATCGATCGGCAGCAGTGGTCGGCCCGCCTTACCTTCACCGGCAGCACATCGTCCGGGGATACGTTCCGGGCAGGGGTACAGTTGCTGATGCCTGACGCACTTGCCCATTTCCCGGCGGGCGCCGATTTCACGCTATGGGCGAACGGCAGCGAAGGGACAGGCCACGTGGTCTCGAGTGCGGCCTGACAGGCACATGGAACCCGCATGCACGTCGACATCACCCACCACGTGGACGCCAGCGAGCCGGACGACGAAGACGGCTACTACTACGCCTACACCCTCTACCACTTCAGCGACGGCCGCGATCGGCTGCTGGCGCGCAGCTACGACGACGAGGCGGACCAGGCGCATTTCCTGAATATCGAAGTCGATGGGCACGCGCGGACGATGACCGATGCGGACCTGCGGCATCCCCTGCTCTTGGCCGCCGCCGCGTACCTGGGCGAGGCCGGCAAGCGTAGACTGCGCTGGCTGAGCGGCCGCGGCGACGGGTACGAGCCGCTGCCCGGCCAGCCCACCATCGGACCAGCGGAGGCTCCATGAAACGCGTAACGGGGATTGGCGGCATCTTCTTCAAGGCACAGGATCCGGCCGCGCTGCAGGCCTGGTACCAGAGGCATCTCGGCATCGACGTGCAGGCCTGGGGCGGCACCGCCTTCGCCTGGAACGACGGCAGCGGCGCGCCGGTCACCGGCTCCACCGTCTGGTCGATCGGCGCGGCGGCGCAGGAGCCGCACTTCGCCCCCGGCACGGCGCCCTTCATGATCAATTACCGGGTGCACGATCTGCACGCCCTGGTCGCGGCGCTGCGCGAGGAAGGCTGCCACGTGCTGGACCGCATCGACGAATCCGAATACGGCGCCTTCGCCTGGGTCATCGACCCGGAAGGCAACAAGGTGGAACTCTGGCAACCGCCCGCCGGGCAGTAGCGCCCGGCGCCGGCCGCTCAGCCGTTGCCGCTCGACGCGCAGCAAGACCCGACACACGTGCGGGCGCGCGCCGGTGTCGTCCGCGCGCACTGACCGGTGGAGATGCATTCCCGACGGGCGGCGCACGATCTTCGCCCGCCCTGCACCACCCTGCCACTACTGTCCGCGCTCATTGTCCTGATCGGGATCCGCGCCACCGATGAATGCCTCCGTCCCCGGTTCCCCTTCGCCCCTGCGCGCGTTCACGGCGCGGGTCCTGGTCGTCATGGCGCTGGGTGCGCTGGCGCTGCTGGCCTGGCAGTTGTCGGAGCTGCTGCTGATCGTGTTCGGCGCGGTGGTGGTGGGCGTGCTGCTGCACGGGCTGGCCACGCTGTTGCGCAAGTGGCTGCCGCTGCCGGAGTGGGCGGCGCTGGCGCTGGTGATCCTGGTACTGGTGCTGGCGCTATCGGCGATCGTGCTGCTGTTCGGCGCCGAGGTCGCCGCGCAGATCGACACCTTCCGCGCCACCCTGCCGGCGGCCTGGAACAAGTTCCATGCCTGGCTGCAGTCCGGCCCGCTGGGGCCGCAGATCGAGCGCATCCCCGACCAGTTGCGCGACGGTGCCTCGACCCTGGCCACGCATGCTGGCGCGATCGTGCTGTCGGCCGGTGGCGGCGTCACCGATGCGGTGCTGATGATGGTCGGCGGGCTGTACCTGGCCGCGCAGCCGCGGCTGTATCGGCATGGCCTGCTACACCTGCTGCCGCGCGACCGGCGCGGCGTCGCCGATGAGGCGCTGACCGCCAGCGGCCAGGCGCTGCGTGCGTGGTTGTCCGGGCAATTGCTGGCGATGGCGGTGATCGGCACCCTGACCGGCATCGGCCTGTGGCTGCTGGGCGTGCCGGTGGCGCTGGGCATCGGGCTGCTGACCGCGCTGCTGGACTTCATTCCCATCGTCGGCCCGATCGTGGCCGCGGTGCCGGCGATCCTGCTGGGCTTCACCGTCAGCCCGCAGGTGGCGCTGGGCGCGCTGTTGCTGTTCGTGGTGCTGCAGCAGCTCGAGGGCCACATCCTGCAGCCGCTGATCCAGGCGCGCGCGGTGGACCTGCCGCCGGCGCTGCTGCTGTTCTCGCTGTTCGGCATCGGCGTGCTGTTCGGGCCGATGGGCGTGGTGCTGGCGGCGCCGCTCACCGTGGTGCTCTACGTACTGGTCAAGCGCCTGTACGTGCAACACGCGCTGGGCGATGCCGAGGGCGCGGATGGCGCCGGAAAGCCCGCCGCCTGAGCTGCGGTGCGTGATCCCACCCCAACCCGCACGCGACGATGCCCACCGATCCGCAGGACCTGCAACGCGACCTGGCCGACACCTTGCACGGTGCCGCCGCGTACAACGACAAGGGCCATGCCTGGCTCGGGCACGATGCCCGGCAGATCGCCGACATGCAGCGCCTGTTCCAGACGCAATTGACGGAACTGGCCGCGCGCCTGGGCGAGGCGCGGCTCGGCCCGGCGCTGAGCGCGGCCATCGCCACCGGTGCAGCAGCGCGCGACGATGCGGGCGTCTATGTGGCACTGTGCGAGCAGGTCTTCGGCAGCACACGAGCGCGCCGCTGAGGTCGGACGCGGGCGCCGCGTGCCGCAACGTCATCGGCCATTCGAGAAACGCGGCCTGCGATACGGCCGCTGAACGCTGGCCCCAGAGTGGGACCGGCCTGCTTTGACTTGTCATTCACGCGGCCCACACTGGCGGGTGCCTTTTCCCTCGCCCGATGACTCCGTGAAGAAACCACCCCAGGATCCCGCGTCCACCCCGCCCGCCGACACCGACACCACCCCCGAAAACCCGCAACGCCGACGCCTGCTCGGCGGCCTGGCGCTGGCCGGCAGCGCCCTGGCGCTCGGTGGCCCCGCCGAGGCCCACGCCGAAACTGCCAAGCGTGCGCCAGCGCGTGCGCTGTCGCCGACGGAACTGGATCGGCAACTGCGGCAGAAGATCGAGCACGTGGTGGTGATCTACGCCGAGAACCGCAGCTTCAACAACCTGTTCCCGGAGTTCCCCGGGCTGCAGCAGCCGCTGTCCAAGGTGACGCCGGCGCAGGCGCGGCAGGTGGACCGCGACGGCAGCGTGCTCGACATCCTGCCGCCGATCTGGGGCGGGCTGGCGCCGGACGAACAGGTGGTGGCGCACCGCCGCTACAAGATCGGCGAGGACGCGATCGGGCCGCTGCCCAATGCGCCGTTCGCGCTGCGCACGTCCGACGGCCAGTTGCTGCCGCACGGCATCGTGACCCGCGACCTGGTGCATCGCTTCTACGAGAACCAGATGCAGATCAATGGCGGCCGCAACGACGGCTTCGCCGCATGGAGCGACGCCGGTGGCCTGGTGATGGGCCACTACGCCGATGCGCCGGCAACGCTGCGGCTGTGGAGCCTGGCCCGCGAGTACACGCTGTGCGACAACTTCTTCATGGGTGCGTTCGGTGGCTCGTTCCTCAACCACCAGTACCTGATCGCCGCGCAGCCGCCGTACTACCCCAAGGCCGACAGCAGCCCGGGGCGGACGCAGATCAGCGTGCTGGCCAGCGACCGCCCGGACGAGATCCGTCTGGCGGTGCAGGACGATTCGCCGGGCACCGCGCTCAACGGCCGGCCGCGCTTCGTGCGCAACGGCGCGCTGACTCCGGATTTCTGGGCGATCAACACCCTGAGCCCGCCGTTCCAGCCCAGCACCAGCCAGGATCCGACGCGCCCGGACTACGCCGACCCGAACAGCCCCAACACGTTGCCGGCGCAGACCCACCGCCATATCGGCGATGCGCTCGACGCCAAGGGCGTGGACTGGGCCTGGTACGCCGGTGGCTGGGCGCTGGCGGTGCAGGGCAAGGGCGACACCGGCGATACCAGCGAGTTCCCGGGCAGCCCCAACTTCCAGATCCACCACCAACCGTTCAACTACTTCGCCAACCTCGCCCCCGGCACGCCGGCACGGGCGCGCCGCCTGCGCGACGGCGGCCTGGGCGACAGCGCCCCGCAGAACCGCTTCCTCGCCGACGTGCAGGCCGGCACGCTGCCGCCGGTGACGTTCTACAAGCCGCAGGGCAACCTCAACATGCACGCCGGCTATTCGGACGTGGCCGCCGGCGATCGCCACATCGCAATGGTGGTGGAGGCGCTGCGTACCAGCCCGCTGTGGGAGAAGACCGTCGTGTTCATCACCTTCGACGAGAACGGCGGCTGGTGGGATCACGTGGCCCCGCCCAAGGCCGACCGCTGGGGTCCGGGTTCGCGCATCCCGGCGCTGGTGGTGTCGCCGCACGCCAGGCGCGGCCACGTCGACCACAGCGTCTACGACACCGGCTCGATCCTGCGCTTCATCACCCGCCGCTTCGGCCTGGAGCCGTTGCCGGGCCTGGTCGAACGCGAGCGCGCGATGCACGCCGCCAGCGGCGTGGTACCGGGCGACCTCACCGCCGCGCTGGATCTGGGTTAGACCGGCGCGCGTTGCGCAGGGCGCGGCGGACTGCCGCTGCCCTGCCCTGCCTCACGCAGTGCCGCGCTCAGGCGGCCTGAAAGGTGCCGGCGCCGCGCTGGCGGCGGAACAGCAGCCAGGTGCAGACCAGACCGATCAGCGCCGCCAGCGACAGCCACAGCGCCGGTGCGGCGCGGCTGTGCGTGGTGTGGATCAGCCAGGTGGACACCGCCGGGGTGAAGCCGCCCATCGTGGCGGTGGCCAGGCTGTAGGCCAGCGAGAAGCCGGTGGTGCGGACCTCCGCTGGCATCACCTCGGTCAACGCCACCACCATCGCGCCGTTGTAGGCACCGTACAGCAGCGACAGCCACTCGCCGACCAGCAGCAGCCGCCCGAACGAGGGCGCGTCGACCAGCCACTGCAGCGCCGGCCACACCGTCAGCAGCATCGCCACGCTGGCGAACACCAGCAGCGGCTTGCGGCCGATGCGATCGCTCAGCGCGCCCATCACCGGCAGCCACACGAAGTTGGACAGGCCGATGCAGCCGGTCACCACCAGGCTGTCCAGCTCGCTCAGGTGCAGCTCGGCACGGCCGTAGGTCGGCATGTAGGCGGTGATCAGGTAGAACGACACGGTGGTCATCATCACCATGCCCACGCCGGCCAGGATCAAGCCGACATTGGCGCGCAGCGAACGCGCGATGCCGGCCAGGTCCGGCGCCTGCCGCGCGGCGAACTCCGGGGTTTCCTGCAGCGAGCGGCGGATCAGGAAGATCAGCGGCACGATCAGGCTGCCGATGGCGAACGGCACGCGCCAGCCCCAGCTGTCCATCACGCTGTCGGACAGTAGCGCATGCAGGGCGACGCCGAGCGCGGCGGCGAACACCACCGCCACCTGCTGGCTGGCCGACTGCCAGGCCACGTAGAAGCCGCGCCGGCCCGGCGTGGCGATCTCGGCCAGATACACCGACACGCCGCCCAGCTCGGCGCCGGCGGAAAAGCCCTGCAGCAGGCGGCCAAGCAGCACCAGCACCGGCGCCAGCACGCCGATGGTGCCGTAGCCGGGGACGAAGGCGATCAGCAGCACGCCCGCCGACATCAGCCCCAGGGTCAGGATCAGGCCCTTGCGGCGGCCGTGCCGGTCGATATAACCGCCCAGCACCAGCGCGCCGATCGGCCGCATCAGGAAACCGGCGCCGAACGTGGCCAACGACAGCATCAGCGAGGCGAACGCGCTTTTCGCCGGGAAGAACGCATGGCCGATCGCCGTGGCATAGAAGCCATAGACCATGAAGTCGTACATCTCGAGGAAGTTGCCGGTGACCACGCGGAACACGGCGGCGGCGCCGTGCGGCGCGGCATCGGCGGCGGCTGGGGATGGTGCGGGAGCGGTCATCGGTCGAAGTCTGCTGGAGAAGAAACGGCGCCGCCTTGCGATGCGGTGCGACAGCGTGGGCGGCGCGTGTGGCAACGGTACAACACGCCGCGTGCGCATGCCGCCATGGAGCGGCGCGCCGCTACGTGCGGGTTAATGCATGGCGTTCCGAGGGCGCGGTCCCTGGACACTCGCTGTTGCAACGCCGGGATGCACTGCGACGTGCCGGCGATGCGCCCAGGTGCCGATACCGGCGTTGATCCACCCCGCACATCCGCGCACGATGCTTGGCGCGGCCACCTCCGCCGAATCTGGCGCGCACGTGTCGACCACACCACCACTTCCGAATCGATAGGCTGCACGCTGGTCATGCCCCAGGAAGCACCAACGATGCGTCCCGTTCGACCGCTGCATCTCGGCGTGATCGCCGACACCCATGGCCTGCTGCGGCCCGAAGCGCTGGAGGCGCTGCGTGGTTGTGCGGCGATCGTGCATGCCGGCGACATCGGCAAAGCGGAGGTGCTGGAGGCGCTGCGGGAGTTGGCGCCACTGCACGCGATCCGCGGCAACATCGATACCGCGCCGTGGGCGCAGGCACTGCCCGAAACCCTGGACCTGGACATCGACGGCGTGCGCCTGCACGTGCGCCACGACCTGAAGACGCTGGACCACGTCGCCGACGGCGTGGACGTGGTGATCAGCGGCCACTCGCACATGCCGTCGCTGCAGACCCGCGATGGCGTGCTCTACCTCAACCCCGGCAGCGCCGGCCCGCGCCGCTTCCGCCTGCCGATCAGCCTCGGCCACCTGTATCTGACCGCGACCGGCCCGCGCGGCGAGTTGCAGACCCTGGACTAGCGCAGGCGCGCGTCCCGCGCTGTCGGCGCATGGATGCCCCGCGTGCGGCGGACAGGCGGCGGACGCGCGCGATCTTCGCTACAGTGGGCGCGGGGAGGCGCGCGGCCAGCGGATGGGCGTGGCGGCGCCAGGATGCGACAGCGCGAAGGGGAGCAAGCATGCGCAAGGGATGGAACGTGTTCGGCAAGGTCGGCCTCGGGCGCATGACCAAGGACGAGTACCAGGCCAATCTCAACGGCCTGAACATGTTCTTCGGTGCCGTCCTGGGTCTGGTGCTCACCGGCACCGAACGCCTCAACGCCTGGCAGTTCGGTGTGGTCCTGGGCGTGCTCGCCAGCCTGGTCACCTCGATCCTGTTCATTTCCAGCAGCCGGCACCGGGTGGCGTACGCGATCTACACCCTGCTGATGGTGCTGGCGCTGCCGAAGGTGATCGACGTGATGCTCAAGGGCCAGGCACTGCTGCCGGACAAGGTGCAGCCGACGCTGATCGTGTGGACCATGATGACCATCATGGTGGAGTTCTGGGGCCGCGAGAAAGACGCCGAGAACACTGCCGCGACGGCCGCGGACCGCACGCCAGGCTAGGCGGCGCGCGGGCGCGGACGCACGTCGCGCACCGTCGCGAGGGCGGCGGCGCGCCGCCTCACCAATCGGTCGGCGCGTAGTCCTTGAGGAACTGGCCCCACACGTGCTCGCCGGTGTTGAAGCCGTGGATGATCGGATCGACGATGCGTGCGGCGCCGTCGACGATGTCCAGCGGCGGATGGAAGCGCTCTTCCTGCACCTTGCGCGCGGCGATCTCGGCCGGATCCTCGTCGGTGACCCAGCCGGTGTCCACGCTGTTCATGTGGATGCCGTCGTTCTGGTAATCGGCCGCCGAGGTGCGGGTCATCATGTTCAACGCGGCCTTGGCCATGTTGGTGTGCGGATGCCGGGTGGTCTTGAAGTTGCGGTAGAACTGCCCCTCCATCGCCGACACGTTGACGATGTGCTTGTCGCGCTCGGGCGTGCGCAGCATCAGCGGCTTGAGCCGCGCGTTGAGGACGAACGGCGCGACCGCGTTGACCAGTTGCGTCTCCAGCAGTTCCACCGAGGACACTTCGTCCAGCAGCAGGCGCCAGGAGTTGCGCCCGCGCAGGTCGACCTGCTGCAGGTCCTGGTCCAGGCGTCCTTCCGGGAACAGGTGCTGCTGGGCGAGCAGGTCGTCGGCCAGCAACGGCACCTGCGACAGTTCGGCAGCGCGCAGCAGACCGTCGGCACCGTCGCGTCCATTGCCGGCTCCGGCCGGCAGCGTGTTGCTACCGGTCGGCAGCAGGTCGGGGCCGCGCAGGCCTTCGTACTGGCCGACCAGCCGACGCACGTGCTCGGGCAGCTCGTGCAGCGCGGCGGTCTCGCCGGCCAGCATGTGCGCGTAGAACTGCGGCGGCCGGCGCACGGTCTGGCAGGCGTTGTTGACGATGAAATCCAGGCGCGTGCGGGTCGCCAGCAGTTCGCTGCAGAACGCCTCGACGCTGGGCGTGTGGCGCAGGTCCAGCCCGTACACCTGCAGGCGATGGCCCCACTCGGCGAAATCCGGCTCCTGCGCGTAGCGCGCGGCCGAGTCGCGCGGGAAGCGCGTGGTCACGATCAACTCGGCGCCGGCGCGCAGCAGCTTGAGCCCGGCCTGGTAGCCGATCTTGACCCGGCCGCCGGTGAGCAGTGCCACGCGCCCGCGCAGGTCCGCGGTCTCGGTGCGCTTGAAGTAGTTCAACTCGGCGCAGGGCGGGCACATCTGGTCGTAGAAGTGATGCAGCTCGGTGTACTTCTGCTTGCACACGTAGCAGTGGCGCAGCTCGGGCGAGTGCGCCGCCGGCTCGGCCGCCGCGGCCTGCGCGTGGATCAGCGCTTCGGGCGTGTGCGGCGGGAAATAGTTGGGCGTGCTGAACACCGGCTTGCGCCGCAGCGCGCGAATGCCGGTCTGCGCCAGCAGTTCCTCGGCCTTGCGCACCTTCTCCTGGTGGCGCTCGCGCGCCTGCTCCTTGAGCAGCTTGCGCCGCGCCTTGGGTTCGGGGTTGAAGACCTGGGCGACCACCTGCAGCAGGCGCACGCGCTCGGCCTCCGGCAGGGTATCGAGCACGCGCCGGTCGGCGGCGATGGCCTCGAGCAGGTCCAGGGCAATGCGCAGGCGCTCGGCCAGGGGCAGGTCGTCGGGCGAAACAGGGGCAGTGGCGTTCAAGACAGATCCGGGATGGGCGACGGCGAGCCGCGGCAGAGCGCCGGCGCGATGCCGACAGGGCAGCACGCGGCCCTGATGCGCCACCGCCCGCAGAAGCGGGAACGGCAGCGGCTCGGGCCACGGCGGGCCGGAGGAGCCGGCCACCCCGGCATTTTCGCCGATCCGCGGCCTGCGATCCACGCGCGGTGCGATCGCCGTGCCCGACACCCCGCCCCGGAGGCGAACCAGGCCGCTCAGCGTGCCGGTGCGGTCGCGAACTCGCCGCGCTGCAGCTTGGCCACGTCGTTGCCCTGCGCATCCCTGGCCTGCAGGTCGGCGCCCTTGGCGGCGAGCTCCTTCAGCACCTCGGTGCGCTGGAACAGGGCCGCGTACATCGCTGCGGTCTGTCCGGCGTTGTTGCGCTGGTCCGGTGCACAATCTGCCTGCATCAGCCGCTTGGCGATGCTCAGCTCGCCCTTGAAGATCGCGCCCATCAGCGCGGTGTTGCCGCGCTTGTCCTGCGCGCAGGGGTCGGCACCGGCGCGCAGCAACTGTTCCACCGCCGCCTGCTGGCCGTGATAGGCGGCCAGGATCAGCGCGGTGTAGCCCTTGTCGTCGCGGGTATCGAGATCGTAATGGGCGCGGATGAACTCGGCCAGCATGTCCTGGCGGCCCTGCCGCGCGGCATCGAAGAAATAGGTACGCAACTGCGCCTGCACCGCCGCCGGATCGGGCGCCGCAGGCGCGGCCGGTGCAGCGACCGCCGTGGCGCTGACCGCAAGGCCAAGAAGGAAGAGCACAACACGACGCATAAGGAGTCTCCGCAAGAAAGTGCGCGGCGCGGCGATGCCGCCGCCGGGCCGCGCGTGAGACGCATCAATCCTGCAACTGCGCGGCCAGTTGCTTGACCCGCGCCAGGTCGCCCTTGGCCACCCGCGCCACGCCGCTGCCGTAGGCCGGGTCGGCCTTGTACAGGAACGAGAGCATGATGTGCTTGCTCGCGTCGTCGGTGCCGGCCAGCGATTCGCCGAAGCTCTGGATCAGGTCCTGCTGCTCCTTCTTGCTGTAGCTGCGGAACAGCTCGCCGGCCTGCTTGAAGTTCTGCTCGCGCGCGATCCTGGCCTGCTGGGTGGTGCCGGACAGCGGCAACTGGCTGTAGCGCGCGTTCGGATCCTGCGGCCGCGGGCTGAGCCGGCTCGGCTCGTAGTTCACGCCGCTGCTGGTGCTGCCGGCGTTCATCGCCCCGTCCTGGTTGCCGTTGTTGACCGCCACCCGCGGCCGGTTCACCGGCAGGCTCAGGCCGTTGGTGCCGACGCGGTACAGCTGGGTGTCGGCGTAGGAGAAGATGCGTCCCTGCAACAGGCGGTCTTCCGACGGCTCGATGCCCGGCACCAGGTTGGCCGGCGCCATCGCCACCTGCTCGGTCTCCTGGAAGAAGTTGTCCACGTTCCTGTTCAGCACCATCTGCCCGATCTTGCGCTCGGGCACGCCCGGCCAGATCTTGGTGGCATCCAGCGGGTCGAAATCGAACTTGGCCAGATCCTCGGGCGCGAGCACCTGGATGTACAGATCCCACTTCGGATAGTCGCCGCGCTTGATCGCGCCGACCAGGTCGTTGGTCAGGTGGCTGTAGTCCTTGCCCTGCACCGCCACCACCTGCTGCGGATCCAGGTTCTTGAGGCCCTGCAGGCTCTTCCAGTGGAACTTGACGTAGTGCACCTGGCCCTGCGCGTTGACCAGCTTGTAGGCATGCACGCCGTTGCCGTCCATGAAGCGGTAGCCGGCCGGCGTGCCTTCGTTGGAATACAGCAGGGTCAGCGTGCGGGTCGCCTCGGGCACGTGCGAGAAGAAGTCGAAGCGGCGCGCATCGTCGTCGAGGTTGGTGCGCGGGTCCGGCTTGAACGCGTGCACCATGTCCGGGAACTTGATCGCGTCGCGGATGAAGAAGGTGGGGAAGTTGTTGCCCACCAGGTCCCAGTTGCCTTCGCTGGTGTAGAACTTGGTGGCGAAGCCGTGCGGGTCGCGCAGCGTCTCCGGCGAATGGTTGCCGTGCACCACCGAGGAGAAGCGCACGAACACCGGCGTGGTGGTGCCCGGCGCGAACACCTTGGCCTTGCTCAGCTCGGAGATGTCGGCGGTGGCGGTGAACTCGCCATGCACGCCAGTGCCGCGCGCGTGCACCACGCGCTCGGGGATGCGCTCGCGGTCGAAACGCTGCAGCTTCTGGATCAGTTGCACGTCCTGCAGCAGCGTCGGGCCGTTGGGCCCGGCGGTCTGCGAGTTCTGGTTGTCGCCCACCGGCGCACCGTTGTCGCGGGTGAGCGCGGACTGGGCGGCGCTGGCCGACAGGATCAGGGAAGGCGACAACAGGACAAGCAACAACAGGGATCCAGGGCGCATGGCGTCGGCTCGCGTGAAGGGAGCTGCAGCATGGCGGCAGTCCGGCGCGCAGAACATTCGTTCCTTGCGATCGATGCCATCGACGCGGCCAATCGCATCCGCGCACTGTGATCGCGACCATTGGTAGAGCGCGCAATCCGTTGCAGCTGCAGCGTCGTCGCAGCGTCACTCGACGACGATGCAGCTGCAGATCGGCCGCAAAATGTAGACGCGCGCACGTGCCATCAGCAGCGACGATGCCTGGCGATGCGGCAGCAAGCGCACCGCGGCGCGATGCACCCCGCGTAGCGCCGCGATGGCGGACGCTAGCGCTTGGCGCTCAGCGCGCGGCTGCGATCGGCGAACAGTGCCTGATCGGCTTGGCTGTAGGCGGCGCGCTGCACGGCCGCATCGATGCCGCGCTGGAAGTCGGCGCGAAAGCCAGGCTCGGTGATGCGCTGGGCGATCAGGAACACCGCGTGCGCCGTCTCGGCGCCGACCGCCTGCGTATCGGGAAAGCCCTGGCGCCGGATCAGATCGGTCAGGCGCTCCTGGCTTTGCTTCTGCGCCATGCGCACCTCGCGTGCATACGCGCGCAGCGAGACGGTGTCGTGCTGCAGCCGCTGCGGCGAGTAGTCCCGCTTGAGATCGGCGCGTGCCTGCGCGTCGTCGCTGATCAACTGCAGCAGTTGCGTGCGATAGGCCGGATTGGCCGGCGCTGCCGCAGCAGCGTCATCTGTCGGTGCACCGATCGGACCCGCCGCGGCGATGCTGGTCAGCACGCACAACGCCGCTCCGAACGCCCAGCGTGTGGCGATTCGCATGATGATGTTTCCCCCTGTCGCCCACGATACTAGACCAGTGCGAACGGCCTGTCCGCGCGCAGACGGGTTCCCGCCCATGCGATGCCGGCTTGGCGCACGGCGTCACATCGGCAGCCCAACGGACGTCACATCCGCTGGCCGATCACCCGCTTGAACGGCGGCAACGCATCGATGATGCGCTTGCCATAGCGCTTGGTCAGCAGCCGCGAATCGAGAATGATCACGCGGCCGTGGTCGTCGGCGGTGCGGATCAGGCGGCCGGCGAACTGGGTCAGGGTGCGCAGCGCGTGCGGTACCGCAATCAGGTTGAAGGCATTGAGGCCGCGGCTCTCGAACCATTCGCCGAGCGTGGCGGTCTGCGGATCGGTCGGCACCGCGAACGGCACCTGGGTGATGACCACCGTGGTGCAGGCCTCGCCCGGCAGGTCCAGGCCCTCGCCGAAGGAATTGAGGCCGAACAGCACCGAGCCCTCGCCGGCGGCGATGCGGCGCATGTGCTCGCCGATCATCTGCGACTTGGAGCCCTCGCCCTGCACCAGCACGCGGTTGCGCTGCGCGATCGGCAGCAGGTCGGCCACCTTGAGCATCTTCCAGCGCGAGGTGAACAGCACGATCGAGCCCTTGCCCCAGTCCAGTTCGCGCACCAGGTAGCGCGCCACTTCGCGCGGATGGCCCTCGCGGTCGTCCGGCGCCACCGGGAACGCCGGCACGATCAGTTCGGCCTGGTTGGGCAGATCGAACGGCGAAGACAGCGACACCATCTCCGCATGCGCGGGCAGGCCGTTGTCGATCGCCAGTGCCTGGAAATCGCCGCCGCCGGTGAGCGTGGCCGAGGTCAGCACCGCCGCGTCCACCTCGCTCCACAGCAGCGAGCGCAGCACCTGCGCGGCCGACACCGGCGAGCAATGGCAGATCAGATCGGCATCGCGCGAGGCGGTGATCCAGCGCGCCATCGGCGGCTGCCCGTCCTGGTCCTCGCGGCGCCAGCCCAGCCACAGCGCGTACTGCTGCTCGACCATCTCCAGGGCCATGCCCAGGTTGCGCTGCAGGCGCTCCTTGGCCGCGTCCTCCTGCTTGGACTTGGCCGCCATCTGGTGCGCGGCCTGCACCCAGTTCAGCAGCGCCCCGGTGTCCTGCGCCTGCGCATCGATCAGCGGCTTCCAGTCCTCGGGAAGGCGGCCATTGGGCGCGCGCCACATCGGTTCGTCCTGGCCCGGCTCCGGCACCCACACCCGTTCGATCTCGGCGCGGAATGCCTTCAGGCCCTTGGCCACCCGCGCGGCCAGTTCGACCGCCTCGTTTGGCAATTGGTTGCCGATGCGGTCCTTGTCGGCAAGCCGGTAGGCGGCGCCGACCAGCGCCTGCAGGCGGCCGGTGCGCCGCGCCATCTCGTCCAGCGGCAGGTTCGCCGCGCCCTGGTCGATGGCCACGCCCGCGATGTGATGGCCTTCGTCGAGCACCAGCAGCATGTCCGACGGCGGCGCGATCAGCGGCTGGCCGTTGTCGCTGTCGCCCAGCGACAGCGCCGACAGCAGCAGGGCATGGTTGGTGACCACGATCTGCGCATCGCGCACCTCGCTGCGCGCCTTCAGCACCGGACACTGCACCGCGAACGAACAGCGCCGCCCGGCGCAGCCGGCCGCATTGGTGGTGATGCGCGCGCGCAGCGACGGCGGCACCGGCTCCGGCGCGGCATCCAGATCGCCGTTCCAGGTCCGGTCGGCGTAGGCCTTGGCCAGCGCCCGCGCCTGCTCGGCCTCGGCCGGGCTCAGCGGACGGTCGTACAGCGGCGCCTCGTCCTCGAACATGCTGTCCTGCGCCGCCTCGCCATGCAGCTCGGCAACGTTGCGCGTGCACAGGTAGCGGGTGCGGCCCTTGGCCAGCGCCACCGTGGCCTCCAGCCCGGTGGCCTTGAGGAAGGCCGGGATGTCGCGCTCGACCAGCTGCGACTGCAACGCCACCGTGCCGGTGCTGATCACCAGCTTCTTCTTGCTGGCCAGGGCGATCGGCACGCCGGCGGTCAGATAGCCCAGACTCTTGCCGACGCCGGTGGGCGCCTCGGCCACGCCCACCCCGCCGGAGGTGCCCAGCGCGCGCGAGACCACGCCGATCATCTGGCTCTGCGCACGGCGCACGCGGAAGCCCGGCGTATTGGCCTGCAGCTTGGCGTAGGCATCGCGGATCGCCAGCTTGACCGGTTCGGTGAGCTGACGCGGGGACGGGCCGGACGCGGGCGGCGTCGACGGCGAAGCGGAATCGGTCATCCCGGCATTTTCTCACGTCCCGTCGCAGGGACTGAAACGCGGGAACTGAACGGTGCGGCGTGCCGCGTTATGGCAGCGGCGGCGCGGCCTTGCGCGGCAACGCCAGCCACAGCGCGCGCAGCAGCAACGCCAGGCCGGCCACGTACAGCGCATCGTCCAGCAGATGCACCAGCGCGGAAGCGTCCGGATGGACGCCGCGGAACTGCGGAGACAGCAGCGCCACCGAGCCCAGGATCGCGTTCAACAGCCGCGGCAGGATCGCGTCCATCAGCAACACCGTCAGCCCGAGCCGCGCCAGGGTGCGCGCTTGGCCCGGCGCCAGCCGCGGGAGCATCAGCAGGGCGATCAGCGGCAGCAACAGGCGCGCCAGCAGGCCGAGCGCGCCGGTCAGCACGCTCATGTCCAGAAGCGGGTGCAGCCCCATTGCCAGCATCGCGTCCTCCCTCGAATCCGGTGGCGTCGGTCAGTGCGGCGGCGCCACGCGGGGCGGCAGGGCGAAGCGCAGCGCCAGGACCACCAGCAGCACGCCCACCGTCAACATCAGGCTGAGGACCGCGCGCAGCACGCCCAGCCACATGGTGAACTGGGACAGGCTGGCGCCACGCGACATCAGCCACATCGGCAACATCGACAGCGCCGTGCCCAGCAGCATCACCACCAGCATGAGGCTCAACCCGCACAGGCCCAGCGTGCGTGGGCGGCCAGGTCGCCGCGTGGCCAGCAGCGCCATGCCCACCACGTACACCACCACGACCGGCAGCTGGAACAGCAGGGTCGTCAACATTTGCATCGCAAGTCCAGTGTCCACGCAGTCGTTCCTCTCGATGAAGACGCAGGCGTCAGTCGGCGCTGACCAGGACCGCATCGCGCTCGCGCAGCGCGGCATACACCGGATCGGTGTCCGGGCGCACGCCATGCCATGCCTCGAAGCTCTCGGCGGCCTGTTCCACCAGCATGCCCAGGCCGTCCACGGTGTCGCGGCAGCGCGCCGCACGCGCCCAGGCCAGGAACGCGATCGCCACCTCGCCGTAGTTCAGGTCCACCGCCAGGGTCATGCTGTTGATCAGCGACAGCGGCAGGGTGAAGCTGGCGGCCGGGTCGCGGCCGATGGTGGTTGCGTTGACGATCAGTTCGAAATCGCCCAGCTCGCGCAGGTCCTCCCAGTAGCGCGAGATCGCGCGTGCCGGCTCGCCCAGCGCATCGACCAACGCATCGGCGCGTTCCGGCGCCCGGTTGACCACCACCAGTTGCTGCACGCCGGCCTCCAGCAGCGCCGGCGCCACGCCGCGCGCGGCGCCGCCGGCGCCCAGCAGCAGCGCGCGGCGGCCGCGCAGGTCCAGGCCGTTGCGGTCGGTCAGGTCGCGCACCAGGCCGGCGCCGTCGGTGTTGTCGCCGTGCCACTGTCCATCGCGGTAGCTGAGCGTGTTGACCGCACCGGCCGACTGCGCGCGTGCGCTGTGCACCACGCTGAGCGCGAACGCGGCTTCCTTCAGCGGCAGGGTCACGTTGGCGCCGACACCGCCGTCGGCGGCAAAGGCGGCCAGCGCCGCGGCGAACCCGTCGGCCTGGACGTCGATCGCCTCGTATTGCAGGGCGATGCCGGTCTGCTTGGCGAAGGCGGCGTGGATGCGCGGCGACAGCGAATGGGCGACGGGATGGCCGAACACGGCAAAACGGGAGTTGGGCATGGAGCGCTCGTTAGTTGTTTTAGACTGGCGGCGACATTCCATGGAATCCCTCATGCGGACCCCTGCCCTGCCGCTCGCGCTGGCCGCGAGTTTACTCTGCGCGCCGTGTGCGTTCGCGCTTTCCGAATTCGGCATCGAGGGCATGGGCGTGGTGTCGACCGCTGCCGACGAGAACCGCGCCAGCGTCTCGGCAGACGGCCAGCGCATCGTCTGGGCCAGTCCCGACCGCGCCGGCGGGCCCGGCGGCGGCGACCTGTGGCAGGCGCTGCTGCGCGACGGCCGCTGGAGCGACCCGCAGCCGCTGCCGGCGCCGCTGAACTCGCCGAACCTGGACAGCGACCCGTTCTTCAGCGCCGACGGACACTGGCTGTACTTCGCCTCCGATCGTCCCGGCGGCCACGGCGGCAGCGACCTGTATCGCGCGCCGCTGCTGGCCGACGGCAGCTACGGTGCGCCGCAGAACCTGGGCGCGGCGGTGAATTCGCCGGGCAACGAACGTGCGCCGGCCCTGTCGCTGGACGGCACGCGGCTGCTATTCGCCAGCGACGGCCATGGCGGCGCCGGCGGCCTGGACCTGTTCGTGGCGCGCCTGCAGGGTCAGACCTTCACCGCACCGCAGGCGCTGGCCGAAGTCAACAGCGCCGACGACGAGACCGATGCGGCATGGCTGGGCGACGGCCGCGCGCTGCTGTTCGCGCGTGCGCACGGCAATGCGAGCAGCCAGGTGCTGCTGGCGCAATGCGCCGGCGGCCGCTACGCGGACCCGCAGCCGCTGGCGCTGTCGTTCAACGGCAGCGACGGCCATACCGCCGGTGCCGTGCTGGATGCATCCAAGCCCAGCGAGCTGTTGCTGTCAGGCAGCGCCCGCGCGCCCAGGGCTGGCAAGCGCGACCTGTACCGGATCAAGGCGCCGACCGCCACCGGTAGCGACGACTGCAGGTAAGCGGGTTGCGCGGCGGCGCGAGACGGTCCGGCCTGCTGCCATGCCGACACGCCGCAGTGGGACCAGAAAGCCGTTGTGGGAGGGACTTCAGTCCCGACGCATGGCACTCGGACGCATCGCCCGGTTGCTTGCCGCGACCGAAGTGCTCCTCTAACGACTCGCTCTGCTGCAGGGCAGCGGGACACGTCGTCATCCTGCGGCAGTGGTTCTCTTCCCCTTGCGGGAACGGCCGAGACAGCATCCCATCTAGCGCCTGGTCGTGGCTGAAGCCGCTCCTACACGCGTGCATTCCGCATGGATCAGAGGATCCCTAATGGCTGCCGCCGTCCTCAGCCCAGCATCATGATGCGCAGCGACGATCAGGGCTTGCACGCAAGACCCTGGATCGCACTGCGATCGGCGCAGCGCCTCAGTACACGTCGCGCCGGTAGCGCCCCTCGGCGCTGAGCGCATCCAGCGCGTCCTCGCCCAGGATCTCGCGCAGTGCCGCATCCACGTCGCGGGCCATGCCGGCGAGGCTGCCGCAGACGTACACGGTGGCACCGCGCGCGACCCAGTCGCGGACCGCATCGGCGGATTCGCGCAGCCCGTCCTGCACGTAGCGCTTGTGCGCCTGGTCGCGCGAGAACAGCAGATCCAGGCGCTGCAGATGGCCGGCGGCCTGCCACGCCTGCAGGTCGTCGCAGAACAGCGCATCGTGCGCGGCGTTGCGCTCGCCGAACAGCAACCAGTGCCCGTGCACACCGGCCTGCTCGGCCTCGCGCAGCAGGCTGCGCAGGCCGGCGATACCGGTGCCGTTGCCGATCAACAGCATCGGCGCAGCGCCATGCCGGCGAAACCCCGGGTTGGCGCGCACCTGTGCGCGCAGTACCGCGCCCAGCGGCGCGTGCTGGCACAGCCAGCCGGCGCCGAGCCCGGGGCTGCCGTCGTCGCGCAGGGTCAGGCGCACGACCAGCTGCAGCAGGCCGTCGGCCGGCACCGAGGCGATCGAGTATTCGCGCAACGGCAGATTCGGCAGCGCGTCCACCCAGGACTGCACGTCGTCGCCCGACGCCGGCGGCGTCAGCGCGCGGGATGCCAGCGCCTGCCACAACGGCTGAGGCACACCATCGGCCTGCACCGTCTGCTCGGCATCCAACGCTTGCGCGGCGAGCCAGGTGCGGACCGCGTCGGCGGCGTGGCAAGGCTGCACTTCCAGGATGTCGCCGGCATGCCAGTGCGCCTGCGGCGGCGGCACCAGGTCGATGCGCCACACCGGCGCGCCGGCGCTGCCGGGATTGAGCAGGACGCGGCCGGCCAGGCGCCAGTCCAGCGGTTCCGGCGCCTGCAGCACCGGCGCCGACGCCGCCACGCCGGTGAGCGCGGACAGTTGCCATTGCCACTGCGCCAGCGCCTGCGGGTCGGCGTTGTCCACTTCCAGTGGTGGGAACAGCGCCTGCGCGCCCTGCGCCTCCAGCCAGCGCTGCACCTCGCGAGAGAAGCCGCAGAACTGCGGATACTGCCGGTCGCCCAGGCCGAGCATGGCGTAGCGCAGCTCCGGCAAGGGCTGCGCCTGGCGCAACACGCGCCGGACGAAACCGCGCGCCGCGTCCGGCGGTTCGCCGTCGCCGAAGGTGCTGACCACGAACAGCACGCGCCGCGCGCCGCGCAGGTGCGCCAGCTCCAGTTGCGCCAGCGAACGCACCTCCACCGCCAGGCCGGCGGCCTGCAGGTGCGCGGCGGTCTGCCAGGCCAGGCGCTCGGCCAGGCCGCTCTGGCTGGCGAAGCACACCAGCCAGGCGCCGGCGGCATCGCCGACCAATCCCGGCAGCGCGCGCCGCGCTGCGCGCAAGGCGCGCTTCTTGCGCCGACGATCCAGGTACAGCATCCAGCCGGTGACGAAGAACAGCGACATGCACAGGCTCGCCAGCAGCATCGCCACGCGCCCGGGCAGGCCGAAGAAGCTGCCGCTGTGCAGCGCGAACATGCTGGTCAGCAGGCGCCGGCCCAGCGGTTGCTGCCGATATTCCAGGTGGCGCAGGACGCGGCCGCTGGCCGGATCGACCTCCACGCTGTCGTAGGCGCGGTCGTGCGCCGGATCGGGCGGCAGGTAGCGGGCCACGATCGGCTGGCCGCTGCGGCCAGGCAGACGCAGGTCCAGGTAGGCGCGCTGCGCCGCCGGCACGGTCGCCAGGGCCGCCTGCAGCCGCGCGTAGTCCACCGCCGGTGGTTTGCCGCCACGGCCGCCCTCCCTCTCCTTGGGCGCGGCATCGCCGCCGAGCACCGCCACCAGTCCCTGCCGGTACCAGTCGTAGGACCAGTACAACCCGGTCGCGGCGATCAGCAGGTACACCAGCAGGCACCAGGTACCGATCACCGAGTGCAGGCTCCACAGGAAGCTGCGCCCCTGCCGGTTCCACTCCACCGCCCACCACGCGCGCCAGCTCCACCAGCGCCGCGGCCAGCGCAGATACAGGCCGGACAGGCAGAAGAAGATCAGCACGAAGGCGCAAACCCCGGTGACCGCCTTGCCGCGCTCGCCGGCGGCCAGGCGCCGGTGCAGGTCTTCGACGAAGGAGAAGAACCCGTCCAGGCGCGGCGCCGGCAGCACCGCGCCGGTGTAGGGGTCGAAGTACAGGCGGCCGCCGTCGCGGCCCGGCAGGCGCACCGCGGACGGCCGCGTGCCGGTGGGATCGATCAGCAGGCGGTTACTGCGGTGCGCGCCGTCCAGGTCCAGGCGCCGCGCCAGTTCGGCCAGCGGCAAGGGCTGCTCGCCGGCGGCATGGCGTGCGGCGATGGCCGCCAGCGGCGGATTGGCCAGGCGCACGATCTCGTCCTCGAAGGCAAGCGTGGCCCCGCTCAGCCCCATCACCGACAGCACCAGACCGGCGCTGATGCCGAGCAGCCAATGCAACTGGAACAACAGCGACTTGATCACGGCGGCGCGGTGCGGGACGGGGCGGTCGCGCATTGTAAATGAGAACGCTTATCGCATGCGATTGATACGTCGCCCTGCGGCGTCTACCGCCAAGCGTGACCCGCGGCGCAGTTGCCATTGGCAGCACATCCAGCGGTCACCTGACGGACATCGAACGTGGCCAGTTTCTTCACCTCCATCGACCACCCCCGAGGTTCCTGCAATGTCCGTCTCCCTGCGCGGTTGTCTTGCCCTGCTTGCGCTGTTCGCCGCCCAGGCGGCCAGCGCCGCCACCAGCTGCCCCACGCTCTACGCCGGCGGCAAGGCGCCGACGCTCGACGCGTCGATCACCAGCCGCACCACCGAGGTCTGCCATACCGAATACGTGCTGATGGCCTCGGGCGTGACCAAGGGTCCGCTGTACTCGGCCGAGCACATCACCGACCAGCAGGTCGCCGGTGCCGAATCGATCGGCCGCGTCGGCTCCTTCCACGACGAGACCGGCATCCCCGCCGCCGACCGCTCGCACACCTCGGACTACACCAACTCCGGCTACGACCGCGGCCACATGACCCCGGCCGGCGACGCCTCGACCACCAACTCGGAGAAGGAAACCTTCTCGATGGCCAACGTGGTCCCGCAGGACCACAAGCTCAACACCGGCGAGTGGGCGCGGATCGAGGAGCAGGTGCGCCAGCTGGCCAAGCAGCGCGGCGAGGTCTACGTGGTCACCGGCCCGGCCTTCGACAGCGGCACGCGCAGCAGCATCGGCGCCGACAACGTGCAGGTCCCGGACTACGTGTGGAAGGCGGTGTACGAGCCGGGCAACGGCGCGGCCGCCTACATGTGCGTCAACGACAGCACCATCAACTGCGACGTGGTGTCGATCAACGACGTCATCACCATGTCCGGCGTGGATCCGTTCCCGGCGATCAGCGCCAGCATGAAGGCCAATCCGATCGCGCTGACGTTGCCGTGAGGCGGAGATTCGGGAGTGGGGATTCGGGATTGGTAAAAGCGTTCTGACACCCTGCCCGGGTTGGGCGGCCGGATGCGCGTGGCGCCGGCCGCCACGACCACCGCGTGCGCCCGTCAGGCGGTGTGCGCCGTCATCGCCTCGACCAGGGCCGCGAACACCGCGCTGCAGGCGGCGCTGCCGCGTACGTCCTGGTGCATCACGATCCAGCTGTCCAGGCCCACGCGCACCTGCTGCGGCAGCACCGGCACCAGCGCCGGCGTGCGTCGCGCCAGCGCAACCTGGCAGAAACCGATGCCGCAGCCGGCGCGCAGCAATGCCAGTTGCGCCAGGTCGCTGTCGGCGCGCAACGCGAACGCCTCGCGCCGCCATGCCGGCAAGGCACTACGCGCCGCGCGCAGGAACGGCGTCTCCGCATCGAAGCCGATCAGCGCGTGCTGCGGCAGGTCCTCCAACGCCTGCGGCAGACCGTGCCGGTCCACATAGTCCTGGTGCGCGAACAGCGCCACCGCCACCTCGCCGACATGACGCGCGATCAGCACGTCCTGCGTGGGCCGGGTCATGCGCACCGCCACGTCGGCCTCGCGATGCAGCAGGTCCTGCACCCGGTTGCTCAGCACCAGTTCCAGCCGCAGCTGCGGATGCGCGCGACGCAGGGCCGCCAGCACCGGCGGCAGCAGTTCCGCCCCGATCACCTCGCTGGCGGCGATGCGCACCGTGCCGCGGACCGCATCGCCGTGGCGGCCCGCCGCGCGCTGCAGCGACGCGGCCAGGCTGCCCATCGCCTGCGCATGCCCGCGCAAGGCCAGCGCGGCATCGGTCGGCAGCAGGCCGGTCTGCGAACGCACGAACAGCGGCACCGCCAGCGCCTGTTCCAGCGCCGCCACGTGGCGGCCGACGGTGGGCTGGGTCAGGCCCAACGCACGTGCCGCCGCCGACAGCGAGCCTTCCTCCAGCACCGCCAGGAAGGACCGGTAGAGTTCCCAGCCGATCGCGTTGTCCATACAGAAATGTATAGCTGGTTCGCAGTATTCGCCAATTTTCTTGAGCGGCACCGGCACCGACACTGAGCGCCGACCCCAACGGAGCGCTGTCATGTCCCCTTCTTCTTCCACGGCCCTGGTGCTGGGCGCCAGCGGCGGCATCGGCGGCGAACTGGCGCGGCAGTTGCGCGACGCCGGCTGGCAGGTGCGCGCCCTGCAGCGCGGCCTCGCCCACCCCAGCGCGGAGCGCGACGGCATCCACTGGCTCCGCGGCGATGCGCTGCAACGCGCAGACGTGCTGCAGGCGGCCCGGGGCTGCGCGGTGATCGTGCATGCGGTGAACCCGCCCGGTTACCGGCGCTGGTCGGAGCTGGTGCTGCCGATGATCGACAACACCGTGGCCGCGGCGATCGCCGAGCGCGCCACCGTGGTCCTGCCGGGCACGGTCTACAACTACGGCCCGGACGCCTATCCGGCGCCGGACGAAGACGCGCCGCAGGCCCCGGTCACGCGCAAGGGCGCGATCCGGGTGGAACTGGAGCGCCGCCTGCAGGCGGCGACCACGCAGGGCGCACGGGCCATCGTGGTGCGCGCCGGCGACTTCTTCGGCCCGCGCGTGGGCAACAGCTGGTTCGCGCAGGGGCTGGTGCGGCCCGGGCGACCGGTCGCGACTGTGACCTTGCCGGGCGATCCGGGCGTGGGCCACCAGTGGGCCTATGTGCCGGACGTCGCGCGGACCATGCTGGCTCTGCTGCAGCAGCGCGCACGCCTGCCGGCCTTCGCCCGCCTGCACATGGAAGGGCACTGGGACGCCGACGGCACGCAGATGGCCGCGGCGATCGCGCGGGTCGCGCAGCGCCACGGCCTGGCACCGCCACGCACGCGCCGCTTCCCGTGGCCGCTGCTGACCCTGGCCGTGCCGTTCTGGCCGCTGGCGCGCGAACTGCACGAGATGCGTCCGCTGTGGCGGCACCCGCTGCGCATGCGCAACGCGCGGCTGCTGGAACTGCTGGGCGAAGAACCGCACACACCGCTGGATGAGGCGGTGGAGGCGACGCTGCAGGGGCTGGGCTGTCTGCCGGCGACTGCCCGATCGGCCTGACGCGCGTAGGAGCGGCTTCAGCCGCGACCGGGCTTTCCCATTGAAGCGCGATCGCGGCTGGAGCAGTTCCTACAGCACGCCGACCATCGTTATCGGACGTGCGCTGCAGCCACTTGCACAGACAGATGCCGGCTCAGCGCGCCTCGCGCAGCCAGCGCGCCACCTGCGGCGCGAAGTAGGTCAGCACGCCGTCGGCGCCGGCACGCTTGAACGCCATCAGCGACTCCAGCACGCAGGCGCGCTCGTCCAGCCAGCCGTTGCCGATCGCCGCCTTGAGCATCGCGTACTCGCCGCTGACCTGGTAGGCGAAGGTCGGCACGCGGAATGCGTCCTTCACCCGCCGCACCACGTCCAGGTAGGGCATGCCGGGCTTGACCATCACCATGTCCGCGCCCTCTTCCAGGTCCAGGGCGATCTCGCGCAAGGCCTCGTCGCCGTTGGCCGGGTCCATCTGGTAGGTGGTCTTGTCGGCCTTGCCGAGGTTGCCGGCGCTGCCCACCGCCTCGCGGAACGGGCCGTAGAACGCCGAGGCGTACTTGGCCGAGTAAGCCATGATGCGCACGTGCAGATGTTCGTCGGCATCCAGCGCGCGGCGGATCGCGCCGATGCGCCCGTCCATCATGTCCGACGGCGAGACGATGTCCACGCCGGCCTGCGCATGCGACAGCGACTGCTGCACCAGCGCCTCGACGGTGATGTCGTTGAGCACGTAGCCGCGGTCGTCGATGATCCCGTCCTGGCCGTGGCTGGTGTACGGATCCAGCGCCACGTCGGTCATCACCCCCAGCTCGGGGAAGCGCGTCTTCAGCGCGCGCACCGCGCGCTGCGCCAAGCCGTCCGGGTTCCAGGCCTCGGCCGCGTCCAGCGACTTGCCGGCCGGGTCGATCACCGGGAACAGGTCGATCACCGGGATGCCCAGTTCCAGCGCGGCCTCGGCCTCCTTCAGCAGTTCCTCGATCGACAGCCGCTCCACGCCGGGCATGGAGGCGATCGGTGTGCGCCCGGGCACGTCGTGCACGAACACCGGCCAGATCAGGTCGTCGACGGTCAGGGTGTGTTCGCGCATCAGCCGGCGCGAAAAGGCGTCGCGGCGCATGCGCCGGGGACGATAGTGGGGATGGGCCACGTGCAGGCTCCTGGGTGGGCGGATGTTGGGAGGCCGCGCCAGTCGCGCGGCCGGTGCCGCCAGGCACCGCAGGCCGCGCCGCCGGCACCGGCATGAACGCAGGGCAGCCCACGCGCGGGCCGCCGTCGGCTGCGCATGTTACTCCCGCCGGCGCGGCACGCAGCGCAGGATGCTGCAACACAGCATGCCGGTCGCCCGGCACGCGGCTCAGATCACGCCACCACCCAGGCTCAGCCGGATCACCCCGACCACGATCACCAGCGCGTTGAGCATCAGGCCGGTCTTGGCGCGGCCGCGATTGGGCGTGGCGGTGAACAGCAGCCCGATCGCGGCGATCAGCGCGCCGACCGCGGCGAACGGGATCAGGAACCAGTTGCCCCAGCCGAGCAGCGGGATGAAGGCCAGGATCATCCACAGCAACGCCACGATGCCCCACAGCAGACTGATCAGGCCCATGCCGGCCTCCGTGCGAATGTGAGCCTGCACCATAGCGCGCGGCGCAGGCCAGGCAACCCAACTCTTGGCATGGGGATCACGGCGGCCCTGCCAGGGTGCGACAGCGGCGGGTTCGGCACGATTCACCCGGCCCGCCTATGATCGCGTCAGATCCGAAGACGGGGGCAAGGCCATGAAGATCCGACCGTTGTTGCCGCTGGCGCTGCTGCTGAGCCTGGCCGGCTGCGCCAGTTCCTCGAAGGTGATGGTCGGCGCGGCACGGCCGCCAATCGATCCGGCGCTGGTGCAGATCTACTCCGCGCCGCCGCCGGGAGCGGTGGATATCGCCCAGCTGGAAGCCTCCAGCGCGGCCGGCTTCGGCACCCAGGGCCAGACCGACGCAGCGGTGGACCGGCTCAAGCGCGACGCGGCCAAGCTCGGCGCCAACGGCGTGGTGCTGATGGGCGTGGGTTCGCAGCGCTCCGGCGGCGGCCTGTCGGTCGGCGCGGGCAGCTACGGCGGCCACGTCGGTGGCGGCCTGGGCATCGGCATCCCCACCACGCAGAAGCGCGCCGCCGGCATGGCGATCTGGGTGCCGCCGGGGGCGCCGGTGCCGGCGCAGGCGGCCCCAGGGGAGCGCTGAGGGTCGGCCACCGAGCTCGACGCACGGCGTCACAGCCAGTGCCGGAGCGGCATGCCTTATTCAAGCGCTGCAATAATCCTGCGCTATGGTCCACACGCAGGAAGAACGGACGATCCCGTCCGGACGCGAACCTGGGGCCGTCCGCTCACTCGGGTAGGGAATCCGTGAGTTGGATCGTCTTCAAGCAGCAGAAGACCGCTGAGTCGTCTTCATCTAGGAGGAGAGCCTATGAAGCGCTGGATATGGATTTTAGCGGCATGCGTGCTGTCGTTTCCCACCATTGCCGCACCCGTCTACACAAAGCTTGTGTGCCGCGACAACGACCCCTTCGTGTTCTGCACCCAGGGCTGCAAAGGTGTCGACAAGAACTGGAGCCCGATCGATCCGATCAGTGGGTCGTGGCAAGCGGACCCAGGCTATTGCCTGAAGCCGAGTCCGGTTCCCTGTTGCAAGCATGGCTGGCATTGCGGTGCGTGGACGCCCACCGCGATCGTGGCTGTGCAGCAGTACGAAGACATCTGTCCGGCAGCCGCCAAACAAGGTAACTGGACAGATCCGAGCCGGCGCCCGGAAAGCGTGCCCTACGAGCACTGACGGCCGTACCGCTGCGCTCCCGCGCAGCGATACGCCCGCCCTCACTTGCGCTGCGACGGCACGAACACCTCGTCCACCGCCGCGGCCAACTGGTCCGGCGGGAGCAGCCCCTGGTCGAGTAGGAAGTTGTTGAACTTCAGCCGGTCGAACTTGGCGCCCAGCGCCAGTTCGGTGCGCATGCGCAGCTCCAGGATGCGGCTGTAGCCGTAGAAGTAGCTGCCGGCCTGGCCGGGCGCGCGCACCATGTAGCGGTCCAGTTCCTGCCGCGCCATCGCCGGCGACAGGCCGACGTCGTTCTCCAGCACCAGGCGGGCGCGCTCGCGGTCGATCAGGCCGAGGTTGAGCATCGGGTCGAGCATGGCCCGCGCCGCGCGCAGCAGGCGGAACTGCAGGGCGATCAACTGCCCGTCCAGCGGCTCGTACGGCACCATCTCGGCCTCGGCGTACAGCGCCCAGCCTTCGACGTTGACCGAATTGAATGCGAACAGGCTGCGCGCCAGCGACACGCCGCGCTCGACCATGGCGGTGAACTGCAGCTCGTGGCCGGGCCGGCCCTCGTGCGCGCTCAGCGTCCACGCCGCCGCGCCGAAGTTGAAATCGTCGTAGTGCTCGCCCTTGCCGGCGCTGTCCGGATTGCCCAGCGGCAGCACGAAGGTGCCCTGCTCGCCGGTGTTGCCGACCAGCGGCGCCGGGCGGAAATGCGGTGCCGGTTGCGCGGCGCTTTCCGCCGGCGAGCCCAGGCGCATCTGCATCGGCCGCTGCGGCACGTCGACGATGCGCTGCTGGCGGATGATCGGATCGATGCGGTCAATGACGCTGCGGTAGTGCGCCTCGAGCTTGTCGTCGGGGATGGTGTCGCGCTTGAGCGCGCGCAGCACGGTGCGGTAGTCGCGGGCATCGTCGCCGTGCAGGCCCTTCGCGGCGGCCACCAGCGGCGCCAGTTGCTGCATCGCCGCGCGGGTTTCCATGAATTCCAGCTGCGCGCGCTGCATCAGCACCTGGGGAGAGATGTCGATGCCGACCTGCTTGAGCTGGAACGCATACAGCTCGGGCGGCAGGCGCGTATCCTCGCGTGCCTGCGGCAACACCACCGTGCGCGTCCAGGTGGCGTAGTCCTGGAACTGCTTGTCCATCGCCGCCAGCGCCGCCTCCGCGCCGATGATCTTGTACTCGGCGAACAACGAACGAATGCCCTTGGCGTAGGTATCGACGTTGCTCAAGGCCTGCTCGACCTCGCGCTTGGTCGGCTGCAGGAGGTTGCCGTCGGCGCGCTTCTCTTCGTAGCGTTGCCGCGCCAGCTGCAGGGTCGAGGTGCTGCCCGGCGCCAGGCCGACGTAACGCTGCAACCGCAGCAGCGCCTTGGCGCGGCGCGCCGCCGGTACCTGCTCGGACAACAGGTTGTTGATGCCGCCGAACACGTGCTGCGGCGCGTCGGTCCATGGCAGCAGAAAGCGCTCGTTGAGCGTGCTGCCCTCGATGGACTGGTCGGCGGCATGGATCAGGATCGCCAGGTCCTGGCGCACGTTGGGATCGCGCTCCACCTGCAGTTTTTCCTGCAGCGTGCGGCGCGCGGCGCTGGTGGCCTCGCGGAAGCGCCGCGCGTTGTCGGGACCGAAATCGGAGACCTGGTCGTCGAATCCCGGCACGCCGAAGAAGCTCACTTCCTCGGCCTGGAACGGCGCCTGCGCCTGCAGCAGGATCTGCGCGAAGGCATTGCTGCGCTCCACCCAAGCGGGCGCGTGCGTGGCCGACGCGGCAGCCGGTGCGATCGGGGCCGCCAACGCAGGAAACGGCGAAGGTGCCGCCAGCGCCAGGGTCAGGGCGATGGCGAGGACACGTGGCTTCATGGCGCAGCTCCGACAGAACGATGCAGGGACCGTACGCGGCATTACCGGATCGGCCATCTGCCGGAGGTCATGGCCGCCACCGCGCGGCGATGCAGCATGCGGCGGTGGTGACGCCGCAGCGTGGCTGCGTCAATGCAGACTCGCGGCGATACGCCATCGCGTGCCTGTGGATGCTGTCGACCGCACACGATGTGCGCGGCTAACCGCTTGCCGCCGCTATTGCGTGACGTCGGCCTCGGCAGGCGTGGCGCTGTGCACGTCCGCCGCGGGCACCGGCGGCGCCTCGACCGCCATCCCGTCCGCGTCCTCGTCACCGTCGCTGTCGGCGTCCTGCCCGAGCGCATCGAGCAGCGGGATCGCTTCACCCGCATCCGGCAAGACCTGCAAGGTGGTGTAGTGCCACTCACCCGCATGGCGCTCGGCTTCGATGTACAGGGTGCCGTTGGCGCGCGTGCCGTGGAGCGACACGCTCAGCTCGGCATTGCCACTGCCGCCACCGCTGCTGTTGAAGCTGCCGCTGGGCATGATGCCGTCCTTGATCGGCGCGCCCAGCGCGGCCGCCACGCGCGGATCGCGTTGCGCGGCCATCACGCCGACCCGGTACGGCTCGGAGGACTTGGTGACGCGCGCGATGCCAAGCACGAACACCGCGATCGACGCCAGCAGCAGGGCGCCGAGCACCAGCGCGATCAGCGGCACCGCCCATTTCCAGTGCCGCGCCCACCAGCCGCGCTTGGCCGGCGGCTGTGCCGTGGCGGAGGTGGGATCGGACGTGCCGGGCAGCGGCGGCGGACTCGACATGGCGTCACTCCTTGTCATGCGGAAGCGGAGAGAGAGGGAAGCGCAGCGATGGACTCAGGGCTTCAAGCAGCGCGCCAGGAACGCCTCGGTGGTGCGATAGCGATGCAGCGCATTGCTGCCGGACAGGCCGTGCTTGGCGCCCGGATAGGTCATCAGTTCGAACAGCTTGCCGCGCTTCTGCAGTTCGCTCATCAGCGAGGTGGAGTTGGTGAACAGCACGTTGTCGTCGGCCATGCCGTGCAGCAGCAGCAGTTGCGAGGTCAGCCCGTCCAGGTGCGCGGCCACGCGGCTGTCGCGGTAGCCGTCGGGATTGGCCTTGGGCAGGTTCATGTAGCGCTCGGTGTAGTGGCTGTCGTACAGACCCCAATCGGTCACCGGCGCGCCGGCGGCGCCGCAGGCATAGGCCTCGCTGTGCTTGGCCAGCAGCATCAGGGTCATGTAGCCGCCGTTGGACCAGCCGTACACGCCGATACGCGCCGCATCCACCCACGGCTGCGCCTTCAGCCAGGCCACGCCGCGCAACTGGTCGTCCACTTCCACGGTGCCCTGGTGCTGGTACAGCGCGCCGCCGAAATCGCGGCCGCGGCGCGGCGTGCCGCGATTGTCGAGCGAGAACACCACGTAGCCATGCTGGGCCAGGTACTGGTCGAACAGCGCATCGCCACGGCCGGGCCAGCCATCGACCACGGTCTGCGCGGCCGGGCCGCCGTACACGTAGACCACCACCGGATAGCGTTTGCCCGGATCGAAGCCGGCCGGCTTCATCAGCCGGTAGTGCAGTTGGGTCTTGCCGTCGGCGGCGGTCAGGGTGCCGAACTCGACCGGACGCTGCGCCTCGCGGTAGGCGGCGTAGGGATGCTGCGGATCGGCCAGGTCGTTGACCAGCAGGGTGGCGATCTTTTCGCCGTTGGCGCGGAACAGCTCGATCTGCGGCGGCGTGGTGGTGTTGGACCAACTGTCGACATACACACTGGCGTTCTTGGCGAAGCTGGCGGCATGCGTGCCGTTGGGCTTGGACAGCTTTTCGATGGCGCCGCCGGCCAGCGGCACCGCGTACAGCTGGGTCTGGGTCGGCGACTCCTTGGTCGCGGAGAAATAGACCTTGCCGGCCGCCTCGTCCACCGCCAGCAGTTCGTCCACCATCCACTCGCCCTGGGTCAGCGGGCGCAGCGTGCGGCCGTCTTCCGAGGCCAGGTACAGGTGTTCGTAGCCGCTGCGCTCCGAGCCCCAGACGAAGCGCCCATCCTTGAGAAAGTGCAGATCGTAGGTGAGCGGCACCCAGGTCGGGCTGGTCTCGGTGATCAGCACGCGCTGCTTGCCGGTGGCCAGGGTCGCCTCGATCAGCTCCAGGCGCTTCTGGTCGCGCGACTGGCGCTGGAAGGTCAGCCGTTGCGGATCGCGCCAGTCCACCCGCGCCAGGTAGATGTCCGGGTTCTTGCCCAGGTCGATCCACTGCGGCTGCGCGCCGGCGCGCGGCGCGATCGTGCCGAGCTGGATCTTGACGTTGGGCTGGCCGGCCTGCGGATAGCGCTGCTCCACCACCTCGGTGTGGTCGGCGTAGACCTCCGGGCGCTTCTGCACCGGCACCTCGGTTTCGTCGATGCGCGCGAAGGCGATCGCCGAGTCGTCCGGCGCCCACCAGTAGCCGGTGTGGCGGTCCATCTCTTCGTCGGCGACGAACTCGGCCACGCCGTTGCCGATGGTCTCGCTGCCGTCGTGGGTGAGCTGATGCTGCTGGCCGCTAGTCAGGTCGATCACCCACAGGTTGCGTCCGCGCACGAAGCTGACGTAGCCGCCCTTGGGCGAGATCTTCGGATCGGTGACGAAACCTTCGCCGTGGGTGAGCTTGCGCACCGCGGCGCTGCCGGTCTTGCGCAGGTCGTACAGGTACAGCTCGCCGCCGAGCGGGAACAGCAGCGCATGCGCATCCGGCGACCACTGGTACTCGACGATGCCGGTGTAGGCGGCGATGCGCTGGCGCTCCCGGCGCGCCTTCTCCTCGTCGCTGAGGGTCTCGGTGCCGGGCAGCACCAGCTTGGAATCCACCAGCATGCGGGTCTGGCCGCTGGCGATGTCGTACTCCCACAGATCCAGCTGGTTGCGGTCGCTGTCCTTGCCGCGCAAGAAGGTCACCCGCGAGCCGTCCGGCGCCACCTTGGGCTTCATCAGGGTCGGCCCGGACAGCGGCTTGCTGCCGGTGATGGCCTCCAGGGTCAGTTTCTCGGCGTGGGCGGGAACGATGGGGGTGGCGAGCATGAGGGCGAGAGCGGCGAACAGAGAGCGCATGAAGGTTCCTGATGGAGCACCGAGCGCACGGATGATGCGCGTGCGCCCGGGATTTGAGAAGCGCGCCGGCTCAGCGCTGCCCGAACAGGTGCTTGCGCTCGGCATCGCTGAGCGGCTTGCCCGCGTTCGGGTTCACCTGCTCCTTCAGGGCGTAGGCGCGCTGGGTGGCCGGACGCGCGGCGATGGCCTCGTGCCAGCGCTTGAGGTGCGGGAAGGCGGCGTAGTCGGGGGTCAGGCCGTTGTACACCTCGATCCACGGGTAGCTGGCCATGTCGGCGATGCCGTAGTCGTCGCCGGCCAGGTAGGCACTGTGCGCCAGGCGCTTGTCCAGCACGCCATGCAGGCGCCGCACCTCGTTGCCGTAGCGCTCGATCGCATAGCCGATCTTCTCCGGCGCGTAGACGTTGAAATGCCCCATCTGCCCGGTCATCGGGCCGAGCCCGGCCATCTGCCAGAACAGCCATTCCAGCGCGAGCACGCGCCCGCGCGGATCGGCCGGCAGGAAGCGGCCGGTCTTCTCGGCCAGGTACAGCAGGATCGCGCCGGACTCGAACACGCTCTGCGGCGCGCCGCCGTCGGCAGGGGCGTGGTCGACGATGGCCGGCATCTTGTTGTTGGGCGAGATCGCCAGGAATTCGGGCGCGAACTGCTCGCCGGCGCCGATGTTGACCGGCTTGAGCGTGTAGTCCAGCCCGGCTTCCTCGAGGAACAGGGTGACCTTGTGGCCGTTGGGGGTGGGCCAGTAGTACAGATCGATCATGGCGGCGTTCCTGGACAGGGGATCCCGAGTGTAGCGGCGGCCCCCGGCTTGGCAGCGTCATCGCCGGCCGGGTACCCTGGCCGCTCCCGCAACGCAGCATTCCAGACCACGCCATGACTCCCGAGCGGCCCCGCCTGCATCCCCTGTCCAACCTGATCTTCGCCTCGCGCTGGCTGCAGTTGCCGCTCTACCTGGGGCTGATCGTGGCCCAGGGCGTGTACGTGTTCCTGTTCGGCAAGGAACTGTGGCACCTGATCCACGAGGCGCCGCGCCTGGGCGAGCAGCAGATCATGCTGATCGTGCTCGGCCTGATCGACGTGGTGATGATCTCCAACCTGCTGGTGATGGTGATCGTCGGCGGCTACGAGACCTTCGTGTCGCGGCTGGGCCTGGAAGGCCACCCGGACCAGCCGGAGTGGCTGAGCCACGTCAACGCCAGCGTGCTCAAGGTCAAGCTGGCGCTGTCGATCATCGGCATCTCCTCGATCCACCTGCTCAAGACCTTCATCGCGGTCGGCGCGCTCGGCGGCATGCCGATGTGCTCGCCGGAGCAGTTGGCCAGCGCCGTGGGCACGGTGGACCTGAAGAGCTGCGCGACGCTGACCGCCACCGGCGTGCTGTGGCAGACCATCATCCATGGCATCTTCATCCTGTCGGCGATCGGCATCGCCTGGACCGACCGGATCATGTCCGGATCCGCGCCGGCGCGGCCGGCGCACTGAACGACGCGCGCAGCGTCACGCTTTTTGCCGCAGCGCTGCGGCTGCCACACACGCGGCGGCCGCGGATGCTAGATTGACCGATGGGGTGCGCTGGCGGCTTGGGGGCCGCAGCACCGCGAACGCACCGCCATCGCATCGTTGATTGCCAACACCGGGGATTCAGGGGGACGCATGTCGCAACTCACCACACTCGCCAAGGCGCGCCGTGTCGCGCCCGTTCTCTTGCTGGCCGCGCTGGCGGCCTGCTCCAAGCAGGACGAGACCGCGCCACCCACCACCGCACCGGCCACCGCCGCGGCCAACGCGCCGGCACCGCCGCCGGTGTCGGCCAAGGTGCAGTCGATGGGCACCGAACAGCTGCACGACTCGGCCAGCCAGGCGCTGCGCGAGAACCGCATGTATGCGCCGGCCGGCAACAACGCGGTCGAGTACTACCTGGCCCTGCGCGACAAGCAGCCGGACGATGCCGGGGTCAAGAGCGCGCTGACCGACCTGATGCCGTACACGCTGATCGCCGCCGAACAGAGCATCAACCGCGAGGATTTCCCGGAAGCGCAGCGCCTGATCGGCCTGATCGAGAAGATGGATCCGCAGGCGCCGGCGCTCCCGCGGCTCAAGCAGGGCGTGAGCAAGGGCATGGAGACGGTGGCCCAGCGCAGCCAGGACGAGACCGACAAGGCCAAGAAGGACGCCGAGCAGAAGGCCAAGCTGGCCGCCGAGCAGCAGAAGCAGGCGCAGCAGCAGGCCAGCGAGGCGCAGGCGGCGCAGCAGATCGCCGCGCAACAGGAAGCCGCGCGCCGCGAGAGCGCACGCCAGGAAGCCGAACGCCAGGCCGCCGCCCGCCCCGGCACGCCCGCCGCCACCGCGCAACCGACGCCGGCCCCGGCGGCGACGCCCGCGGCCGCACCGGCATCCGCTGCCACCGCACAGACCCTGCGCCCGATCAGCACCCCGGCCCCGCGCTATCCGCCCGAAGCGCTGCGCTCCGGTACCGCTGGCGAAGTGCTGGTGGAGATCACCGTCGGCACCGACGGTGCGGTCACCAACGCACGCGTGCTGCGCTCCACGCCACCGCGGGTGTTCGACCGCGAGGCGCTGAACGCGACCAAGCGCTGGCGCTTCGAACCGGTCAGCGCGCCGATCACCACCCGCCGCACGCTGGCGTTCAATCCCGGCGGCTGAGCCGCCGCAGCTGACGCGTGTCCGGCGGCTGCCGGGCGCGCTGCATCGCCGACGGCCGCGCCGAGCGAAAGCGCTCAGGCCGCGGGCGTACTGCCCGCGCCGCGCGCAGGGGTGCCGAAGCGTCCCTTGCGCCAGGCCACCCAGGTCGCGAGCGCGCCCACCACCGTGCACACCAGCAGCCCTGGCAGCGAGGCCTCCGGTCCGAACGCGCCGCCGCTCAGCCAGTCCGGCACCCCGGCCTGCGCCGTGCTGCGCGCGATCGCCGGCCCCATGTCGGTGCCCGACACCGCCGCGCCGAACAGATAGCCCTGGGTGAAGTTCCAGGCCGCGTGCACGCCGATGGAGACCCAGAGCCGGCCGGTGAGCACGTAGAACGCGCCCAGCATGATCCCGGCCTCCACCGCGATGCACAGCGCGGCGAACACGCTGGCGTTCGGATTGCCGAGGTGGGCCAGCCCGAACAGCGCCGCCGACAGCGCGAACGCCAGCCAGGGACCGAACGCGCGCCACAGCAGGCGCAGCAGGATCGCGCGCAGCATCAGTTCTTCCACCACGCCGGCCTGCAGCGCCTTGCCGAGCGGTCCCCACAGCGGCGCCGGCCCGGTCCAGCGGATCGTGTACACGTTCAATGCCGCCATCAGCGCCATCACCGCCGCGAACATCGCCGCGCCCAGCAGCAGGCCGCCGGCCAACTGCGAGGGTGCCGCACGCCAGGCCAGTTCCGCCGGCCAGCGCCGTTCGCCCAGGCGCACCGCCACGGCATAGAGGATGGCGGCCGTCACTGCCGTGGCGAACGAGGCACATGGACCCGCGCCCGACGCAAGGAGCCTGCCGCACAGCAGCGGCACCGCCGTCGCCACGACGATCATCAGCGCCAGCAAGGCGATCGCCCAGGCCACCGCCCGCAGCCAGCGCAGCATCCCCGGCTGCAGGATGCGCGCATCGCCCAGCACCAGCAGGCGGGCATCGCCGGCAGCTGTCAGTGACGAGGCATCGTGTGGATCTGGAGACATGCAAGACTCGCTGCGAAAAAACTTCAGGAAGGCGGACGCATCCGCCGTGCGCGCAGGGAGTGTGCATCACGCCCGCAGTCCCTGCGCGGCTCCGCGGCGATGGAGCGCAGCGCGCGGACAGGGTCCGCGCGCTGCCGGCGACTCACGCCGAGATCGCCAACTGTTCCTGCCGGTAGCGGCGCACCGCCGCCAGCCACAGCACCGCGGCCAGGCCGAAGCCGGTGAGCAGATACACCGCCCAGATCTGCGGATCGATCGTTTCGCGGCGGATGATCTTCATCAGCATCTGGTTCTGCGCCAGGAACGGCACCGCGAACTGCCACAGCGTGGTCTTCAGCGGATACACCATCAACGCATAGCCGGGCAGCATCGGCAGCAGCATCAGCCAGGTCATGTGGCTCTGCGCCTCCTTCATGCTCTTGGCCGCGGCCGCCAGGTAGGTCAGCAGCGAAGTGCCGATGAACAGCATCGGCAGCAGCACGAACAGCATCTGCAGCATCGCCACGAAGCTGACGTTGAGCTGGCGGCCGATGCCGCTGGCCACCTGCGCGCTGAGCTTGAACGCGAGCAGGGTCAGCAGCAGCGACACCAGGCCGACCACGCAGGCCGCGGCGATCTTGCCGCTGACGATGGCGCTGCGCGAGGCCGGCGTGGCCAGTAGCGGCTCCAGCGATTGCCGCTCGCGTTCGCCGGCGGTGGCGTCGAGGATCAGGTAGGCGCCGCCGATGAACGAGGTGATGGTCAGCAGCACCGGCAGCAGCATCGCCAGCAACGCACCGCGTTTGGCTTCGGGTGTGGCCAGGTCCTGCAGCGCCACGTCCAGCGGCCGCGACACCTGCGAGTCGATGCCGCGCGCCAGCAGACGCAAGGCCCCGACCTGCTGGCCGTACATGCTCAGCGCGGCCTGCACCCGCTGGGTCGGGATGTCGGCGTCGCGGCGGGTGCTGTCCTTGATGATCTCCACCAGCGCCGGGCGTCCTTCGTGCCAGGCGTTGGCGTAGTCCTCGTCGATCTTCAGCGCCAGGTCCACGTCCTGGCTGCGGATCGCGCCGGTCAGGTCCTTCGGCGGCGCGACCGCGTTCAGGCCCTGCGCAGCGAGGAAGGCGACCAGGTTCGGCGCGCGTTCGCGGCCGATCACCGGAATGTCCAGCGGCTTGTCGATTTGCGTGCGCACGCGGCTCTCGGCCAGCGCGCCCATGCCCAGGATCAGCGCCGGATACAGCAGCGGCCCGAGCAGCAAGGCCAGCGCCAGGGTGCGGCGATCGCGCGAGAGGTCGCGCAATTCCTTGCGCATCACGGTGAATACGGTACGGAGCAGGCTCATGCGTGCAGTCCCTCGTCGCTGCCGATCGCCTTGACGAAGGCGTCTTCCAGGTTGGATTCGCCGGTGAGGGCGCGCAGTTCGTCGGCGGTGCCGGCGGCCACCACCGTGCCCTTGGCGATGATGACGATGCGATCGCACAGCGCCGCCACCTCCTGCATGATGTGGCTGGAGAAGATCACGCAGCGCCCTTCCTCGCGCAGTTCGCGCAGGAATCCGCGCAATGCGCGGGTGGTCATCACGTCCAGGCCGTTGGTGGGTTCGTCCAGGATCACGTTGCGCGGGTCGTGGACCAGCGCGCGGGCGATCGCGGTCTTGGTGCGCTGGCCCTGGCTGAAGCCTTCGGTCTGGCGGTCGAGGATGTCGTCCATGTCCAGCGCCGTCGACAGCAGCCGGGTGCGCTCGGCGATGCGCGCCGCCGACAGCCCGTGCAGCTCGCCGAAATAGGCGATGTTCTCGCGTGCGGTCAGCCGCTTGTAGACGCCGCGCGCATCCGGCAACACGCCCAGCGCGCGCCGCACCGCCATCGGATCCTGGCCCACGTCGACGCCGTCCACGCGCACCTGGCCCTGGTCCGGCGCCATCAACGTGTAGAGCATGCGCAAGGTAGTGGTCTTGCCGGCACCGTTGGGACCGAGCAGGCCGGTGATCTGGCCGTCGGCGGCCTGGAAGCTGACCCCTTGCACGGCCTGCACGGCGCCGGCGCGGGTCTTGAATGCCTTGTGCAGATTGTCGGCGACGATCATGCCTGCCCCTCCCTGTCGAACGCTGCGCAGCTCATGGTTCCCATCCGTTGAATGAAGTGAAGGCCGGCACGCCGCTCATCGCGTCCAGGCAGGTGGCATCGAGGTGCTTGGCATCGGCGGTCTCGAAGAACTGGCCGAGCAGCTTGGGCATGCAGCCCAGGGTCATGGTGCCGTGGCCCTGGCCACGCACCACCAGGTGACGGCCGTTGGGCAGGCCCTTCAGCACGCGCTCGGCGTAGCGTGGCGGGGTCACCGGATCCAGTTGGCCGGAGGTCAGCAGCACCGGCAGGGTGGAGGTGAACGGCGCGGTGAAGTCGGCCGGGCGGGTGCCGGTGGGCCACACCGGGCACGGTGCGAAGAACATCTGCGCCACTTCCGGACCGAGCAGCGTGTCGTGCGTCTGCGGCGCGCGGTAGCGGTCGGCATCCTCGGCGCAGATCACCGACCACTGCATGCCGCGGTTCATCTGCCCGTCCAACTGCCCGCCCATCATCCGCGCCAGCGACATCAGCGGGCCGTAGCGGCCGTTGGCGGCCTCGTCCAGCACCAGCGGCAGCAGCGACGCGGTCTGCGGCGCGTAGGAGAACGAGAACGCCAGGCTGGTGACGGTGTCGGCGGTGACCCGGTCGTGGCGGCTCTCGCCGCTGGCCGGATCGCGGTAGTCCACGTCCACCGGCGCCTGCCGCAGGCGCTCCACCACCGCGCGCAACTGCGTGCGGGTATCGGTGGGAAAGCGTTTGGCGCAAGCCGGATCGGCCTTGCACTGCTCGGCCTGCAGGGCGATCGCATCCTCGAAGGTGGTGGCGAATTCGCCACCGACCACCAGATCGTTCGGCGCCACGCCATCGATGACCACACTGCGCACGTGCGGCGCATAGCGACGCGCGTACTGCTGGGCGACGCGGGTGCCGTAGGAGCCGCCGATCAGGTTGATCTTGTCCACGCCCAGTGCGGCGCGCACCGCATCCAGATCGCCGATCGCCTGGGTGGTGGTGTAGTAGCGCGGATCGGCGCGGCCCTGCAGCGACTGCGCGCAGCGCCGCGCATAGTCGACCAGTTCGTTCGCGGTGGGCGCGCGCGCCGGATCGGCCAGCGGCATCTCCTTGCCGTCCGGCCCCAGGCAGCTCAGCGGATTGGACTGGCCGGTGCCGCGCTGGTCGATCAGGAACACGTCGCGGCGCTTGCGGGTCTCGCGCAACGCCATGTCGACGATGCTGGCGACCTGGGTGGCGGCCTGGCCGGGACCGCCGGCGAGGAAGAACACCGGATCCGGGTCGCTGCCGCCCTCGCCGGTGATCGGCAGCCAGGCGATGTTGAGTTCGATCTTGCGGCCGTTCGGCGCCGCCGGATTCTCCGCCACCGCCATTCGCGCGCACTGTGCCGGCACGTTGTTGGAGGCCACCGGATTGGTCAGCGTGCACGGGTGGAAGCGCAGCGCACCGTAGCTGCGCTCGGACGTCTGCGGCGCCGGTGCCTGGGCCGCCTGGCAGGCGGCGAGCAAGAGGGTGGCCGCCGCGATGGCGAACGGCCGGGAGGGGTGTCGCATGGTTCGCATCCTTGAGTTCATGGCTTGCAGAATGCCATGCCGGAACATGGCGTCGTCGGTGCCCGGTGGGGCATGAAACGGAGTGCGCGCTTACTCGGCCTCATCGAACAGGAACACCTGCTCGATGCTGTGCGCGAACAGCCGCGCGATACGGAACGCCAGCGGCAGGCTCGGATCGTACTTGCCGGTCTCCAGCGCATTGATGGTCTGCCGCGACACGCCCAGCCGCTCGCCCAGTTCGCCCTGCGACCAGCCGTGCGCCTCGCGCAGTTCGCGGATGCGGCTGTTCATTGGTAGCGGCGCGCGTTCGCGACCTTGACCACCCCATAGGTCATGCACAGCGCGGGAAACACCCACAGCATCGCGCTCGAGGCCGACAGCGCGATGACCTGCGCCGCCTGCAGGAACCCGGCCGCCATGTAGACGCCGCAGGTCAGCCCGGCGGCGATGGCGATGGACTCCAGCTCGATGCGTCGCTGCAATTCGTCGGAGTCGCGCACGAAGCGCGCCACCGCCCGGATCACCAGCGCCAGCATCAGCGCCGGCAGCAGTGCGACCACCACGCGCAGCCACAGCACGTCCACGCTGTCGAGCAGGCGCTTCCAGAACAGCATCACCACCACGTAGGCGCCCATCGGCGGGAAGAACTCGCGGTAGTAACGCCGCGCCAGCGCCCGCGGCGCGCTGTCGGCCAGACTGCCCCGCGACCACCACAGCAGCAGCGCCATGAACAGGCCGCCGATGCCGACGCCCATGCATACCCCACGCAGATAGTCGCTGCCGCCGAGCGGCAGCCAGGCCCCCGCCGCCAGCAGCGCCAGACTCACGCACAGCACCACGATCGCGTTGCGCCTGCAGTTGCCCATGCCCTGTCCCCAATCTCAGTTCGACCCGCTCCGGCCGCCCGTTACGGCGGCGCCACGTGGCGTGCCGACCCTTCCCCTGTCAAGCACGCTTGACAGCAGAATGCGCGCGCCAAGGTCGACTGTCAAGCGTCCTTTACAGATAAAACGAAATCACCGGCAAGCCAACGTAGCGAGCCCCTCTCCCACCGGCAGAGGGGTTGGGGTGAGGGTAAGGGCGCGAAGCGCGCTCGACACTTCGGAAACACGCAGCTTCGCCCTGGACGGACCGCAGGTGTAGCGGTCGCGGCTGAAGCCGCTCCTACGCGGGATGTCCAGCGCCAACGGGCACCCCTATGCTGACGCCTGGTCCGAACGACACGAAAACACCGGCAAGCCAGCGTAACGAGCCCCTCGGGGTTGGGGTGAGGGTAAGGGCGCGAAGCGCGCTCGACGCTTCGGGAGCACGCAGCTTCACCCTGGGCGGAGAAGGTGAGGCGGTCGCGGCTGAAGCCGCTCCTACGGACGACCCCGGTGCCGACAGCGGCCGTTACTTGCTGCTGACGTATTTCTCGCGGCGGATGTGCGGCACCGGCATGCCGGCCTCCTTCAGCGCGTCGAAGCAGGCGTCGACCATGTTCGGATTGCCGCACAGGTAGGCGATGTCGCCGTCGGCCTGCGGCGCGAACTCGGCGAGGAACTGCTGCACGTAGCCATGCCGCACGTCGGCATGCGGCGCCTCCGGCAGCTCGCGCGAGAAGCACGGCACGAAACGGAAACCGGGATGCGCATCGGCGAAGGCCCGGAATTCGTCGCCGTACAGCAACTCGGCCGGCGTGCGCGCGCCCAGCAGCAACACCACCTCCACGCCGCGCTCGGCCATCGCCGCTTCCAGCAGCGGCAACATCGAACGGTACGGCGTGACGCCGGTGCCGGTGGCGATCAGCAGGTAGCGGCGGTTGCTGTCGCCCGGCTGCAGGCAGAAGCGGCCGTACGGACCGCTGGCGCAGACCTGCCCGCCGATCTCCAGGCCTTCGAACAGCGCGGTGGCCGCACCGCCGGCGACGAAGCTGACCGCGATCTCGACCGTGGCATCGGCCGGCTGCGTCGGATCGTGGCGCGTGGCCAGCGAATAGCTGCGCTTGGTGGCGGTGCCATCAGCGTAGTGGAAGTGCACCTGCACGAACTGGCCCGGCACGAACGGCAGCGGCTGGCCGTCGTCGCGGACGAAGCGATAGTGGCCGACGGCCGGGGCCAGCATGTGGCGGTCGACCAGTTTCAACGGGAATTGGGCAGGCACGGAGATGCAACAGTCTGTGGCCGGGGGCGACCCCGCGAGGTCTTCTATAATAGCGGCTGCACTTCTCCTGCGCCGTCGATGCGGCGCGAAGGCCCGCCTTGACTCCCGCACCCGCTCTTTCTTCACAGACCCCGGCGCCCGCGCTGCGCGTGCGCGACCTGCGCAAGACCTACGACAACGGCGTGCAGGCCCTGCATGGCGTGTCGCTGGACGTGCTGCCCGGCGACTTCTTCGCCCTGCTCGGCCCCAACGGCGCCGGCAAGTCCACCCTGATCGGCATCATCAGCTCGCTGGTCAACCTCAGCGCCGGCCAGGTCGAGGTGTTCGGCACCGACCTGAGCAGCCAGCGCAGCGCGGCGATGCGCCTGATCGGCCTGGTGCCGCAGGAAATCAACTTCAACCTGTTCGAGAAGCCCTTCGACATCCTGGTCAACTACGCCGGCTTCTACGGCATGCCGCGCGCCGAGGCCGAGCGCCTGGCCGAAGTGGAACTCAAGCGTGCGCACCTGTGGGAGAAGGCACAGGTGATGAGCCGCACCCTGTCCGGCGGCATGAAGCGGCGGCTGATGATCGCCCGCGCGATGATGACCCGGCCGCGCCTGCTGATTCTGGACGAGCCCACCGCCGGCGTGGACATCGAGATCCGCCGCGACATGTGGCGGGTGCTGCGCGAGATCAACGCCGCCGGCACCACCATCATCCTCACCACGCATTACCTGGAGGAAGCGGAGAGCCTGTGCCGCAACCTGGCGATCATCGACCGCGGCCGCATCGTCGAGCAGGGCCCGATGCGCGCCCTGCTGGCCAAGCTGGACGTGGAAGGCTTCCTGCTGGACATCGATGGCGAACTGCCGGCGCAGTTGCCGGCGATCGAGGGCACCACCCTGCTCGCCCAGGACGCGCACACCCTGGACCTGGACATGCCGCGGGCGATGGACCTCAACCGCGTGTTCGCCGCACTGGGCGACGCCGGCATCCGCGTGCGCTCCATGCGCACCAAGAGCAATCGCCTGGAGGAACTGTTCGTGCGCCTCACCGGCGAACACCGCGATGCCGCTGCGGCCACGACCGGCGCGGCTACGCCGTCCGCCACTCCCTGATGCCCCCACGGCGACGACCATGACTTCCCAGACCGATTCCACCATCCCCGTTTCCGACGCCACGCCCGCCCAGCGCAACTGGGTCGCGCTGGGCACCATCGTGCGCCGCGAGGTCAAGCGCATCCTGCGCATCTGGGGCCAGACCCTGGTGCCGCCGGCGATCACCATGACCCTGTACTTCCTGATCTTCGGCGGCCTGATCGGCTCGCGCGTGGGCGACATGGGCGGCTACAGCTACATGCAGTTCATCGTCCCCGGCCTGGTGATGATGAGCGTGATCCAGAACAGCTACGGCAACATCAGCTCCAGCTTCTTCGGCGCCAAGTTCGGCCGCCACGTCGAGGAACTGCTGGTCAGCCCCATGCCCAACTGGGTGATCCTGTGGGGCTACGTCGCCGGCGCGGTGCTGCGCGGGCTGATGGTCGGCGTGATCGTGCTGATCATCGCCATGTTCTTCACCCCGGTGCGGATCCCGCACCCGCTGGTGACCCTGACCACGGTGCTGCTGGGTGCGACCATCTTCTCCCTGGCCGGCTTCATCAACGCGGTCTACGCGAAGAAGTTCGACGACGTGGCGATCGTGCCGACCTTCATCCTGACCCCGCTGACCTACCTGGGCGGCGTGTTCTATTCGGTCAAGCTGCTGCCCGGCTGGGCCGAGGCCGCCACCCACGCCAACCCGATCTTCTACATGGTCAACGCCTTCCGCTACGGCCTGCTCGGCAGCAGCGACGTGCCGGTGTGGGTGGCCTACAGCCTGATGCTGGGCTTCGTCGCCGTGCTGGCGGCGCTGGCGCTGTGGCTGCTGCGGCGCGGGGTGGGGTTGCGGAGCTGACGCGCCAGCGTCCCTCAGCCCTACCCTCCAGGCGGCTTACGCCGCCCCAAGCCCCAAGGACGCGGCCGCCAGGCGCCCGTCGCCACCGGAGGCGCCCGCATCGGCCGAGCGCCGCGCCAGTACGGCACGGCAAGGTGGCAAGGCGCTGCGCTCAGGCGCTCGCCGCTGGTTCCGGCACCTTCTGGGCGAATTCAACGTCGACGCAGTGGCATTCCGCCCCCTGCCCCTGGCCGCAAGCAAGCACTGCCAGCCGTCGCCGACGCGCCAGAAGCATGCCCGAGCCGCGGTGTGCACGACGGATACACCCCCCGCCCCCGGATTGCAGTCGGTGTCAGGCACCGGCACATCCGCTACGCGTCACACACGAATCCGACGGAGCGCACGCCAGAAGTGCATCGAATTCACAATTGTATATTCCGTACGGGATCGCACGTGTCCAAAGTTTGACTCAATAATGTGATGCATATCCTGTTAAGTGCCAATTTATTAACGCGAGTTTTCTTGTAACGGCAATAAGCCGACGCTACAGTGCACACGTCCGCTACACACCATCTCTTTACTGGACGTAAAGCGCGGGCCGGAGACCAGCTTCGTCTCCGTGAACGACTTCACTTAATGAACCCATGTCGCCACACGTTGCCGCTGGCACGCTTGTGTGTTGTCGGTGATTGGGCGATCAAGCCAAGGAGAGGAATCAGATGAAGATCCAACGCAAGCCCATCCGCTTCGGCCGCAAGCAGCAAGGCCAAGGCATGACCGAGTACATCATCATCGTGGCCCTGATCGCGATCGCGGCGATCGGCGTGTTCACGTTCTTCGGCGGCACCGTCCGCAGCCAGGTCGCCGGTATGGCGCAGGAACTGTCGGGCAAGGACGCCAAGGACATGATCGGCCGCGCTGGCACCAACGCCGGTCAGGCACAGCAGCAGGCCCAGAACGACAAGGGCATGGACAAGTACAACGGCAACAAGTAAAGCCCTTGCCACCATCTGCCCGAGCAAGGGCAGATGGTAGCCTGCGCCTGTTGTGTCGGCAGAGCCATAGGCACGCCTCTGCACTGAGTGAGCAACCCAATTTCATGGAACCCGGCCGGGCACGATGCGCATGCGTCGCGCTCTGAATGGGGTATTGCCTGAAGGAAGCCGCATGGTGATCATCGTCGCCACCAATCCCCCCAACTCGAAGGTCGCGTCAGCGTCAGCGTGTACGCGTTCCAGAATGGGCGGACAGGCCATGCCGATGGTGCTGGTGTTCTTGATGGTGCTGTGCGTCGGCTTACTCGTGACCTTCAATACCGGCCAAGTGGTCGGCAAGAAAGTCGAGCTCACCAACGCTGCTGATGCCGCGGCCTACAGCATCGCCGTCGAGCAGGCGCGCGCGCGCAATTTCGCGGCCTACATGAATCGTGGGCGTGTGGCCAACGAGGTGGCGGTTGCACAGATTGTCAGCCTCAACTCCTGGCTGACCATGGTCCATTCAACCACGGTCCACTTTGAAAAATTCAACAAATTCGCCGAAGCGTTGCTGTTCTGGGTGCCTGGCCTGGGCGAAGCGCTGATCGCCATCGATCGCGCCATGACCGTGCTCAACAGAGCGATCAAGGCGTTCCGCACCCTCTTTATTGGGGTCGCGAATTCCACGACCACCTTTCTGGATCAGGGACTCGATTATCCCTATTCGTTGGCTGCCGAGGCAGCAGTGAGCACGTTTGCATCGGAAGCCAACGTCTTCACGATGGCGAGCAAAGTGGTCAAGGACAACGTGCCGGATGCCGATCTGACAACAGCCGGCAAATTCGTGCTTGCAAACAACGTCCGCTTGGCCGGCAACCAACTGCAATCCTATGAGCCTGGTCGCAGTGCAGGCCTGAGGAGGGTCAATCAGGGCGGCGAGCGTTATCGCAATGTCGTGATGGCGTCTCGCGACACCTTCACGCGCGCGCGCGACGGCACGGCGTTCGGCGTGTTCAGCAACAATGGCGGTACCGACATGGTCGAGTACGACCGCTGGTCGGGTGTGGACGCCTTTCAGTTCCGCCTGCCCTTTTTCTTTAAGACCTTCAAGTTCCCGATCGGTTGGGGTGGCACCCAGGCCGTGAGCGGGCGCAAACCGAGTTTCTTCGCCGGCATGAACAATGGGCAGGGTTGGAAATCGCCCTATGACGGCCGCCGCTACCAGGCCTACAACGGCACCCGAAGTAGCGATATCGCTGGCAGATTCATCGAGGGCGACCCTGCTGTCACGCCCGAATTCAAGCGCGACAAGGCATTCCTCAGCGGCTATCGCTATGGCATCAGCCCCAGGTATCACGATGTCAAGGATACCTATTCGCAGAGCCCCGATGGCGCCAACGCAGGGCCGATCTATACCGTCGAAGTAGGCACTCAGGTCGCCAAGGCGCGCACCAGTTCCGCGTTGAAGATCGGAACCGGGCGCATGCAACTCAACGACGAGGCGCACGGCGAGCAACTGCGTGCGATGGCGAGTGCGCAGGTCTACTTCAACCGGCCCTATGAACTCAGCGCCTTTCGGCGCTCAGTGTGGGGCAGAGGCGACGGAAAGTTCGAAAAAGGCAGCCTGTTCAGCCCATATTGGCAGGCACGTCTAGTGAAGACTCCCGATTTTGACCGTAGATCGCTGGTGGTTGCTCCATGATGTTATCGACTGAACTACTTCGCCCCTTGGCGCTTGTGTGCATGGCCTCTCTGGCATTCACCGCCGGGTGCCAATCGCACGACACGGCAGAAGGAAATGGCGGCGGAGAATCCTCGCCCTCCGAAGGTGGTGCCAAGTCACTCCCCGCTCTCCACGTGGTCCTGACATGGGAATCGCGCATGGGAGGCGAAAACTGGGAGCGCAAGAACTACCAGGCGAAGCTGGATGCTTGCCGCGGTTCCGGTATGCCGATGCGTGCGCTCTCCGCAGAAGAAGAAGCGAAGCTGGGAACCGGCGAGGTCGAGATCATGATCGACGCCCACCGCCAGTTCGCACATCAGATCAGCTGGACGCTGGGCGTCGATGGCGACAGCGCGCAAGCCACCTGCATGATCAAGCTGGAGGAACATACGGACAAGAGCACTGTCGAAGACACCAGCGGCATGTACACCGCGCTGGACGGCGATGCTCGAACCCAGGAGCGCCAGAACCTTCAGTCGATCGGCTGGAAGTTGGCGGGCGAGAGCCAGGTCAAAGCACAGCCGTGCACGCGCTGGCAAAACGGCAAGCAGGAAGTGTGCATGTGGTCTGGCGGAATCAAATGGGGCTTTTCAGATTCGCCCGCTGATGTTGCCGGCTGCACGGTTGACGGTGCAGGCGACTATCTGCAGTCCATTCCGCTGGACGCAAAGCCGCTGCAGGGTGGCAACGGCTGCTTGCTGCAGGTCAAGTCGTTCAGCCTCGGCAGCGGCTTGATTCCTTCCAACGTGGCGGGTGGAAAGGAAGAAAACTAGGAGGACGCAGGATGAAGACGACGTTCTTTTCACCGCGCAGGATGCGCGGACAGGGGATGGTGGAGCTGGCGGTGTGTGCCGCTGTGCTGGTTCCGCTTTTCCTGCTGATTCCTGTCGTCGCCAAACTGGGACACAGCCGGCAAATGGCGATGCAAGCGGCGCGCAATGCTGCCTGGGAAGCCAGCGTGGCCAGCAACTATCAGCCGCCGAGCCGCGCCCAGTTGCAACAACGCGCGCTGGACCGCAACTTTGCCGACGCTGATACAGCCATCACCAGCCGTGCGTCCGTCAACGGCGGCGGTGCGTTCGCCGACCAGATGCTCAACACCTTCTCCAACCGGAAGCTACTGGAGAAGAGCGACCTGTCAATCACACGGACCGCCAACAGCGGTTCGCCTGGTTATGTCGACAACGCAGCCGCGCTGGTGCCGCGGAATTTTGCCGACGGCGCCTTCCCGCCCAATCGCAACGGCTATGTCACCGCTGAGGTGACACTGAACTATCGCGACCTGAAGACGACGGACGGACGGCCTGCGCGCTTTCTGGAACCACTGGACAATCTCAATCTAGTCGACAGGCGCCACCAGACCCTGTTGACTGATGCCTGGAATGCTTCTGGGCCACGCAGCGGGCCGCGTAGCGTGGTCAGCGCGGTGCGGCCACTGGCGCCAGTGTCCTACTTCAGCGGCCTCGATCGCATCTTCGACATGGTCAAGCCATTGAAGCCGATTCTGCCGATGGTCGGCTCCCTCGGCGACCTGGAACTGGGCACCATCGAGCCGGACGTCGTTCCCTCGGACAAGCTGTCCAACTATCCGGTCAAGCCGGGCAAGTCATGAGCCTGCGCAACTCCTACCGCATACTCGCGAGCGGACTGGGCGCGCTCCTTTACGGTGCGACGGCACAGTCGGTGTTTGCAGTGGACTGGCCGGACGTACCTGTCCCAGACGAGGCCTCGGGTGAGGTCGTGTCCGATCATATGCTCTACAACGGCATCCCAATGCGTGCCAGCCGCTTCCGCGTCGCCCAGTCGCCAAAGCAGGTCGAGCAGTTCTATCGCAAGGCGTGGGACGACCTGGTCGTTGCAACGCCCGTCGGCAGCAAGACCGTGCTCGGTCACATGACCAAGAGCGGTTACTACATCACCGTGGAGCTGAGCGGCGATGCCAATCGCACGCAGGGCCAGATCGGCGTAATGGAAATCCCGAAGAAGGATCTTCCGACCGACGGCGTCGGCAAAGGCTTCGGTCGGCTGCCCGACACGCAGGTCGCCGAAGACATCGTCTATATGGACACGCCGCGTCACGTCAGGACACTGAGCATGCTCAACCGCTACACGCCGCTGCAGAACCAGCAGTACTACGCACGGTATTTCGCCGGGCAGGGCTACGCGCGCGATGGCTCCTCCTCGGCCTGTACCGTAAGCAGTAAGCACTGCGTCTCCCGGTTCACCCGGCAGGACGATCGCGTCACCGTGACCTCAAGCCGCGGGCAGACCGGCACCGTGATCGTGGCGGTAGTCGAATGAACGCAAACGCGGTTCCCCGCCAGCGCCTGCAGCGCGGCCAGTCCACGATCGAGTACACCGTGGTGGTCATGGCACTGGTGATCGTGCTGATCGCCAAGCCCGACGTGATCACTGAAGTGGTGACCACCCTGAAAGAGCTCTATGCCGCCTTCGTCTATGCCATTTCGGTCTCCGACGTGCTGTCGGCCTGAATCCCTCTCGAGATAATTCGCCGACGGCGCTTCTTCAATGCAGAAACCCAAACTCAGCAAGAATGTCCTTTTCATCCTGATCGCGGTGGTCATGGCTGGCCTTGCCGCCTTCATTGCGGTCAGCTACATCCGCACCACCGTCGCCGAACGCACCCAGGACAATCGACCGATGGTCGACGTCGCGGTCCCGGTGAACGATCTGCCGCAGGGGGCGATCCTGCGGGGCAACGATCTGGCCCTGCGCACGGTCCCGGCCGAATTCGCGCCCGCCGATGCTGTCACGCCCGATAATCACACCCAGTTCGAAGGCAGGATGCTGCGTGCGCCGGCACGTGGCGGCGCGCCGTTGAGTGCCAGTGCCCTTGTTCCGCTGTACGACCAGTTCTCGCGGCTGATTCCCAAGGGGAAGGTCGCCTACACGATGAGCGTGGACGAGAACAATTCGATCTCCGGCATGATCGCGCCGGGCGACGTGATCGACATCTTCTTCGTCAAGGACGCCACTACCGGCAGCAATGGCGGGGCTGGCGGCCAGGGAGCGGGCGCGCAGGTGTTCCCACTGCTGCAGAAGATCAAGGTCCTGGCGGCCGGCAGCCGCATCGGCGAGGTGCCAACGCCTAAGGATGGTCAAGAAGCCAATACGTCCACCGGCTTCTCCAGCGTCACCCTGGAATTGGACCAGTATCAGGCCAAGCAGCTCGCCGTCGCCTCCAAGGTGGGTGCGGTGCGCGTGCTGCTGCGCGAAGTGCAGGACGCCTCGCCCGGCGCGGCGACGGGCATGAGCGAGAGTCAGTTGTTGCGATCGCTGGGATCGGGCGATCCGGCAAACACGGGCAGCGGAAGCAGCCGCGTTGAGTTCATCATTGGCGGAAAGGGTTAAGCATGACGCAGGCAACACGTCGCAGGAGCAAGGCCGGAGCATCGGCGCCATGGTTGGCTGGCGTGTTGCTGGCGGGCATCGGGGGATGGAATGCATCGGCACAACAGGCCGCAAGCGTTGCACCGGCGGCACGGCCCACTGCGCGGGCTGCAGCGGCGCCTGCCGTGCAGGCCTCACCGGCGGCTGGTCAGGCAGCGGACGCGCCTTCGGCTGAGCAGGCGCGGCTGATGGCGCAAGGACGCCAGGTCGACCAGCTCAAGCAGACGATGGAATCGCAGATCCAGGAACTGGGCAACAGCGGCTCCTCGTCGAGCGGCGGCGGCGTCGCCTTGGCCGGCGACAAGAAGCCATCGGTCGCCCCGATGATCCAGCCGTCGCAAAGCATCTATGCCGGCGAGGCCGTGGTGCGGCGGGTACCCGGTGCACTGCGGCGCATCGCGGTCGGCGACGGCGAGGTCCTGAGCGTGTTCTCGGTCGGCAAGTCCGAACTGGTCATGATCGGTACCAAGCCCGGCGAGACCAACGTCCACCTGTGGATGGCCGATGGCAGCCAGCGCGACGTCAGCGTGACGGTCGGTGGCAGCAAGTCCGAAGGCGCGGCCGACACCGTGCGCGAGCTGTTGGGCAATACGCCGGGCGTCACCGTGCGGGCCATCGGCTCCAATGTGGTGATCTCGGGCAACGACATCGACGCCGCCACCACGGCGAAGATCCAGGCCTTGCAGAAGATCTATCCGCAGGTGCTGAACTTCGCCGGCGCCGACCCGGTCGGCATGCGGCCGATGGTGCAGATGGACGTGTCGATCATGGAGTTCAACAAGAACGCCGTGGAGGACCTGGGCATCCGCTGGGACAGCACCATCGACGGTCCGATCGGCGGTTTGATCCGCGACGTGACCAAGAACGACTACTTCCGCGTGCTGCCACAGGACAACCAGACCTTCCAGGACATCAAGGATCGGTTGCCCACCAGGCTGTCCGGACCGCAAGGGTATTTCGGCATCGCCACCACGATCGCCTCGAAGATCAACCTGTTGATGAGCCGCGGCAAGGCCTGGGTGCTGGCGCAGCCCAAGCTGAGCGCCAAGAGCGGCAGCAACGCGACCTTCCTGGTCGGTGGCGAAGTGCCGATCGTGGTGCCGTCGATCCTCGGCCAGACCCAGATCGAGTACAAGGAGTACGGCATCCGCCTGAACATCAACCCGACAGTCAACTCGTCCAATCAGGTGAATACCTCGATCATGGCCGAGGTCAGCCGGATCGATCCGTCGGTGTCGGTGCAGGGTGTGCCCGGCTTCCTGACGCGCCGCGTCGAGACCGAACTAAACGTCAATGCCGGTCAGACCATCGTCATCTCCGGGCTGCTCGATCGGGAAGCCTCCAAGGCCGTGGACAAGCTGCCGCTGCTGGGCGACATCCCGATCCTGGGCAAGCTGTTCCGCTCCGACGGCTTCCGCGGCAACAAGACCGAACTGGTGATCTTCGTGACCCCGCGCATCGTCAGCCCGACCTCGCCGGAGAACCTGCAGGATCTGCAGCGCGCCCAGGGGATCGAGAAGGAGTTGCAGGAGGAAATCAGCCCCCGCCAAGACAAGTTGATCAAGTAACCCACCCCACGGAGCGCAAGGTTCACCGCCATGTTCACAGTGCTGATCAATACGCCAGGAGGCGACACGCGCCAGGTCAAGTGCATGCACCGCGAGTGCGGCATCGGCCGCGCCGATGCCAATCTGGTGATGCTGCAGGGCTGGAACATCGCCGGCAAGCATGCCACCCTGCTGCGCGAGGATGACGGTGTCTTCATCCTGCCCCTGGGCGGGCGCGAGCCGATCACGCTCAACGGCAAGGTGGTGCTGGCCAAGCAAGGGCCGATCGACGGCAAGGACGAGATCCGTATCGGCCAGTACATGCTGAAGGTCAGCGGCGACGATGCACGCATCGCCAGGCAGACGCCCGCCGCCAACGACGGCGCAGCGGTCAGGCCCGCGGAATCGCCCGCGGCCACCACCGACGCCGCGCCCGAGCGCCAGCCGGCGGCGCCCGCCGCGACCGACATGGTGGTGGCCGGACCACCGCCCTCCGATATCGCCACCTGGCGCACCAAGCTGCACATGGCGCTGGTGCGGCAGATGGATCTGCGGCGCATGGACGTGCGCAGCATGGACGACAGCGCACTGCGCGACAGCACCATCAACCTGATCGACGACATCATCAAGCGCGAGTTCAGCGATCTGCCGGCGGACATCAGCCCACGCAGACTGGCCAAACAGGTGCTGGATGAGGCGATCGGGCTGGGGCCGCTGGAAGACCTGATCGACGATCCGACCGTCACCGAAATCATGGTCAATTCGCACGATGACATCTTCATCGAGCGTGCCGGGCGCATCCAGAAGTCCGAGGTGGTGTTCTCCAACGAACGCGCCTGCCTGGCTGCGATCGAACGCATCGTTACCCCGCTGGGGCGGCGTATCGACGAAAGTTCGCCGCTGGTCGACGCGCGCCTCAAGGACGGCTCGCGCGTCAACGCGGTGATCCCGCCGGTGGCCCTGCGCGGACCGAGCATCAGCATCCGCAAGTTCGCCACGCGCCGGCTGATGGGCGAGGATCTATTGAAGTTCGGATCGCTCAATCAAGCGATGCTGGACTTCCTGATCATGGCCGTACGCGAGCGCCGCAACATCGTGGTGTCCGGCGGTACCGGCTCGGGCAAGACCACCCTGCTGAACATCCTGTCCAACTTCATCCCGGACGGCGACCGCGTGGTCACCATCGAGGATGCGGCGGAACTGAAACTGGTCCAACCCAACCTGGTGGCGCTGGAAGCCCGCCCGCCCAACATGGAGGGCAAGGGCCAGATCACCATCCGCGACCTGGTCAAGAACGCGCTGCGCATGCGTCCGGACCGCATCGTCGTCGGCGAGTGCCGCGGCGGCGAGTGTCTGGACATGCTGCAGGCGATGAACACCGGCCACGAAGGCTCGCTGACCACCGCGCATGCCAACAATCCGCGCGAGACGCTCTCGCGCCTGGAGGTGATGGTGATGATGGCCGGCATGGAGCTGCCGATGACGGTCGTGCGCGAGCAGATCGCGTCGGCGGTCAACCTGATCGTGCATCAGCGCCGCTACCCTTGCGGCTCGCGCAAGGTCAGCCACATCACCGAGATCACCGGCATCGAAAGCGGCACCATCCAGATGCAGGACCTGTTCCTGTTCAAGCCCACCACCTACCATGGCCCCGACGGCAAGGTCGCCGGCAACTTCGTGGCGACCGGTGCGGTACCCGAATTCTACGAAGAACTCGCCGAACGCGGCGTGTCGGTGAATCTGGACATCTTCCGCAACCAGGGAAGCGCACGCTGATGGCTCTGTGGCTGATCGCCTTGCTGGTGTTCGCCGGGACCGTGACGGCATTCCTGCTGATCGCGCGGTCCAGCGAGCAGTTCCTGAAGCGCTACCGCGAAAGCTTCATGGACCAGGCCCGCATGAACCTGACGGACATGTTCCTGTTCCTGGATCCGGCCCAGGTCTACATGATCAGCGCCGTGATCATGGTGATCGTGCCGCTGCTGGTGTGGATGTTGACCGGGAGCCTGGTCATCGCGGTGCTGATCGGCATCTTCCTGATCTTCGCTCCGCGCAAGATCTACGCGTTCCTGCGCAAGCGTCGGCTGGAGCAGATCCAGGAGCAACTCCCGGACGCGCTGCAGATGCTTGCCAGCAGCCTGCGCGCCGGCGTCGGCTTCGCACCGGCGATGGAAGTGCTGGTCCACGACGGCCAGCCGCCGCTGGCCCAGGAACTGGCGCTGGTGCTGCGCGAGCAGCACATGGGCATCCGCGCCGAAGAAGCGATGGAGAACTTCAGCAAGCGCGTGCCCATCACCGATGCCGAGCTGTTCGTTTCGGCGGTCAATATTTCGCGTGAGGTCGGCGGCAACCTGGCCGAGACACTGGCGACCCTGGCCGAGACGCTGCGCCGCCGCCTGACCATGGAGAAGAAGGTGAAGTCGCTGACCGCGCAGGGCCGCCTGCAGGGCATCGTCATGGCGATGCTGCCGGTGTTCCTGATCGGCTACCTCACCGTGATGTACAGCGAAACCATGCAGCCGATGTTCCATCGCTGGCACGGCTGGGTGGTGATCACCATCTGCCTGGTCATGGAATACCTGGGCTACCGTCTCTGCAAGAAAATCATGACGATCGACGTATGACCTGGATGCTCGCCCTCGTCGCGCTTCTTGCCGCCGGCGCCGTCGCCCTGGTCGTCATCGGCACGCGCGGGGTGATCCGCGAAGTCGAGCTGGAGGACCGCACCTATTACGATCCACTGCCGCGGCTGATGCAACTGATGTGGCCGCTGGTGACGGTGCTGACCCGGCGCATCGCGCCGCGCCTGAGCGTGGCGCAACTGGAACAGACCCACCGCCAGTTGCAGGCCGCCGGCCAGGACTACACGCTGACGCCGGAAGAGTTCTACGGCCTGCGCATGGCCAGCGCGCTGATGGTGATCGCCTTCTTCCTGCTGTGCACCGGCATGCTCGGCCACCTGGGCATCGGTTCGGGCTTGATGTGCCTATTGTTCGGCGGCGTGCTGGGCTGGCTGTATCCCGCGTTGTGGCTGGGCGAGCGGCGCAAGGCGCGACAGAAGACCGTGGTGCGCGACCTGCCGATCTACCTGGATTTCATCACCATGGCGGTCGAGGCCGGTCTGAACGTGACCGGCGGCATCGAGCAGGCGGTCGCCAAGGGACCGTCCGGCGCGCTGTCGCAGGAGTTCTCGCGCATGCTGCGCGATCTGCGCGCCGGCCTGCCACGCGCCGAGGCACTGCGGCGCATGGCCGAGCGCATGGACATCGCGCAGATCACCAGCTTCACCAGTGCGCTGATCCAGGCCGACAAGGTCGGCGCCAACCTCAGCGACACCTTGCGCGCACAGGCCAACCAGCGCCGCGAGGAACGTTTCCTGCGTGCCGAGAAGCTGGCGCTGGAAGCACCGGTGAAGATGATGCTGCCGCTGGTGATGTTCTTCTTTCCGCTGATCTTCCTGTTCCTGGGCTACTTCATCTACTTGAAGATGCTGCAGGAGGGCATCCTGTGAAGCGCGGATGCATCGAGCGCAGCGCCGGTATCCCGATCCCGCAGGTGTGGGCGGCGGATACCTGGTGGTCGCGCGCGCGCGGACTGCTGGTGCGCCCGGCGCTGGCAACCGATGGATCGGAGGCCTTGCTGATCCGCCCCTGCGCCAGCGTGCATACCATCGGCATGGGCTACCCGCTGGATCTGGTGTTCCTGAGCCAGGACGATGTGGTGCTGGAGTGGCGCGAGAACGTCAGGCCGTATCGCACGGCGATGTGCCGGCGCGCCGCGGCCACCATCGAGTTCCATGGCGGTGCGCTGGACCGCCTGCAACCGCAACGCGGCGAACACTGGCACTGGCGCGCCACCGCGCCGGCGCCTTCCTCTCAGGGAGCCCGGTCATGAATGCACGCGTCCGCACACTGCGCAGCCGCACGTCGATGCGCGGCCAATCCATGGTGGAACTGGTGATCATCACCCCGGTGCTGCTGTTCCTGTTGCTTGCGGTCATCCAGGCAGTGCTGCTGTACCGCATGAAGTCCACGCTGGACTATGCCGCGCTGATGGCGGCGCGCGCGGGCGCGGTGAGCGGGGTGGATCGAGGAGAAATGCGTGCCGCCTTCGAGAAGGGCATGATGCCGCTGTACGCTACTGAAAAAAGCCTAATGGGCGTGGAAACTGCGCGTCTTGCAGCCCGAGTCGACCTGACGCTGAAGATGCACGGCCACATCACCGTCATCAATCCAACCCGTGCCGCATGGAACAACTTCAAGGAGCGCCAGTACGACGGCAGTTACGCGTTGCCCAACGATACGCTGGCCTACCGCAGCACCGCAATCGGGAGCAGCGGGGTCAATGTTCAAGACGCCAACATCCTCAAGATCAAGGTCGTCTACGACGCGCCGTTGGTGGTTCCCTTTGTCGATTGGGTATTGGGGGGAAATTCTCGGTATCTGAAGCCGGGCACGTTTGAGTCCTCCCCACTTCAAACGTTCACCCGGCGCCTGCCGATCGAAAGCTACGCCATCGTGCGCATGCAATCACCCATCTCCCAACAGGGCAACCTCGACAAGTGATGCCCCGTCTCGCGCTGCTTGCGTGCGTTGCACTGCTGTGCCAGATCATTGCCGGCTCGGCTTGCGCCGAGGACGCCGCATTCTCCGGCGTCGCCCAGGTCAGCACCAACGAGCTTGGCGGCCTGAGCCGGATCCAGCCGCGCGGCGCGGCGCAGCCGGCGACGGTGTTCTTCCGCGATGGCGCGCTGCGCATCCAGTTCCAGGACGCCAGCGGTCGGTCGTATGCGCTGATCCTGGCGAAGGATGCGCCCACCGGCTGGATCGTCGGCCAGCAGGGCGGGGCGATGCCCGTTCCCGGCATGCGCTGGCCGCTACGCTTCGATCCGGAGAATCCCTGCTCAGGGCTAGGGATGTTCGCCGACTGCCAGCGTGGCGACAGCGGCCTGCGTGCGGGCCGCGACGCGGTGCAATGGCGGTACCGCCTGGCCAATCCGGATGGGCCCGGCAGAACCCGGCAAGGCACGATGTGGCTGGACCGCGAGACCGGCCTGGTACTCGCCTATCGCGGCAAGACCGGGCTGGAACAGCAACAGCACTGGGACATCCAACGCGTCGACTACGGCCCGCAGCCGGACGCCTTGTTCCAACCGCCCGACCTCGCGCACTGATCCGCGTCCCCAGCAGTCCATGCGCACGTCGCCCACGTCTGGTCGACGCGGGTTCATGGTTCTGCAGCAAGATCGGCAGATCGCACCGTTACACTAGTTTGGTTCGTCCCCCGACAAGGAGTATCTCCGTGAAAAGAGCAGTAGCGGCGACGTTGGCCCTGGCCGTCATCGCAAGCCTGAGCGCCTGCAAGAAGCATGAGCAGCCCGCGCATCCCGACGATCAGGCGACGCCCCCCGCGGCGACCGCCAGCGCGACGCAGGACGCGTCCACCCAGCACGCTGCCGCCAGCACGGCATTCGACCCTGCCAGCCTGCCGGTGTCCGATGTCCCGCTGGGAGACTTCCCCTATATCGCGCTGCCTACCGGCTATGTCGTCGGCAACAAGCCGGTTGGGGCCGATTTCGATCAGGTGCCGTTCTGGACTGGTGATCGACTGCAGCCGGTCGAGGGCAAGGTCTGGTCGGCGCACATCAATGCGGCGGAGGGCAAGACCTTCTCGGACATCGAACTGGAACGCAACATCGAGGCAGTCGTCACAGCGCTCGGCGGCAGAAAGATTTTCGACGGACGGATTCCGGAAGCCGCCACGAAGAAAATCTCGGAGTGGCCGCGCGATTTCGCCACCAAGTACAACAGCGGCCTTGGCGACATCTGGAACAATCCGGCGCAGGTCTTCGTGGTGCATCGCGCCGACCGCGACATCTGGATCCACCTGTGCAGCTACCAGTTCGGTGGAGGTTTGCTGATTGCCGAGACCAAGCCGCTGCAGGTCACCGCCAGCCTGCTGCCGGCCAGCGAACTGAAGACGCAGATCGACAAGACCGGCAAGGTGGCCTTGCACGTCAACTTCGCCACCGACAAAACCGACATCCTGCCCGACTCGCAGCCGCAGATCGCGCAGGTCGTGCAATTGCTCAAGCAGGACGCCGTGTTGAAGCTGGCCGTCAACGGCTATACCGACGGCACCGGCGATGCCGCGCACAACAAGACGCTGTCGGAAGGGCGCGCCAAGGCGGTGGTCGCCGCGCTCGTCGCGCAGGGTATCGATGCGTCGCGTCTGACCGCGGCCGGCTTCGGCGATGCCGACCCGGTGGCAGACAATGCGACCGAGCAAGGCAAGTCGCAGAACCGCCGCGTCGAGTTGGTGAAGAAGAGCTGAGCCGCACCGGGTACCGCGGCATGCGGTCACCCTGATGCGTGCGGGTCGTGGTGCGGCGCAACGGCATGACCGATTGCGCCGCATCGTCGACAGGACCGCACGCGCGCTCGTTTGCCGGCATGCGTTCCCGCAGTCGGACGCCTCCCACTCCATGGCGATCCACGTCTCATGCGTATCCTGATTCTCGGCGCCGGCGCGACCGGCGGTTACTTCGGTGGACGCCTGGCCCAGGCCGGCGTCGATGTCAGCTTCCTGGTGCGGCCGCCGCGCGCCGCACGCCTGCAGCGTGACGGCCTGCGCATCCGCAGTCGGCGCGGCGATGCGGCGATCGCGGTGAGCACGCTCACCGCCGACACGCTGCCCGGCGCCGCGCAGGCGCGGCCGTTCGACCTGGTGTTGCTCAGTTGCAAGGCCTACGACCTGCAGAGCGCGCTGGACGCGGTGGCACCGGCGGTCCACGAGGACACCAGCGTGCTGCCGATCCTCAATGGCCTGCGCCACTATCCGGCGCTGGATGCGCGCTTCGGTGCGGAGCGGGTCGTCGGCGGGCTGTGCTTCATCAGCGCGGTGCTGGATGCCGACGGCGCGATCCAGCACCTGGCCAAGCCGGCCTCGCTGACCTTCGGCGAGCGCGACGGCCGCGGCGCCGACAGCGCGCGCGTGCGCGCCCTGGCCGAGGCCTGCGCGCAAGCCGACGTGGACCATCTGGCCACGCCGCGGATCGCGCAGGAGCAATGGATCAAGTACACCTTCCTCACCGCGCTGGCCGCGGCCACCTGCCTGATGCGTGCGCCGATCGGGCGCATCGTCGCCAGCGACGATGGGGTGACGCTGGTACGCGGCCTGTATGCCGAATGCACGGCGGTGGCCGCGGCGGCCGGCGAACCGGTGCCGGAGGCGGCGCAAGCCAGCGCGCTGCACCTGCTGACCCAGCCAGGCTCGCCGATGAAGGCGTCGATGCTGCGCGACCTGGAAGCCGGGCAGCAAGTGGAGGCGCAGCAGATCGTCGGCGACATGCTGGTCCGCGCCCGTACCGCCGGGCATGAAGCACCGCTGCTGTTGGCCGCTTACTGCCACCTGCAGGCCTACCAGGCCGGTCTGCCCGCGCGCTGAGGTTTGCCGCGGGACGCCAGTGCCGCGCGCAACGCGCTCCTGCCCTGCGCACGCCAGCCACGGTGCTCCGGGCAATACCATACCCGCGCCGTCCCGAGGGCGGCGCTGCGTCTTCGCGCGCCGCTGACGCGCCTGGCGCCTATGCTCGCCCACCACACAGGGGCGAGAGACGGGCACGCACATGGAAAAACTGTTCCGCGGCGTGCATTTCCTCATCATCCTGCTGTTCCTGCTGTGCGCGGCCGGACTGATCTGCATGGCCGTGCTGGAGCTGTGGCACGGCCTGACGCCGGGCGGCGAGCTGGTGGTGCGCGACCGCTTCAACGTGGTGCTGGAAGCGATCGGCCTGCTCACCGTGGCGCTGGTGACCCTGGAACTGGGCCAGACCATCTACGAGGAAGAGGTGCAGCGCGACGTCAAGGTCAGTGGACCGACCCGGGTGCGTCGCTACCTGTCGCGGTTCTTCGTGGTCATCGTCATCGCCCTGGCGATCGAGACCCTGGTGTCGATCTTCGAACTGATGCACGACGATCCGTCCAAGCTGCCCTACGCATCTGCCGTGGGCCTGTGCGCGGCGCTGCTGCTGGTCGCCTGGGGCGTGTTCGTCAAGCTCAACCGCAGCGCCGAGGAACTGGAGCCGGAAGCGATGGCCGAAGCCAAGCGCGAGGACGCGCAGGTCGATTGAGGCGGGTGGGTGCCACCCGGCAGGCCGACTCCCGTTACCGACGTAGGAGCGGCTTCAGCCGCGACGGATGAAGCCCAACGCCGACTGACAACGTCAGGCGTCAGGACCGAAGTCCCTCCCATAAGAAAATGCCAGCCCACTCCGCCCAGGATCTCTACCGACGCATCGGCCGGCACGGTCGCGCAGAGGATCGGCATGGCCACCGGAGCATCCGCCGCGACGCGTTGACCGATCGCGGCTGAAGCCGCTCCTACAAAAGACGCGTACAGCCAAGCGCGCTTTTACGAATCCCCAATCCCCAATCACGAATCCCCAAACACGAAACCCGCCGCGTCGACGTCCTCAGCCCGGCATCGGCAAGCGGAAGAACGCCCGCGCGGCCGCGGTGCTGGCGGCGGCGACTGTCGCCACGTCTTCGCCACGGTCGCGCGCCAGTTCCTCGACGATGTGCGCCAGGAACGCCGGTTCGTTGCGGCGGTCCTTGGGCGTCGGCTTGAGCGTGCGCGGCAGCAGGTACGGTGCATCGGTCTCGATCATCAGCCGCTCGGCGGGGATGTGCTTCACCAGTTCGCGCAGGTGCGCACCGCGGCGCTCGTCGCACAGCCAGCCGGTGATGCCGATGTACCAGTCGCGGTCCAGGTAGTCGAACAGTTCCTCGCGGCTGCCGGTAAAGCAATGCACCACTGCCGGACCGAGCTTGCCGTCGAACTGGCGCATCAGCGCCATGAAGTCGGCATGGGCGTCGCGCTGGTGCAGGAACAGCGGCTTGCCGGTGTCCACCGCCAGTTGCAGCTGCCGCTCGAACGCGCGGTGCTGCGCCGGCCGTGGCGAGAAGTCGCGGAAGTAGTCCAGGCCGCACTCGCCCACCGCCACCACTTCGGCATGCGCATGCAGCGCGCGCAGTTCGGCGTCGCATTCGGCGGTGTATTCCACCGCGTGGTGCGGATGCACGCCGGCGGTGGCGTACAGCACGCCCGGATGCTGCTGCGCCAGTTGCAGCGCCAGCGGCGAGTGCTCACGGCTGGCGCCGGTGACCACCAGTTGCGCGACGCCGGCGGCGCGGGCGCGCTGCAGCACCGCGTCGCGGTCGCGGTCGAAGGACTCGTGGGTGAGGTTGGCACCGATGTCGATCAGGGTCATGCGCTTGCGCGGGAATCAGCCGGGACAGCAGCCAATTGTACGGGCCACGCGCCTGCCGCCGCTCCACGGCGGCACGGCGGCCACGTATCCTTTGCCGATGACGTCCGCCGTGTTTCCGATCGATCCGCTGCTGCCGCAACTCCGCGACAGCCTCGCCGTCCACCCGCGCCTGGTGCTGGAAGCCCCACCCGGCGCCGGCAAGACCACCCAGGTGCCGCCGGCGCTGCTCGACGCGCCCTGGCTGCAGGGCCGGCGCATCGTCATGCTGGAACCGCGCCGGGTCGCCGCGCGCAGTGCCGCCACCTTCATGGCCCGGCAGCGCGGCGAGGCGCCGGGCGAGACCGTGGGCTACCGCATCCGCTTCGAGAACAAGGTGTCCGCACGCACCCGCATCGAGGTGGTCACCGAGGGCATCCTGACCCGCATGCTGCAGGATGACCCGATGCTCGACGGCGTCGGCGCGCTGCTGTTCGACGAGTTCCACGAGCGCCACCTGGCCGCGGACCTGGGCCTGGCGCTGGCCCTGGACGTGCAGGCGCAGGTGCGCGAGGACCTGCGCATCGTGGTGATGTCGGCCACCCTGGACGGCGAGCGCCTGGCGCAGTTCCTCGATGCGCCGCGGCTGTCCAGCGCCGGGCGCAGCTTCCCGGTGGAGATCGCGCATTTCCCGGCGCGACGCGAGGAATCGCTGGAGACGCAGGCCCGGCGCGCGGTCGAGCACGCGCTGCAACAGCATCCGGGCGACGTGCTGGTGTTCCTGCCCGGGCAGCGCGAGATCGGGCGGGTGCAGGCGGCGCTGGAGGCGGCTGGGGTTGGGGGTGGATCGGGCACGGGTTCGGGTGTGTCTTCGACAGGCACAGGCTTGGGTGCTTCCCCAGCCGGCACCGCCTCTGGCGTACCCTCATCCGGCGCTGCGCGCCACCTTCTCCCGCAGGGAGAAGGGAGCGGGGTCGAGGTCTTGCCGCTGCATGGCGAGTTGCCGGTGGAGCAGCAGACCAAGGTGTTGCAGCCCGATCCGCAGGGGCGGCGGCGCGTGGTGCTGGCGACCAACGTCGCCGAGTCTTCGGTGACGCTGCCCGGGGTGCGCGTGGTGATCGACGCCGGGCTGGCGCGTGAGCCGCATTACGATCCCAACAGCGGCTTCTCGCGGCTGGACGTCACCACCATCGCCCAGGCCTCGGCCGACCAGCGCGCCGGCCGCGCCGGCCGCGTCGCCAGCGGCTGGGCCTACCGGCTGTGGCCGCAGTCGCAGCGCCTGGAGGCGCAACGCCGCGCCGAGATCCTGCAGGTGGAACTGGCCGGGCTGGCGCTGGAACTGGCCGCCTGGGGCAGCGATGGGCTGCGTTTCGTCGATCCGCCACCACCCGGCGCGCTTGCCGCCGCCCGCGAACTGCTGCAGCGGCTGGGCGCGCTTGGCGCGAACGGGACCATCACCGCCAGCGGCCGGCGCATGCTCGCGCTGGGCACGCATCCGCGGCTGGCGGCGATGCTGTTGGCCGCTGGCGATGCGCGCGCGCAGGCACTGGCCTGCGACCTCGCCGCCCTGATCGAAGCGCGCGACCCGCTGCGCCAGGGCGGCGACGCACTGGCCGCGCGCTGGCGCGCCCTGGCCGCGTTCCGCCGCGGCCGCGTGCCGCACGACGCCAACCGCGGCGCGCTGGCGGCGATCGACGCGGCCGCCAAGCAGTGGCGGCGGCGCCTGCGCAGCGACGCCGCCGCGCCGGAGAGCGTGGAGGCGCACGAACTCGGCGATCTGCTGGCGCACGCCTTTCCCGACCGCATCGGCACCCGCCATCCCAACGATCCGCTGCGCTACCTGCTGGCCAACGGCCGCAGCGCGCGCCTGTTCGACAACAGCGACCTGCGCGGCGAGCCCTGGCTGGTCGCCACCGAACTGCGCCACGAAGCCAAGGACGCGCTGTTGCTGCGCGCCGCGCCGGTGGACGAGCGCTACCTGCGCGCGCAGTTCCCGCAGCGTTTCGCGCAAGAGGACACGGTGCGCTGGGACCCCGAACGGCGCGCGCTGAGCGCGCTGCGCGAGACCCGCTTCGATCGCATCGTGCTCGACAGCCGCCCCGCCGGCCGCGTCGAACCGGCGCAGGCGGCCGCGGCATTGACCGAGGCAGTGCGCGAACTGGGACTGCAGGCGCTGCCCTGGAGCGAGGGCCTGTCGCAATGGCGCGCGCGGGTGGCCGGGCTACGCCAGTGGATGCCGGAACTGGACCTGCCAGACCTGGGCGATGCCGCGCTGCTGGACAGCCTCGACGACTGGCTGCGCCCGGCCTTCGCCGGCAAGACCCGGCTCGACGCGCTCGGCGAGGACGAACTGGGCGAGGCACTGAAGGCGCGACTGCCCTGGGACCGCCGCCAGGCCATCGACCGCCATGCCCCGGTGCGCATCGCGGTGCCCTCGGGGATGGAACGGCGCATCGACTACAGCCTGGACCATGCCGGGCAGCCGCAGCCGCCGGTGCTGGCGGTCAAGCTGCAGGAACTGTTCGGCCTGGCCGACACCCCGCGCATCGCCGACGGCCGCGTGCCGCTGCTGCTGCACCTGCTCTCGCCCGGCGGGCGGCCGCTGCAGGTCACCCAGGACCTGCGCAATTTCTGGTCCAGCACCTATCCGGAAGTGAAGAAGGAAATGAAGGGCCGCTACCCGCGCCACCCGTGGCCGGACGACCCGTGTACCGCCACCGCCAGCCACCGCGCCAAGCCGCGCGGCACCTAGTGGGTCAGGCGCACCGCATTCAGCCGGCAGACGAATCCGCAGCGCTGCGCTAACGCCCCGTATACGGTACGAGGGCGACACTGCAGCCCTTCATTCCTGCCAGTAGGGGACGCCCATGAGCAAGCTGACCATCATCACCGATCGCGCCCTGGATCTCGCCAGCCACGCCGGCGACAGCCTCAAGCACTTCGGCCCGCAGGCGAACAAGTGGCTGCAGTCGGGCAAGGCGGTGGGTGCGCTCAAGGCGGGCGCTGCGCTGGGTGCGGTGAAGACCGGCACCAAGGTCGCGCGTACCGCGGTGCGTCGCAATCCGGCCGTGGCCATCGCCGCCGCTGCGGTGGGCGTGGGCCTGCTGGGTTACGCCATCTACCGCAAGCGTCAGCGCGACAAGGGTGCGCCGATCGAAGGCAATGCGCAGCGCATCGAAGCGGCCAACAAGCGCGGCAATGTCGGTGCGCGCCGCAGCGCCGCCAGCACCCGCGGCACGCGCCGCGCCGCGGCCGCGCAGGACGCCACCGAAGAGTGAACTGCGCGCGCGGCCTGACGGTTGCCGCAGCGCCACACGCAGCGACCGGGAGACATCCCGGTCGCTTTTTTTATGGATCAGCCGCGACCCTGCACTTCTTTCTAACGTAGGAGCGGCTTCAGCCGCGACCGAGGCGTTACCGATGTTTTCCGGTCGCGGCTGAAGCCGCTCCTACGCGTCGCTAGGCATCGCATGCATTACAGCGCGCGCCATGCGCCCGGTGCGAGCCCGTCCAAGCGGTGTGCCCCCATCGCCGCGCGCACCAGCCGCAGCGTCGGCAGGCCGACCGCTGCGGTCATCCGCCGCACCTGGCGATTGCGGCCTTCACGCAACACCACTTGCAACCAGGCATCGGGCACGCTCTTGCGGAAGCGCACCGGCGGGTCGCGTGGCCATAGCGATGGCGCCGCCTCCAGCAACGTCACCTCTGCCCGCGCGGTCGGCCCATCGTTCAACAGCACGCCGTCGCGCAGGCGCTGCAGTTGCTCCGGTTGCGGTGCGCCTTCCACCTGCACCCAGTAGGTCTTGGGCTGCTTGTGCCGCGGATCGGTAAGACGGTGCGCCAATGCGCCGTCGTCGGTCAGCAGCAGCAAGCCCTCGCTGTCGTAGTCCAGGCGTCCGGCCGCGTACACGTCGGCGGGCAGGCCGAACTCGGCCAGCGTGCGCCGCGGCGGCGTGCTGCGGTCGGTGAACTGGCACAGCACGTTGAAGGGCTTGTTGAAGGCGATCAGCATCGGCGGGAACGGCGGCGGGCCTGCGCCGCACGGCGCGGCGCAGGCATTGTCCCATGCGTCCGCGCCGCCCGTGCGCCGGCTCAGCGCTTGACGAACTTCAGGGTCATCCGGTCGCTCTCGCCGATCGCCTGGTACTTGGCGTCGTCGGCGGCCTCGTGCTGGTTGCTCGGCGGCAGCGTCCACACACCGCCCGGATAATCCTTGGTGTCGCGCGGATTGGCGTTGACCTCGCTCTTGCCGGCCAGCTTGAAGCCGGCCGCCTCGGCCATGGCGATCACCTGCGCCTGGCCGACATAGCCGCTCTTGTCGTCGGCCGGCACGTCGGCCTTCGCACGGTGCTCGACCACGCCGAGCACGCCACCGGGCTTGAGCACGTTGTAGAAGCCCTTGAACATGCCCTCGGCCTGGCCAGCCATGCGCCAGTTGTGCACGTTGCGGAAGGTCAGCACCAGGTCGGCCGAGCCGGGCGGGCCGAACACCGGTGCGTTCGGCGCATAGGCCACGATGCGCGCGTGGTCGTACTGCGCCGGCGCCGCGGCGAACTTCTGCTCCAGGCCGGCGCGCGCCTTCTGCTGGTAATCGCGGCCGCGGCCTTCCGGCACGGCCGCCGGATCGACCACCGCGGCGATGTACTGCCCGCGCTCGCGCAGGTACGGCGCCAGGATCTCGGAATACCAGCCGCTGCCCGGAGTGACCTCGATCACCGTCTGGGTCGGCTTGATGCCGAAGAACGCCAGGGTCTGGCCGGGATGACGGTAGGCGTCGCGGGCGACGTTGGCGCGGTCGCGCCAGTTGCCGTCGATCGCCGTCTGCAACGCGGCGTCCGGCGCCGGCAGCGTCGCGGTATCGGCGGGCTTGATCGCCTGCGCCGCGGGAGCGAGCAAGGCAGTGGCGAACGCCAGGGTGCAGGCGCAGGCAAGCGAGGTTCGAGGCGTCATGGCAGGCATCCGCAAGAGAGGTGGCGCGAGCCTAGCACGCGGCTCGATACCGACGAATGTTGCGCTTCCGTTAGCGCGAATCACGTCTACAGAACGATGTTTTCGCGAGCATTTGACGACCGCCCAACCCCTGGCGACTATCCTGTCGCCTCCCCCACAGTGGAACGTTTTCCATGCTGCACACGCGCGAACTCGGCCGCTCCGGCCTGCATGCGGCACCGCTGGCGTTCGGCGGCAACGTGTTCGGCTGGAGCGCCGACGCCAAGACCTCCTTCGCCTTGCTCGATGCCTTCGTCGAGGCCGGCTGCCATCTCATCGACACCGCCGACATCTACTCGGCCTGGGTGCCCGGCAACCACGGCGGCGAATCGGAAGCGCTGATCGGGCAGTGGCTCAAGCGCAGCGGCAAGCGCGACAAGGTGCTGATCGCGACCAAGGTCGGTAAGTGGGCCGAACGCCCGGGCTTGTCGGCCGACAACATCGCCGCCGCCGTGGACGACTCGCTGCAGCGCCTGCAGACCGACGTGATCGATCTGTACCAAGCGCACGAGGACGACGATTCGGTGCCGCTGGAAGCGACGCTGGCCGCGTTCGGGCGCTTGATCGAGCAGGGCAAGGTGCGTGCGATCGGCGCTTCCAACTACAGCGCCGCGCGCCTGCGCGAAGCCCTGAACGTCTCCGCGCAGTACGGCCTGCCGCGCTACGAGACGCTGCAGCCGGAGTACAACCTGTACGACCGCGCCGGCTACGAGGCCGAACTGGAACCGCTGGTGCGCGAACAGGGCCTGGGCGTGCTGTGCTACTACGCGCTGGCCAGCGGCTTCCTCAGCGGCAAGTACCGCCGCGCCGAAGACGCCGGCAAGAGCCAGGCGCGCGGTGCCAGCGTGGTCGCGCGCTATCTCAATGCGCGCGGCCTGCGCATCCTCGCCGCACTCGACGACATCGCCGGCAAGCATGCCGCCACGCCCACGCAGGTGGCGCTGGCCTGGCTGATGGCGCGGCCCGGCATCGTCGCGCCGATCGCCAGCGCCACCAGCCTGGAGCAACTGCAGGACTTGCTGGCCGCAGCGCGCCTGCAACTGTCGGCCGAGGACATCGCGCAATTGAATACCGCAAGTGAGGAAACCGCATGACCGTCCCCACCCAGACCATCCGCATCGTGCTCGCCTCGCGCCCGCAGGGCGCGCCGGGCACCGACAACTTCCGCACCGAACAGGCGCCGCTCGAAGCGCCGGGCCCCGGCCAGGTGCTGCTGCGCAATCGCTGGCTGTCGCTGGACCCGTACATGCGCGGGCGCATGAGTGATGCGCCCTCCTACGCGCCGCCGGTGCAACTGGGCGAGACCATGGTCGGCAGCACCGTGGCCGAGGTGCTGCAATCCAACTCCCCCGACCACGCGCCGGGCGATCTGGTGCTGGTGCAGAACGGCGGCTGGCAGACCCATCTGGTGGTCGACGGCGCCAGCCTGCGGCGCAAGCTCGATCCCAGATCGCCGCTGCCGCCGAGCACCGCGCTCGGCGTGTACGGCATGCCCGGCTTCACCGCCTATGCCGGCCTGCACGAGATCGGCAAGCCGCAGCCGGGCGAGACCGTGGCGGTCGCCGCGGCCACCGGCCCGGTCGGCGCCACCGTGGCCCAGATCGCCAAACTGCGCGGGGCGAAGGTGATCGCCATCGCCGGCGGCGCGGAAAAATGCCGCTATTTGCGCGAGGAACTGGGCGTGGACGTGGCCCTGGACCACCGCGCCAAAGACTTCGCCGAGCAGTTACGCGGCGCCGCGACCGACGGCATCGACGTGTACTTCGAGAACGTCGGCGGCCACGTGTTCGACGCGGTGCTGCCGCTGCTCAACGATTTCGCCCGCGTGCCGGTGTGCGGCACCATCGCCACCTACAACGCCAACGGCGCGCTGCCGCCGGGGCCGGATCGGTTGCCGGCGCTGATGGGCCAGGTGCTGCGCCAGCGCCTGACCCTGCGCGGCTTCATCGTCGGCGACTTCGTCAAACTGTATCCGGAGTTTCTGCGCGAAATGGGCGCCTGGCTAGCCGACGGCCGCGTGCGCTACCGCGAACACGTGGTGGACGGGCTGGAAAATGCGCCACAGGCCTTCATCGACATGCTGAGCGGCGGCAACTTCGGCAAGCTGGTGGTGCGGCTGGGCGACTGAGGCCGGGGACCGAAACTCGAACCCCTCGTAGGAGCGGCTTCAGCCGCGACCGGGCGTTCCCGGGAGCGCCCGGTCGCGGCTGAAGCCCTGAAGCCGCTCCTACAAGAATCGTGGATATTCATCCGCTCCCTGGTGGATGACGATGCTCGCGCACATCGCGGCATCGACGCCCGCGGATGCAGCCACTACCATCGGACGCATCGCCGCCGCCGCCGCTTCCATGTCCGATTCCCCGCGTCCTCCTCGCGCACGCCGCACCGCGCGTGCCGCCACCGCACCCACCCCGCCCGAGCGCGGCCTGGCCGCGGAGCTGATGCGGCGCATCGGCGAGTGCGAAGGCGACCCGAACTTCATGACCTCGCTGGCGCGCGGCCTGGCCGTGCTCAGCGCCTTCGGCCAGCACAGCCGCGACGTCAGCATGGCCCAGCTCAGCGCCGACACCGGCATCCCGCGCGCGGCGGTGCGGCGCGTGCTGTACACGCTGGAGAAGCTGGGCTACGCCGGCACCCACGGCCGCGGCTACGTGCTGCTGCCGCGCGCGCTGGGCATCGGCAGCGGCTACCTGTCCACCGCCGCGCTGTCGGTGGCGGCGCAGCCGGTGCTGGATGCGCTGCGCGACGACCTGCACGAATCCTGCTCGCTGGGCGTGCTCGACGGCGACGACCTGCTGTACGTGGCGCGTGCGGAAACCGTGCGCATCATGTCGATCGGCCTGCGCGCCGGCAGCCGCCTGCCGGCGTACTGCACCTCGATGGGCCGGGTGCTGCTGGCGGCGCAGCCGGGCGACACCTTGAACAGCTATCTGGAGCGCAATCCGCTGCGCCCGCGCACCGAACGCACCGTCACCGACCGCGCGCAGTTCCAGGCCCTGCTCGAGCGCGTGCAGCGCGACGGCTACGCGGTGGTGGACCAGGAACTGGAGATCGGCCTGCGCTCGGTCGCGGTGCCGGTGCGCAACCGCCAGGACCGCGTGGTCGCCGCGCTCAACGTCGGCAGCTCGGTGGCGCGGATGACCCTGGGTAGCCTGCAGAGCACGGTGTTGCCGGCACTTCGGCAGGCGGCGCAGCGCCTGAGCCGGGTGCTGGACTGAGCGCCGCCGGCGCCGCGCCGAGCCGCCGCGTCGCCCACCAGAACAGCAGCGCCAGCAGGCTGACCGCCGCCCCCAGGCGGCACACGCCGGCCCAACCCGCCTGGGCATAGGTCGCGGTCGTGCCGATCGCGCCCAGTCCGCTGCCCACCGCGTAGAACAGCATGTACAGGCCGATCAGCCGGCCGTGCGCGTGCGGGCGGCCGCGCAGGATCATGCTCTGGCTGGTGACGTGCAAGGCCTGCCCGGCCAGGTCGAGCAGGACGATGCCGAGCAGCAGCGCGGCCAGCGAGTGCGGCAGCCACGCCAGCGGCCACCAGGCCAGCACCAATACCACCAGCGCCGCGGCGCTGGTGCGCTGGGCATGGCCGCGATCGGCCCAGCGTCCGGCCCGCGCGGCCGCCAGCGCGCCGACCGCGCCGACCAGACCGAAGGCACCGATGGCGGTGTGCGAGAACGCGTACGGCGGTGCGCGCAATGGCAGCACCAGCGCGCTCCAGAAGATGTTGAACGCCGCGAACATCAACAACGCCAGCACGCCGCGCACCTGCAACACACGCTCCTGCCGCAGCAGCGTCAGCATGGATGCGATCAGGCGCAGATAGCGCACTGGCTGCGGCGGCACCGGGAGCGCCGGCAACCAGCGCCACAGCGGCAGCGCGAGCGCCAGCATCAGCGCCGCGGCGCCGGCATAGACCGCGCGCCAGCCGGCCAGGTCGCTGACGGCGCCGGCGAACACCCGCGCCAGCAACAGGCCGATGAACACGCCGCCCTGCGCCGCACCGACCACCCGCCCCTGCTCCTGCGGCGCCGCGGCGCTGGCGGCATAGGCGATCAACCCCTGAGTCATCGCCGTGCCCAGCATGCCGACGGCGAGCATGCCGGCCAGCAACACCGGCGCCGACCGCGCCACGCTCACCGCGACCAGCGCCGCGACCAATCCCAGCGCCTGCGCTGCCATCAGACGCCGGCGCTCCACCAGGTCGCCCAGCGGCACCAGCAACAGCAGGGCCAGCGCGCAGCCGACCTGGGCGGCGCTGACCACGCCGCCCACCGCTGCCGGGCCGATGCGGAAATCCGCTGCCAGCGCATCCAGCAGCGGTTGCGCGTAATAGACGTTGGCCACGCTCAGGCCGCTGGCAATGGCGAACAGCCAGACCAGACGACGCGGCATGGAGGGCACCGCGGTGACGGAGTGCATGATCGAAAACTCACCCATTCAAGTTTCAAAACGAAACTTGTTTCAGGCTAGGCCGATAGGTTTTAAAATGCAACCACCGCCACCGAGCGCCGACCGGAAACGCCGATGCCGTCCCGCCCTGCCCTGCCCGCGTCGCCCTGCCCGGTGGCGCGCAGCGCCGACCTGATCGGCGACCGCTGGTCGCTGCTGATCGTGCGCGATGCCTTCGATGGGGTGCGCCGCTTCGGCGACTTCCAGCGCAGCCTGGGCATGGCCCGCAACATCCTGGCCGATCGGCTGCGCAAGCTGGTCGAGGCCGGCATCCTGGAGATGCGCGAGGCGTCCGACGGCAGCGCCTATCGCGAGTACGCGCTGAGCGCCAAGGGCGAGGACCTGTTCGCGGTGGTGCTGGCGCTGCGGCAATGGGGCGAACGGCATCTGTTCGAGCACGGCGAGCGCCACTCGGTGCTGATCGACACGCGCACCGGCAAGCCGGTCGCGCGCATGCAGCCGCGCGCCGCCGATGGCACGCGGCTGAGCCCGGCGGTCACCGAAGTGCGGAAGGTGCGCTGAGCGCGCGCGGCGCGCGCTATGCGCCGCCTTCGGCAGCCTGCTCGGCCAGGATCGGCGCGGCCAGGGCGAAGGCGTGGTTGGCCGCGGGCACGCCGCAATAGATCGCGGCCTGCAGCAGCACTTCCTTGATCTCGTCGGCGCTGACGCCGTTGTTGCGCGCGGCGCGCACGTGCAGCTTGAATTCTTCGTCGTGGCCGCGCGCCACCATCATCGCCAGGGTCAGCAGCGAGCGCGTGTGCCGCGGCAGGCCCTCGCGGGTCCACACCGTGCCCCAGGCGGTGCGGGTGATGAACTCCTGGAATTCCTCGGTGAACGGCGTGCGTGCGGCCAGCGAGCGGTCGACGTGGGCATCGCCGAGCACCGCGCGGCGCACCTGCAGGCCGGCGGCGTAGCGTTCGTTCTCGTGCATCGGGGCGACTCCTGAAACGTGGGGAAAAGCGGGCGCTGACTACTGCAGCAGGAAGCGCAGCAGCGCGTCGTTGAAGGCGTGCGGCGACTCGACATTGCACAGGTGGCGGCCGTGCACCTCGGCGCACTCGCCGTTCGCCACCTGCGCGGCGATGGCCTGCAGATCGGCCGGCGGGCACACCGGGTCGTCATGGCCGGCCACGGCCAGCACCGGCACGCGGATCTCGCCCAGGCGCGCGCGGAAGTCGGCCTCGGCCAGCGCCTGGCAGCAGCCGATGTAGGCCTGCGCATCGGTGGCGCGGAAACTCTCCAGGATCGCCTCGACGGTCGCCGGCTGCGCCTCGGCGAAGGCCGCGGTGAACCAGCGCGTGCGGGTGCCGTCGCACAGCGGCGCCAGGCCCTCGGCGCGCACTTGCTCGATGCGCGCCTGCCAGCTCTCGGCGCTGCCGATTTTGGCCGCGGTAGCGCACAGGGCGAGGCTGAGCAGGCGCTCGCCCGCGTGCAGGCCCAGCCACTGCCCGGTCAGCCCGCCGATCGACAGGCCGCAGAAATGGCTGCGCTCGATCGACAGCGCATCCCAGAGCGCCGCCACGTCGCCGCCGAGGTCGGCGATGGCATAGGGCGCCGGCGGGGTGGTGGACGCGCCATGGCCGCGACGGTCGTAGCGCAGCACGCGGAAGTGCGGCGACAGCGCGGCGATCTGCGCATCCCACATGTGCAGGTCGGTGCCGAGCGAGTTGCACAGGGTCAGCCACGGACGGCCTTCGCTGCCGTCGATGCGGTAATGCAGACGATGCGTGGGCAGGTCGAGGATGGGCATGGGCGGCGCTCGCAGGGAAGTGGAAGGGGCCACGGCGGCACGGAACCGCGCGGCACCGACAAGTCTAGAACGTGTCGCCGACACTGCGGCAGACAGGCACGGCGCGGCGCCTCACCCGCGCGACTGCGCGGCGAGCACGCGCTCGATCCACACCGCGGCCATGCCGCGCCAGCTGTCGCTGGCGAACAGCGCATCCAGTTGCGCCGGCGCCAGCACCGCGGTCACCTGCGGCTCCTCGGCCAGCACCGCGCGCAAATGCTGCTGCGTGGCCAGCGCACGACGCACCGCCGTTTCCACCAGCGCATGCGCGGCGGCCTTGCCCAGGTGCGCGGCCAGGGTCACCGCCACCGCCTCGGCGTAGAGCAGGCCGCCGTGGCTGTCCAGATGCGCGGCCATGCGCGCGCGGTCCAGTTCCAGGCCCTCGGCCAGCACCCGCACCTGCGCCAGGCTGCCGGCGCTCAGACGCACCAGTTCCGGCAGAGTCTCCCATTCGGCATGCCAGCCGCCGACCGCGCGCTCGTGTTCCTGCGGCAACGCCGCGAACAGGGTCGCGAGCAGGCCGGGCGCGCGCGTGGCCGCGGCGATCGCGACCACGCAGCCGACCGGATTGCGCTTGTGCGGCATCGCCGAGGAGCCGCCCTTGCCCGCCGCCGCCGGCTCGAACGCCTCGGCCACTTCCGACTGCATCAGCAGGGCGACGTCGCGACCGATCTTGCCGAGGCTGCCGGCGAGCAGCGCGAACGCCGCGCCGATCTCGCCGATCCGGTCGCGCGCCGCGTGCCAGGGCAGCGCCGGCAACGGCAGGCGCAACTCCGCCGCCAGCGCCTCGGCGACCGCCAGGCCCTGCGACTGCAGCGCGGCCAGCGTGCCGGCGGCGCCGCCAAACTGCAGCACCAGGGCGTCCTCGCGCAGCGCCTGCAGGCGCCGGCGGCTGCGCTGCAGCGCGTCCAGCCAGCCGGCAGCCTTCAGTCCGAAGGTCACCGGCACCGCCTGCTGCAACAGGGTGCGCCCGGGCAGGCCGGTGTCGCGCTCGCGCTGCGCCAGTGCCGCCAACGCCGTGCACAGCGCGTCCAGTTGCGCTTCCACATGGTCGAGCGCGGCACGCAGCTGCAGCACCGCGCCGCTGTCGATGATGTCCTGGCTGGTCGCGCCCCAGTGCACCCAGCGCGCGGCGTCTTCATCGGCGGCGGCGACCTGCGCGGTGAGCGCCTTGACCAGCGGGATCGCCGGATTGCCGGCCAACGCGGTGGCGGCGGCCAGCGCCGGCAGGTCGTAGCGCGCGGCATCGCAGGCGGCGGCGATCGGCGCCACCGCGTCGGCCGGGATCACGCCGCAGCGTGCCTGCGCGCGCGCCAGCGCCGCTTCCACGTCGAGCATGGCCTGCAGGCGGGCGCGGTCGTCGAACAGCGCATCGACGGCCGGATCGCCGAACAGCGGACGCAACAGGGACTCGGAGACGCTCATCGGTTCGTAGGCGGTGGAGGGATCATGCAGCGTAACCGCTGCGGCCTGTGCGGGATGTCGCCGCGCTCAGTAGCGAAAGAACACGGTCTCGTGCTCGCCCTGCATGCGCACGTCCCACTGGTAGCGATGCGCCGCCAGCGGTTGCGCGACCAGGGTGGCGCGGCGCTCGGCCGGCACCTGCGCCAGGATCGCGTCGCCGTCCAGGTCGTCGTCGCCGAAGTACAGCCGTGTCGGCGCGGCGCGCAGCAGGCCGCGCATGAACACCAGCACCACCAGGTGCGGCGCCTGCAGGCCCTTGGGCCCGGCGACGCGCCCGGGCTTGATCGTGCGAAACGCGAAGCGGCCCTGCGCGTCGGTCGGTACCCGGCCCCAGCCGTGGAAGGCCGGATCGTGTTCGCCGCGGCGCGGATCGGCGGCATGGTCGTAGATGCCGGCGGCATCGGCCTGCCAGATCTCCAGCAGCGCATCGCCGACCGGCACGCCGTTGCCGTCGAAGACGCTGCCGACGATCTCCACGTGGGTGCCCTGCGCCTGCGCCGGCGCGATCTCGGTGCGGTACAGCGGCTCCAGCCCAATGCGGTAGTAGGGGCCGACCGTCTGCGAAGGGGTTGCCTGGAAACTCATCGCCTCACTCCCAAGGGGTCTGCTTGCGTCCGCGCAGGACGATGTCGAAACGGTATCCCAGCGCGAACTCGTTGGCGGTGGTCTCCCAGTCGAACGCGGAGACCATGCGCTCGCGCGCCTTGGGGTCCTCCACGCAGTTGAAGATCGGGTCGAACGCCAGCAGCGGGTCGCCAGGGAAATACATCTGCGTGACCAGGCGCTGGCCGATGCCGTCGCCGTGCAGCGAGAAATGGATGTGCGCCGGGCGCCAGGCGTTGTAGTGGTTGCGCCACGGATAGGCGCCGGGCTTGATGGTGGTGAAGCGGTAGCGGCCGTGGTCGTCGGTCAGCACCTGACCGGTACCGGTGAAGTTGGGATCCAGCGGCGCATCGTGCTGGTCGCCGGCGTGCAGGTAGCGGCCGGCGGCGTTGCACTGCCACACCTCGACCACGCTGTTGCGCACCGGCTTGCCGTTCTCGTCGAGCAGGCGCCCGCTGACGATGATGCGCTCGCCCAGCGGCGCACCGGGGAAACCGGCGGTGAGATCGGCGGCGTGTTCGCCGAGGGTGGTGCGGTCCAGGGTCGGGCCGGTGGCTTCGGACAGGGTCAGCGGGATCGCGATCGGGTCGCGGGTCGGGCCGCGTGCGCCGGTGGAGGCGTAGGGCGGGTGCAAATAGGCCGGCTGCGTCCCGGGGTACGGGCGCCGATAGCCGAGCAGGGGATCGATGGGGGTGTCGTCGCGCATCGTGCGGTCTCGCTGGCTCCACGCGGAGCCGGTTGGCTGGAAGGATGATGCAGGCGTGCGGGGCGCAGCGTCGATGGGGCGAGCGGCTACAGCCGCTCGATCGCCAGCGCCACGCCCTGGCCGACGCCGATGCACATGGTCGCCAGGCCGCGGCGGCCACCGCTGGCCTCGAGCTGGCGCAGCAGGGTCAGGGCGAGGCGCGCACCGCTCATGCCCAGCGGATGGCCGAGCGCGATCGCGCCGCCGTTGGCGTTGACGTGCGCGGCATCGTCGGCGACGCCGAGTTCGCGCAGGCAGGCCAGGCCCTGCGCGGCGAAGGCTTCGTTGAGTTCGATCGCATCGAAGTCGCCGATGGACAGCCCCAGCCGCGCCAGCAGCTTGCGCGTGGCCGGCACCGGGCCGATGCCCATGTAGGCCGGCTCCACGCCGGCGCTGGCGAAGCCCAGCACGCGTGCGCGCGGCGTCAGGCCCAGCGCCTGCACCTGCGCGTCGCTGGCCAGCAGCAGCGCGGCGGCACCATCGTTGATGCCCGAGGCATTGCCGGCAGTGACCGTGCCAGGCTGGCGGAAGATCGGCTTGAGCCTGGCCAGCGCCTCGAGTGTGGTGTCGGCGCGCGGATGCTCGTCGATGCGGACCTCGACGGTCTCGCCGCGCTTCCTTCCCGGGGCGGTCACCGGCACGATCTCGCCGTCGAAGAAGCCGGCGGCCTGCGCGGCGGCGGTGCGATGCTGGCTGCGCAGGGCGAAGGCGTCCTGGTCCTCGCGCGAGATGCCGTAGCGTGCGGCCACGTTCTCGGCGGTCTCGCCCATCAGCTCCACGCCATACAGTTGCTGCAGCTTCGGATTGACGAAGCGCCAGCCCATGGTGGTGTCTTCGAGCTGCTGGTTTCGGGCGAAGGCGCTGTCGGCCTTGCCCATCACCCACGGCGCGCGCGACATCGACTCGACGCCGCCGGCGATGGCCAGGCCCAGCTCGCCGGCGCGGATGCCGCGCGCGACGGTGCCGATCGCATCAAGGCCGGAACCGCACAGGCGGTTGACCGTGCTGCCCGGCACGCTGAACGGCAGGCCCGCCAACAGCAGGCTCATGCGCGCGACGTTGCGGTTGTCCTCGCCGGCCTGGTTGGCGCAGCCCAGGTAGACGTCGTCGAGTTGCGCCGGATCCAGCTGCGGCTGCCGCGCCAGCAGCGTCTGTAGCGGCACGGCGCCGAGGTCGTCCGCGCGTACCCCGGCCAGGGCGCCGCCGTAGCGGCCGATCGGCGTGCGAATGCCGTCGATGATGTAGGCCTCGCTCATGCCGCCTCCGTGGAATCGGCCAGGGTCAGCGCCAGCCCGGTGGCCTGGCGCAGGTCGTCCAGGCTCACGCCCGGGACCAGTTCGAGCACGCGCGCGCCGTCCGGCCCCAGCGCGAACACGCCCAGGTCGGTGTACACCCGCGACACGCAGCGCAGCCCGGTCAACGGATAGCTGCACGCGTCGACCAGCTTGGGTTCGCCGCGCTTGGTCAGCAGTTCCATCATCACGTAGACCTGCTTGGCGCCGATCGCCAGATCCATCGCACCGCCGACCGCGGGGATCGCATCGGCCGCGCCGGTGCTCCAGTTGGCCAGGTCGCCGTGCACCGACACCTGGAACGCGCCGAGCACGCACACGTCCAGGCGCCCGCTGCGCATCATCGCGAACGAGTCGGCGTGGTGGAAATAGCAGCCGCCGGTCAGCAGCGTCACCGGCTGCTTGCCGGCGTTGATCAGGTCCAGGTCCTCCTGCCCCGGCGGCGGCGCCGGCCCCATGCCGAGCAGGCCGTTCTCGCTGTGCAGGAAGATCTCCTTGTCCGCCGGCAGGAAGTTGGCCACCGCGGTCGGCAGGCCGATGCCCAGGTTGACGTAGGCGCCCTCGGGGATGTCGCGCGCCACCCGTGCGGCCAGCGCGTTGCGGTCGATGCCGCGCCCGGTCAATGCGTGCATGCGCCCTCCTGTGCGGTGGCCACCGCCACCACGCGTTGCACGAAGATGCCCGGCGTCACCACCGCTTCCGGGTCCAGCGCGCCGAGTTCCACCACTTGCTCTACCTGCACGATCGCGCAGGTCGCGGCCATCGCCATCAGCGGGCCGAAGTTGCGCGCGGTCTTGCGGTACACCAGGTTGCCCCAGCGGTCGCCGTGATGCGCCTTGATCAGCGCGAAGTCGGCGCGGATCGGATACTCCAGCACGTAGTGGCGGCCGTCGATCTCGCGGGTCTCCTTGCCGGCGGCCAGCTCGGTGCCGTAGCCGGTCGGGGTGAAGATCGCGCCCAGGCCATTGCCGGCCGCATGGATGCGCGCGGCCAGGTTGCCCTGCGGCACCAGTTCCAGTTCCAGCTCGCCGGCGCGGTAGGCCGCGTCGAAGTGCTGCGAGTCGCTCTGCCGCGGGAACGAGCACACGATCTTGCGCACGCGCTTGTGCTTGATCAGCGCAGCCAGCCCGGTCTCGCCGTTGCCGGCGTTGTTGTTGACGATGGTGAGTTCGCGCGCGCCCTGCGCGATCAGCGCATCGATCAGCGCATCGGGCATGCCCGCGGTGCCGAAGCCGCCGATCATCACCGTGGCGCCATCGTGGATGTCGACCACCGCCGCAGCGCACGAGTCCAGGGTCTTGTCGATCATCGGCGCCGCTCCGCCGTCGCCGGCCAGGGGCGCAGCGCACAGGGGCGCAGGCGCATTACGGGGTCTGCCACGACATCCTCCTCCAGGTCGCTTCGGGAGGCCACGTTAGGCCCGCTCCGGCGGGCGGTCAATCCGATTATCGGATGCATAGTTCGATAAACGAACAATTTAACGCCATGGCAACGGCGCGCCGGTCCTGCTCTGTTGTATACATTCCGCCGTCGCCCCGCATCGGGCGACGGCGCGATGGCATTGCGCATTCGCCATCGGCCCGCAACACGCAAGGATCTTCCCCAGCCTGTTGTATACACAATCGAGGTCGCCGCCATGCAGTCGTCCGCTCCGGCATTTCCGCTCAATGCCTGGTACGCCATCGCCTGGGATCACGAGGTCAAGCACGCGCTGCTGCCGCGCAAGGTGTGCAATCTGGACCTCGTGCTGTACCGCACCAGCAGCGGCCGCGTCGCCGCGCTCGAGGACGCCTGCTGGCACCGCCTGGTGCCGCTGTCGATGGGCCGGCTGCGCGGCGACGACGTGGTCTGCGGCTACCACGGCCTGGTCTACGACGCGAACGGGCGCTGCGTGCACATGCCCTCGCAGGACACGATCAATCCGTCCGCCTGCGTGCGCCGCTTCCCTACCGTGGAACGGCACCGCTACGTCTGGGTATGGCCGGGCGATGCGGCGCTGGCCGATCCCGCACTGGTGCCGGACCTGCACTGGAACGACGACCCGGCCTGGGCCGGCGACGGCCGCACCATCCACGTCAAGTGCGACTACCGGCTGGTGCTGGACAACCTGATGGACCTGACCCACGAGACCTTCGTGCACGGCTCCAGCATCGGCCAGGACGAGGTCGCCGAGGCGCCGTTCGACGTGGTCCACGGCGAACGCAGCACGGTGGTGTCGCGCTGGATGCTGGACATCGACCCGCCGCCGTTCTGGGCCTGGCAGATCGAACACGCGCACGGCTACCGCGGCAAGGTCGACCGCTGGCAGATCATTCGCTTCGAGGCGCCCTGCACCATCGCCATCGACGTCGGCGTGGCGGTGGCCGGCAGCGGCGCGCCGCAGGGCGATCGCTCGCGCGGGGTCAACGGCTACGTGCTCAACACCATCACCCCGGAAACCGACCGTACCTGCCACTACTTCTGGGCGTTCGTGCGCAACCACTCGCTGCACGAGCAATCGATCACCACGCGCCTGCGCGACGGCGTCACCGGCGTGTTCGGCGAGGACGAACTGGTGCTGGAAGCGCAACAACGCGCCATCGACGCGCATCCGGACCATGTGTTCTACAACCTCAACGTCGATGCCGGCGGCATGTGGGCGCGGCGGCTGATCGAACGCATGGTCGCCGCCGAGCAGCGCAGCCAGGACCTGCAGCTGCGCATGGTCGGATGAACCGCCGCCAGGATCCAGGAGCCATCGCCATGTCCGCCGCGCATCCGTTCCGCTCCAGTGCCGCGCAGACCACCCGCGCCCTGCTGGAAGTGCGCGAGCTGATCCTGGCCGGCGCCCTGCCCGCCGGCGAACGCCTGTCCGAGGTCGCCCTGGTGGAGCGGCTGGGCGTCTCGCGCACGCCGGTGCGCGCCGCCCTGCAGCGACTGGCCGAGGAAGGCCTGGTGCAGCCGCTGCGTGGCGGCGGCTACGCGGTGCAGGCGTTCGACGAAGCGGACGTGGACGACGCCATCGAACTGCGCGGCACCCTGGAAGGCCTGGCCGCGCGCCGCGCCGCCGAGCGCGGCGCCGAGCCGGCCTTGCTGGCGCGGGCGCAGGCGTTGCTGGCGCAGATCGACGCCGTCCTGGCGACGCGACCGCTGAGCGAGGATGCCTTTGCCCGCTATGTGGACTGCAATGCGCAGTGGCACGCCTTGCTGTTCGAGATGGCCGGCAGTGCGCTGCTCTCGCGCGAGTTCGCGCGCGTCGCGCAACTGCCGTTCGCCTCGCCCAGCAGCTTCGTGCTCGAGCGCGGCCAGGCCGCCACCGTGCTGTCGATCGCGCAGGACCAGCACCGCCAGGTGCTGGATGCGATCGTGCGCCGCGAAGGCGCACGCGCCGAAGCCTTGATGCGCGAACACGCGCGGCTGGCGCAGCGCAACGCGCACCACGCCCTGCACGACCAGAACGCACTGGGACAGATTCCCGGCAGCCGCCTGCTGCGGCGCCGTCCGCCCGCCTGATTGCGGCGTACGCCGCCTTCCCGCCTCCCCTTCCCGCCTGCCGGATCCCGCCATGCGCAAAGACACCCAGTGGACCACCGCCCGCATCGTCGCCGTCGCCACGCCGTGCCAGGACGTGCGCGAGATCGTGCTCGATCCGGGCCCCGCCAGCCGCCCGTTCACCGTGGGCAGCCATCTCGACGTGCGCGTGCGCATCGGTGACGCCTGGCACGAGCGCTCCTACTCGCTGGTCGGCGAGCCGGCCGCCGACGGCCACTACCGCATCGCGGTGCGCGCAGTGCCGGACAGCCGCGGCGGTTCGCGTGCGATGTGGGCGCTGGCGCCGGGTGATCAATTGGAAGTTTCCTCGCCCAACAACCACTTCGCGCTGGACGAGACCGCCGAGCACATCGTGCTGGTCGCCGGCGGCATCGGCATCACCCCGATCCTGGGCATGGCGCAGCGGCTGGCACGCGGGCGCATCCCGTTCCAGGTGCTCTACGCCGGCCGCAGCCGTGCGAGCATGGCCTATCTGGAGCATTTGCAGGACCTGCTCGGCGAGCGCCTGCAGCTGTTCTGCCCGGAGCATCTCGGCCAGCTCGAGCTGGCGGCGCACATCGCGCAATGGCCGCGCAACGCCGACGTCTACGCCTGCGGGCCGCTGCCGCTGCTGGACGAACTGCGGCAACGCTGGCGCGACGACGGCCGCGCCCGCGCGCGCCTGCACTTCGAGACCTTCGGCAACAGCGGCAACGCGCCGGCGCAGCCGTTCGTGGTGCAGGTGCCGGCGCTGGGCAAGACCGTGCAGGTGGCCGAGAACGAATCGCTGCTGGACGCGCTGAGCGCGGCCGGCGTGGAAGTCATGGCCGACTGTCGCCGCGGCGAATGCGGCCTGTGCGTGGTCGAAGTGCTGGATGCGGCCGCCCCGCTGGACCACCGCGACGTGTTCCTCAGCGACGAACAGCGCCACAGCAACCGCAAGCTGTGCGCCTGCGTCTCGCGTGCGCTCGGCGGCAGCGTCAGCATCGACACGGGCTACCGCGCCGACGCGTTCTGACGCCTGCGCGCATCCCCCTCTCAGCGCGCAGGCGCCGTCCACCCGGGTGGACGACGCCTGCCGGCGATCAACGCGCGCGACGCGACCTCACTTGGTCGCCGCGTCCCAATGCTCCTGGATCTTGCCGTTCTGGATGCGGAACATGTCGAACCAGGTGGTGGTGTAGGTCTTGCTGGCGTCCTTGGGATCGGGCAGCGTGCGCACCGACACCAGGGTCACGTAGTCGCCCTCGGCCAGGATCGCGACCAGGGGCAACTGGACGCGCGGCTGGATCGGCGTCGGCTTGACGAAGGAGGTCAGGAACGCCAGGAACGCATCGCGGCCATTGGCCACGTTGGGGTTGTGCTGGATGTAGTCCTTGGCCATGTACATCGGCGCATATTCGGTGTGCCCGGCTTCGAACACGATGCGCCAGAAGTCGTAGACCAGGCGCTTGTTGGCGGTGGTGCGCCAGTCCTCGCCATGCAGCAGCTGTTCGTGGTTGGGATTGGCGGTGACCGCGGTCTGCGCGAACGCGGACGCGGCGGGAAGCGCAAGCAGCAGCGCCAGCAGACAGGCCTGAAAACGGATCTTCATGGAAGACGCTCCGATGGGGGAACAGGGGGAATGCGCGATGACGCCGCGCTGCCGCGATGCGCGGCAACGAGCGCACCGGCGCGGCTGCAGCGTAGCAACGTGCAGCCCTTGCGCAATCCAGAAAACCGCGAAAAATCGGCGGATTTACCGGCTTTTTTCCTGGTCTGGGAGAATCGCCACAGTTACCTCGATATCAGAAATGGCGCGGTAACACGCACCTGAAGGTTCGCGTGCAGTGCATGGCGCCGCGATGTGTTGGCGCTCTGCACCCTCATCCATCGGCGCGCTTGATCGCCGTCATCGATCACAATGATCGACGACTCTCCTGTCTAGGTGGGGATTCGGAATTCGGGATTGGAAGAATGCGGAGAAGGACACGATCGACGTGCGCAGGGGACCTTGGGGCGCGGCTTTGCCAATCCCTAATCCCGACTCACCAATCCCCGCTCTAAACCGCCAACGGCAGCCCCGCGTAATTCTCGGCAATGGTCGCGCGACCGGCGGCGCTGCCAAGCAGGTAGTCCAACTCCGCATCGTGCAGGCGGCGGCTGAACGCGTCCTCGTCCGGGAAGCGATGCAGCATCGTGGTCATCCACCAGGAGAAGCGCTCGGCCTTCCACACGCGTTGCAGCGCCAGTTCCGAATAGCGCTGCAGCGGCGCCTCGCTGCGCTCCTGCTGCGCCTGCGCGAACAGGTGCGCGAGCAGGCCGACATCGCCGGCCGCCAAGTTCAACCCCTTGGCGCCGGTCGGCGGCACGATGTGCGCGGCATCGCCGGCCAGGAACAGGCGGCCGTACTGCATGGGCTCGGCGACGTAGCTGCGCAGCGGCGCGATGCTCTTCTCCAGCGACGGGCCGGTGACCAGCGCCTGCGCCACGTCGTCGGGCAGGCGCCGGCGCAATTCGTCCCAGAAGCGATCGTCCGACCAGTCCTCCACCCGCTCTTCCGCCGCCACCTGCACGTAGTAACGGGTGCGGGTGGGCGAGCGCATGCTGCACAGGGCGAAGCCGCGTGCGTTGCGCGCATAGATCAGTTCGTCTGCCACCGGCGGGGTGTCGGCCAGCACGCCCAGCCAGCCGAACGGATAGACCCGCTCGTACACGCGCAGCACCTCGGCCGGGATCGCGCGGCGGCTGACCCCGTGGAAACCATCGCAGCCGACCACGTAGTCGCAATCCAGGCGCTGCGTGGCGCCCTCCTGCACGAAACTCAGCCAAGGCTGCGGCCCGTCGATGTCGTGCAGCTGCACGTCCTCGACGGAATAGAGCGTGGTGGCCCCGGCGGCACGGCGTGCGTCCATCAGGTCGCGGGTCACTTCGGTCTGGCCGTAGACGGTGACCGCACGGCCACCGGTCGCCGCGCTCAGCTCGATGCGTTCGCGCCGCTGCTCCAGCGCCAGCTCGAAGCCATGGTGGACGATGCCTTCGCGCTGCATGCGCGCGCCGGCACCGGCGGCGCACAGCAGGTCGGCGGTGCCCTGCTCCAGCACACCGGCGCGGATGCGCGACAGCACGTGCTCGGGCGTCTGCCGCTCGACGATGACGGTGTCGATGCCGTGGCCGTGCAGCAACTGCCCGAGCAGCAGTCCGGCCGGGCCGGCACCGACGATGGCGACCTGGGTACGCATGCGTCCTCCGCAGGATGGGACCGACGCACAGTGTTCCGGCTGCGGCGCGCCGAGGACATGGATCATTGCGACCGATTCCGGTACTTTTCGCCGATGCCCCGTACCGCTTCAGCTGCCGCCACTTCGCCCGTCACGGTCCCGGCCTTCCGCCTGTACGGCGAGACCGGCGACCGCGAGACACCAGACCTGTTGCACTGGGAATCCATCGCCGCGCGCAGCCGCCTGCACGACTGGCACATCCGCCCGCACCGCCACGACGATCTGCTGCAACTGCTGTATCTGCAGCGCGGCAGCGCCGGCCTGCACTTGGACGGAACGCAGCAGCGCCTGCGCGGACCATGCCTGCTGCTGTTGCCGCCGCTGTGCGTGCACGGCTTTCGCTTCCAGCGCAACGTGCGCGGCCACATCGTGACCGTGTCGGCGCCGCTGCGGCAGCGCCTGGCGGCGCAATGGCCGAGCCTGGACGAGGCGCTGGCGCAGCCGGTGTGCCTGCCCGCCGGCGACCAGCAACCGATGCTCGACGCCTGCTTCACCGCCATCGCCGTCGAGCACGCGCAGCGCCGCCCCGGCCGCGAGCCGATGCTGCAGGCGCTGGCGACGCAGGCCCTGCTGTGGGCGGCGCGCGGCGCACTGGCGCAGGCCCACGCCGATCCGCACGACGCCGACCGCGGCGCGCGCCATGTGCGTGCCTACACGGCGTTGATCGACGCGCATTACCGCGAACACTGGCCGCTGGCCCGCTATGCCGACCGGCTCGGACTGAGCCGCAGCCATCTCAACGCGCTGTGCCGGCGCCTGGCCGGCGCCTCGGCACTGGAACTGCTGCAACGCCGGATCATGCTCGAAGCGCGGCGCAGCCTGGTCTACACCACCTTGACCGTGCAACAACTCGCCGAAGTGCTGGGCTATGCGGATGCGGCGTATTTCAGCCGCTGCTTCCGCCGGCACGCCGGATGTTCGCCGATGCAGTTCCGGCAGCGGGCGCAGGGGTGAACGCGTGGGGTTCGTCGGGACGGCCCGGTCGCGGCTGAAGCCGCTCCTACAAGGACTTACAGGGAGATACCGGCGTCGTCCGGTGTAGGAGCGGCTTCAGCCGCGACGAACGCAGCGGCAATGGCGAGTCGCCGCAGAGGCGTCGGGACTGAAGTCCCTCCCACACGCCGTATTGACCGCGCGTAGCTCAACTCGCAGGCAACGGAGCAGACATCGCTCCTGCGAGCACTGCATCCATCACGCATCACCAGGCGCCGATGCGACGCCCGGCGACTCACAACAATCAGAACGGATACTGCGGTGCGCTGTCCTGGATCGTCACCCACTGCCAGTGCGTGTACTGGCCCCAGTCGGCGGGGCCGCCCATGCTGGTGCCGTTGCCAGAGGCGCCGGTGCCGCCGAAGGGATTGGTGACTTCGTCGGCCACGGTCTGGTCGTTGATGTGCAGCAGGCCGGTGTGCAGGCGTTCGCCCAGTGCCATCGCGCGGCCGACCGAGGCCGACAGGATGCCGGCCGACAGGCCGTATTCGGTCTGGTTGGCCAGCGCCACCGCCTCGTCGTCGCTGTCGAAGGCGATGACATTGGCGACCGGGCCGAACACTTCTTCCTCGAACGCCGGCATGCCCGGCCGCACGTTCGACAGCACGGTGGGCGCGTAGAACAGGCCCTCGTGCGTACCGCCGGCCTCGACCACGGCGCCGGCCGCCACCGAGGCATCCACCACGTCCTTGACGTGCTGCAACTGGCGCTGGTCGATGATGGGGCCAAGCGCCACGTGCGCGGTGGCCGGGTCGCCGACCGGCAGATGCCGCGCCTTCTCGGCCAGGCGCCGGGTCAGTTCGGCGGCGATGCTGCGCTGGACCAGCACGCGGCCGGTGGCCATGCAGATCTGGCCCTGGTGGAAGTACGCGCCGAAGGCGATCGCCGACACCGCCTTGTCCAGGTCGGCATCGTCCAGCACGATCAGCGAATTCTTGCCGCCCAGCTCCAGCGCGGTCTTCTTGAGGTGCTTGCCGGCCAGCTCGCCGATGCGGCGGCCGGCGGCGGTAGAACCGGTGAACGCGATCATCGGCACGCCCGGCGCCTCGACCAGGGCCTGGCCGGCGTCGGCGCCGCCCGGCAGCACGTGCAGCAGGCCCTTCGGCAGGCCCGCCTGCTGCAGCACTTCGGCGATGACGAAACCGCCGGCGTACGGGGTGCGCGGATCGGGCTTGAGCACCACCGCATTGCCCACCGCCAGCGCCGGCGCCACCGAACGCAGCGACAGCACCAGCGGGAAATTGAACGGCGAGATCACCCCGACCACGCCCAGCGGCAGGCGCCGCGCCAGGCTCAGCCGGCCCGGCGCGGTCGGCAGCACCTGGCCCTGCGCCTGCAGCGGCATCGCCGCGGCCTGCTGCAGCAGCACGATCGCCTCGCGCACTTCGTGCTCGCCCTTGGGCAGGATGCCGCCGGTCTCGCGCGCGATCAGCGCCGCGGCCACGGCTGCATGCTGCTGCAGCACTTGCGCGGCGCGATGGAACACCGCCGCGCGCTCGCGCGGCGGCGTGGCCGCCCAGGCGCGTTGCGCGTCGCGGGCCTGCGCCACCGCCGTGGCCACGTCGGCCGCATTGGCCTGGCCGACGCGGTGCAGCGCCTTGCCGCTGCCGGGTTCGATCACCTCCAGGACGCCGCCCTGGGCGGCGATCCACTCGCCATTGAAGATGCGCTCGCTCCAGGTGGACGCGGCGGCCAGGGGTTCGGTGCTGTGCATGATGTCTACTCTCGTGGAAAGGATGGGCAGGGGCGTGCTCAGATCGACGTGGCGGCCAGTCCGCCGTCCACCGGCAGATTGACGCCGTTGATCCAGCGCGCCGCATCGGAGGCCAGGAACACCACCGCTTCGGCCACTTCGTCGGCATAGGCCGGACGCTTCATCTTGCCGGCGTCGGCCTGGACCCGCTCGGGCCCGAGCATGGTGACGAAATCGCCCAGGATCGGCGTGAACACCGGGCCGGGCGCGACGCTGTTGACGCGCACCGAATGGTCGGCGAACCAGTCGCGCGAACGCAGCAGCGTCCACACGATCAGCGCTTCCTTGAAGTACTGGTAGCAGGTGTCCTGCGGCACCGGATGCGTCGCCAGCCAGTCGCTGCCGGCGGCATAGCTGTCGGTGGCGGCCAGTTGCTTGTGCAGGTCCAGCCGCTGCGGCCACTCGGCGCCGAGGATGGAGGCGATGTTGATGATGCTGCCGCCGGGCACGATGCGCGGCAGCAGCGCCTGGCTGAGATGGCGCAGGCCCAGGTAGTTGACCTTCGCCACCAGGTCCACCGGCGCGGTGCCGGGCACGCCGGCGATGTTGGCCAGCGCATCGATGCGCTCGGGCAACTGCGCCACCAGCGCATCGATCGAGGCCGGGTCGCCGAGATCGGCCTGGTGGAAGCCGTGCAGGGTCATGTTGACCGGCTGGCGGTCGATGCCGATCACCGTGGCGCCGTGGAAGCGCGCCAGGCGCGCGACCTCGGCGCCGATGCCGGAGGCCACGCCGGTGACGAGGAGGGTCTTGTTGTGCAGGTTCATGGCAGCGCGTGTCCGTTGCGGAGTTGATCAGAAGACGTGGATGTATTGGACGTTGACGTTGTGGCCGGACGGCGCGTTCTTGACCTCCACCGGCATGTAGAAATTGGCGTTGAAGATGTTCTTCTGGTCGATCCGCCACGACAGGCCGGGGCCGAGATAGAACAGGGTCTGCTTGCTGTCGGCCACGCGCTCGCCATTGGTGCGGTTGTCGCGCAACTGCTTGAGGTAGTAACCGTTGATGCCCAGGTGCAGGTCCTTGACCACTTCCAGCGAGCTGGCGAAGTTGAGCCAGGCGGCGTCGCCGGCCTGGCCGTTGCGGAACACGAAGCCATCGCCCTGCGGCACGTTGGAGGCCTTGTCGGCGCGGAAGTTGTAGATGTAGTTCAGCCGCCCGCTGATCTCCCAGCGCGGCGTCGGCAGGATGCTGAAGGCCCAGCTCGGCAGCACCGACCAGTAGCCCGCGCCCTGGTTGACGTCGCGGTTGCGGTCGAACTTGCCGATCGGCGCCAGCGCATCGAGTTCGAAGCGCTGCGAGAACACCGGCCGGCCATCGCGGATCACCGGCGCCATCTGCAGGTACGGGCCGATGGTCAGGTCGCCCAGGCCGACGCCGTTGTCGCGCAGCCGCACCGGGCTGTCGTAAGCGAACGACGTGTCCAGGTCGACCAGCGCGGCCAGCGCGGTGATGCCGAGCGAGCCGCCGAACAGCTTGTAGTCGCTGAGGTAGGCGACCTGGGTCACCCACACCGAGGAGCCGATGTGCGGATCGCGGAACACCGGCACGTCGTCGCCGTGCGCGTCCTTGATCGCATCGAAGTCGTAGCGGCGCAGGTACTGGATCGCGGTCCAGCCCGGGTTGGGTTTGCTGAAACCGTCGAAGAAACTGGTCCCGCCGGTGTTGATGCCGGTCGGCAGGGTGGCACTCTGCGGCACCGATTGCGCGGCCGCTGGGGCGGCGCAGGCGATGGTCAGCAAGGCGAGCAGGGACACGCGCGGGCGGGGACGCGGCGGCGATGGAACACGGCGGCAGACACGGGTCACGGGCAGGCACTCCAAGCGAAAGGGGAACGGCGGGGTGCGGGGGAAGAGAAACGCGAACAGGCGCCGCCGCGCAGGGCGCGGCCGCACGGCGGCGCGCAGCGTCAGCGGGACGCTGGCGGCGGGTCGGACATCAACGGGGAGGATGGGCGCGCGGCGCAGGCCGGCCGCGCCCACGCACAGGGCTACAGGCGGTCGAGCGCGTCCAGCCGGTCCAGCGCCTGCAGCAGCGCGCGTGCCGAGGTCGCGCCGAGCGCGGTGCCGAGCTGCTGCTCCATGCGCACCACTTCGGCTTCGGCCTGCGCCAGCAGTGCCGTGCCGGGCGCGGTCAGATGCAGATGCTGCATGCGCCGATCCTGGCGCCCGCGCACCTGCCGCAGCAGTTTGCGCTTGACCAGGCGCGCGACCACGATCGCCAGGTTCGGCGGCGACACGCTCAGCACCTCGCCCAACTGGCGCTGGTTGATGCCCGGATTGGCGTCCACCAGCACCAGCAGCGAATACTCCACCGGCTTCAACTCGAAGGCGCGTACGCAATCCTGGAACAGCCGCCGCACCTGCAGTTCGGTGCGGGTGATGCGGTAGCCGATCAGGCTGGTCAGGCGCCGCTGGTCCACGCTGTCCGCCGTGTGCGGATCGGCGGGCAACGCGCTGTTGGACATCTCGGGACTCGGTTTCGAACTCACTGCGCTTCCTGCATGGGGCGTCCTGCGGCCAGGTCACGGCGGCTGCGCACGCATCCGTCGGCGCCGGCCGGCGGTGCCGTCGCCATTGCATTGTAGGGGCATGGCCGCGCATGGTCACAACGCCGCGTCCACGCGCCGCAGCAGCGCCCGGTACGGCGCGGCGGCGGTCCACAGGCACAGCGCGCCGAGCAGCGCCGCGCCCATGCACACCACGCCCAGCGACAGCCCGACCTGGCGCTCGTCGGCGAGCACGTGGTCGGTACCCAGCGCCACCAGGTACGGCCCCAGGCCCAGTCCGATCAGGTTGACCAGCAGCAGGTAGATCGAGGTGACCTGGCCGCGCAGCCGGTTCGGCGTGACCGCTTGCAGGATCGCCGGCGCCAGCGCCACCGGCATGCCCAGCACGAACGTGGTCAGCGCGACTGCTGCCAGCGCCAGCCACGGCCCCGGCGCGATCGCGAACAACGCGTTGCTGACCACCAGCAGCACCGCCCCGACCAGCGAGATCTTCAGCGCCGCATCGCGGCTGCCGCGCGCGGCCAGGCGGTCGGCGAGGAAGCCGCTGAACAGCATGCCGGCGATGCCGAAGGTGAGGATGATGATGCCGTAGGCCGGGCCGATCTCGCCCGGTGTCCACTGCCAGCGGCGGATGAAGGTGGCCGGCAGCCAGGCGGTGATGCCGAAGGTGATCATCGCGATCACGCCGTTTGCCAGGAACAGCGCCACGTACACCCGCGCGTTGTCGCGCAGGTGGCTCAGGTCCGGGCGCACACTCGGCACCGCCGCGGCCTGCTCGCGCCGCGCCGGCTCGCGCACCGTGGCCATCAGCGCGATCACGGCCAGGCCGGGCAGCGCGACCAGGATGAAGGCCGCCTGCCAGGGCCGGAAGCTGCCCAGCAGCGGCAACACCACCGTGCTCTCCTTGCTGGTGGCCGCGATCACCAGGCCGCCGACGATGAACGCCGCCGCCGAGCCGATGTAGACGCCGGAGGTGTACACGCTCATCGCCCGCGCACGCTTTTCCGGCGGGAAGTAGTCGGCCAGCATCGAGTACGCCGCCGGCGACAGCGAGGCCTCGCCGACGCCGACGAACACCCGCGCCAGGAACAGGGTGAAGAAGCTGGTGACGTAGGCGCCGGCCGCGGTCGCCGCGATCCACACCACCACGCCGAGCACGATCAGGTTGCGGCGATTGCGGCGGTCGGCGACGCGGCCCAGCATCACCCCGATCAACGTGTAGAACACCGCGAAGGCGAAGCCGTGGACCAGGCTGAAGGCCGAGTCGGACAGCTGCAGGTCGCGTTTGATCGGCTGCACCAGCAGACCGAGGATCTGCCGGTCGACGAAGGACAGCGTGTAGGCCAGCAACAGCACGATGGTGACGTACCACGCATACAGCGGGCGGTACGGCGCAGACGATGGCAGCGGATCGCGCATGGGAAGGCTCCGGCTCAGAAGCGCAGGGTCAGGAAGGGGGCGATGTAGAAGTAGTCGCGGCCGCGGACCGGTCCCTCGCGCAGGAACGGCCCGGCCTGGGTGTAGTGGGCGTACACGTCCAGGCTGGCGAAGGCGTTGAAGCGGTACTTCACCCACAGCACCGAGCGCGTGCCGATGTCGCGCGCATCGTTGGCATCGCCCGGCTGCAGCACCCGCCAGCCGGCCGCGTACACGCCGTCGTGCAGGCTCTGCCGCTGCAGCTTGAGCACGTACATGTCGATCCACAGCCGTTCGCTGGGACGCAGCACCAGCTCCGGGCCGATGGCGCGCACGTTGCTGCTGATCATGCTGCCGTCGAACACCGAGGCGCGCGCGTACAGGCCATTGAAGGTGTTCAGTTCGCCATCGCGCGGATCGCGGTCGCCGGAGGACGCTTCCATGCGCCAGCCCAGCCGCGGCGTCCACGCGGTCCTGGCGAAGGTGTAGCCGCCGAACAGCGTGCCCTGCCAGGCGCGCACGCGCTGGCCGGCGAAATGGCCGCGCTGGCCGATCAGTTCCAGGTCGTAGTCCCAGCCCTGCACCGCGCCGCTCAGACGCGTGGACAGCGTGTGCCGATGCTCCTCGCCGATCACGCCGCCATAGCGGCGCCCGTCCTGCACAGTGTCCAGGTACAGCGTCTCCAGCAGCGCCGCCTTCGGCTGGCTGGGCGACAGCGGCACTTCGGCGTGCGCCCCCCACAGGCGCTGGTCGCGGTTGGCACGGTCGTCGAAGCTACCGGTGCGGGTCAGCACCGGGCGCCCCCACAGCAGGCCGCCGCTCCAGCGCGGCTGCCGGGTCAGCAGGCGCACCGCATCGAACGGCATGCGCGAATTGGCCGGGTCGCGCGGATCGAGCAGGCGCTGCCAGGCGTAGGCGATCTGCTGGCGGCCGGCGCGCAGGCGCCAGGCCGGCTCCTTCTGCCCGTCGGACAGTTCGACGAAGCCCTGCGCCAGGTCCAGCGGATTGCGGTCGGTGGCCTGCACCGGCCGCGTCTGCAGGCCGGCGACACGGCTGTCGGCGAGTTCGCCGAACAGGCGCAGGTACGCCGAGGGCCGGTAGTCGGCCCACAAGCGCAGGCGCTGCTGCGCATAGCCGTGCGGATCGGTGGCGAAGCGGCCGAAGCCGGCGTGCTCGCGATAGTCGTACAGCGTGCGGCTCTCGCCGCCGAGGCTGAGCCAGCCATCGCCGACGGGGATGTACTTCCATTTCTCCCAGCCCTGGCGCGGACGCGCCGCCAGCGCCGAATAGTCTTCCTGATCGGCCAGCAGCTTGCCCTGCGGGCCGCTGTTTTCGGCATCGGCCTGGGCGCAGCCGACGCTGCACAACATTGCCAGGCACACGGTACGGGGCGCACGGCGTGCGCGCGCATGAGGCACAGTCATCGATTCCCTCCCAAGTCTCGAAGCCAGTGGTGCGAAGGAGCGCGATTCGCTATCCGGTCGCGCGGCCGAGCGGTGCGGTCATGACGGCGGCGCCGGCACCGCGCCCGGTGCGGTGCCGGCGTACAGCTGTTCGACCAGCGCCGCCCGCGCGCGCAGCACGTTGCGCTGGTTGATCGAACCCTTGTCGGTGATTTCGCCGGCCTCCAGGCTCGGCGGCTGTTCCAGCCAGGCCGCGCACGCGACATGGCTGGCGCTGCCGGTGGCGCCGCGGTTGAGCGTGTCGAGCAAGCGCTGCAGCCAGTCGCGGACGTGCGGCGCCTGCAGCACCTGCGCCGCCTCGGCCTGCGCCGGCAGCCCCGACAACGCCTGCAGCGCGTCCAGCCGCGGGAACAGCAGCAGGCCGATGGCATCGCGGTCGGCGCCGGTCACCACCACGTCCTGCACGTAGGCGGCGCCTTCCATCAGCACACGCGTGCGCAGCGGGCCGACGCTGACGAACACGCCGGAGGACAGCTTGAAGTCCTCGGCCAGGCGCCCGTCGAACAACAGGCCGCGCTCGGGATGCTGCGGGTCGATCGGCTTGAGCGCATCGCCCGAGCGGTAGAACCCTTCCTCATCGAAGGCCTCGGCCGTCTGCTGCGGTGCGTTCCAGTAACCGGGCATCACGTGCGGCCCGCGGAAACGCGCTTCCAGCTTGTCGCCGACCGGCACCAGCTTGACCTCGCAACCCGGCGCCGGCACGCCGACGTCGCCAGGCGTGTTGCTGGTGCCGTGGGTGAAGGTGCACGACGGCGCGCACTCGGTCATGCCCAGGCCGGCGAGCATGCGGATGCGCTCGCCGCAGTGCGCCTCGGCGATGCGCTCCAGCCGGTCCCAGACTTCCTGCGACAACGCCGCGGCGGCGAAGAAGAACATGCGCATGCGCGACAGGAAGGTCTCGCGCAGCGCCGCATCCTGTTCCAGCGCCTGCGCCAGCTGTTCCCAGCCGCGCGGCACGCTCAGGTACACGGTGGGCGCGATCTCGCGCAGGTTGCGCAGGGTCTGCTGGAACAGCGCCGGGGTCGGCTTGCCGTCGTCCAGATAGAAGCTGCCGCCGTTGTACAGGGCGATGCCGATGTTGTGGCTGCCGCCGAAGGTGTGGTTCCACGGCAGCCAGTCGACCAGCACCGGAGTCTCGCCAAGCACCGGAAAGGTCTGCAGCAGCATCTGCTGGTTCGCGCACAGCATGCGCTGGGTGGTGATCACCGCCTTGGGCAGCAGGGTGGAGCCGGAGGTGAACAGGAACTTGGCGATGCTGTCCGGGCCGCAGGCGGCGAAGGCGGCATCGGCGGCGTCCAGCGCACGCGGCGCCAGCAGTTCCTCGAAGCGCAGGCAGGCGCGATCGCGCAGGGTACCGCGCACGCACACGGCCGGTACATCGGTGGGGAACACGGCAGCGATCGCCGGGGCGAACGCCTCGCCGTCGCTGGCGAACAGCAGTCCCGGGCGCAGCACTTCTGCCACATGCCGCAGCTTGGCGTAATCGCGCGACAGCAGCGCATAGCCCGGCGACACCGGGCAATACGGGATGCCGGCATACATCGCCGCGAACGCGAGCTGCAGGTGTTCCAGATCGTTGCCCGACAGGATCGCCAGCGGCCGTTGCGCCGACAGGCCCATGTCCAGCAGGTGCGCAGCGATGCGGCGGGTGCGCTCGAGCATCTGCGCGTAGCTCAGCCGCCGCCACTGCCCATCTTCGTCGCGCTGCGCCACGAAGGTCGCATCGGGGGTGTGCAGCGCCCAGTGCTGCAGGCGCTGCAGCAGGTGCCTGGGCAGCGGCGCCAGCGGTTCGCGCGCGCGCAGGCGCAGCACGCCGTCGGCATCGCGGTGGACCTCGGTATCGGCGTGGCTCAGTCCGACAGGACGGTAGCGCACGGCGGTGGCAACGGACTCAGCGGCATTCATCGGAACCATCCGGAGGAGAGAGACGGCACGGCGTGCGGCAGCGCCGCCGCGGCCCTGCGGAGCCGCAGGCGACGCGACGGGTCAGCGCTTGTAGGTCTGCAGACCGGGCTTGATGGTTTTGTCGTCCAGGAACTGCTTCAGGCCCTGTTGCCGGCCCTTCTCGGGATCGCGGTGATTGGACTGGTCGACCTTGGCGTACAGGTAGTCCTCGTTCTGCTCCCAGGTCAGCTCGCGACAGCGCTTGAAGCCGTGCTTGGCGAAGCGCAGCACCACCGGGTTCTTCTGCTGCAGTTCCTGCGCCAGCTTGGTCACTTCGGCGCGCAGCTGCGCGCGCGGCACGCTGGCGTTGACCAGGCCCATCTGCGCCGCCTCGGTGCCGGTGAAGGTGCGCCCGGTCATGATGTACAGCATGGCGTTGCGGTGGCCCATGGTGTCGGCGACCGCCTTGCTGACCAGGTTGCCCGGGGGGATGCCCCAGTTGATCTCCGACAGCCCGAACACCGCCTCGTCGGCGGCGATGGCCAGGTCGCAGGCCACCAGCGGCGAGAACGCGCCGCCGAAGCACCAGCCGTTGACCGCGGCGATGGTCGGCTTGCTGTAGAAGCGCAGCAGGCGCCACTGCCACTGCGAGCAGTCGCGGCGCATGCGCTCCTGCACGATCTCTTCCTTGCCGTCGGTCTCGCGGAAGTACTCCTTCAGGTCCATGCCGGCCGACCAGGATTCGCCCGCGCCGGTCAGCACCAGCACCTCGGCGCTGCTGTCCAGCTCCAGCGTCTCCAGCACGTCGATCATCTCGCGATTGAGGGTGGGACTCATCGCGTTGCGCTTGTCCGGGCGGTTCAGGGTGACCCAGGCGATGCCTGCGTCGATCTCGACCTGGACGGTCTGCCAGCGGTCTTGGTAGCTGCTCATGGATAGGCCTGCATGGGGAGGGGGGAAGGAGCGGATCACTTAGGACTGATAATAGTTATAGATCATCATTATTTCGGCGCAAGCTGCACTGCAGCATGGCGCCGTGCGGTGCTGGGAAGTCGGCAGCACGCCCATGGGCGGCGCGACAGCAATCGCGATACCGGGTTTCGTGGGCGTCATGAAGGGAGCAGGCCATCCCAGGACGTTAGATCCGCCGACGCATCGCCGCGAGGCTTCACGCCCAGCGAACGCAACGCTCACGGGGGACGTTCAGTCCCGGGTTAGCATCCAGGCCACAGGGGTTCCGTCGACACCGGGGTGATGTGATGCACACCGTCTCCGCGCTTGACCAATCGACCCACGCTCGCGTCAGCATCGATCTGGACGCCGAAATGGCGTACTGGCAGCAGGCCCATGCCGAGGGCCGTCTCGGCCGCCAGGGTTTCGCCGACTATGCGCAGCTGCTGAAGATCGGCTACAACGTATACATGGCCTACCCGCGCGCCAGCGAGGCGCAACTGTATCGGGTGCTGCAGGACGCCTATCACCAGTGCGCGCCGATGCTGTCGGTGCCGTGGGACGAGGCGCGCTGGCTGGTGCGGCATGCGTGGCAACACCTGGCGCATTCGGGGCGTTGTCACTGAGGAGCGGGCATCTCGTCGTTGTACGCGTAGGAGCGGCTTCAGCCGCGACGGGCCTTACCGAGAATGCCTGTCGCGGCTGAAACCGCTCCTACGACGAGGCTTCGGTCGTTACAGAAGGCGCCCACAAGGCGCCGCGTACCGGCGTAGCGGCGACAACAGGACAGCACACCATCGCGTGCATGGCACACCGCGTCATGCGCCGCCGGTTTGCTATCGCGCGCGCTCCCACGCTGCATGCGGCTCAACGCGACGACGTGGGCGGCGACGCGCTGCGCTCCTTCGCCTCCAGGCGCCCATGGAACGCGTTCGATCCCTTGCCCGGCGCCGTCGCCGATTCGCCTTCGCTGCGCTTGAGCCGCTGCTTGCGCTGTTCGACCACGTTGCTGGCCAGGGCCACGCGACGCCCGATCACCATGTCGGTCAGCCAGTCGATCAGGTAGCGCGTGTACGCGGCCTGGTGCGCCTTTTCGGTCAGCGCATGATCGGCGCCGGCGATCGTGCGCGTGGTCAGCGAACGCGCGTTGGAGAACGCTGCCGCGTAGTTGCGCAGCACCTGCCCGGGCACGATCACGTCGCGCTCGGCCTCCACCAGCAGCACATCGCCACGATAGCGCTGGCAGGCCGCCAGAGCGCGGTTGTCCGCCGGCGTCACCACGCGGTTGCGGTACGGCATCAGGTCCGGATCGCGGTTCAGGGCGACTTTCGGTCCGTCCCAGTGCGCGTCCTTGTACAGCGCCGGCGAGCGCAGGGCCAGCCACTCCACCGGCCGTTCCAGCGTCAGCAACGCGGCCAGGTAACCGCCGTAGCTGAGCCCCACCACCGCGATCGCCTCCGGATCCACCTGCGGCGACGCCGCCAGGCGATCGTAGGCGGCCTTGATGTCGTCCAGGTTCTGCGCGCGCGTCACCGTCTCGCGCATCGCCGCCAAGCCCTCGTGGCCGCGCAGGTCGAAGGTCAGGCACACGCAACCCAGACCCGCCGCCTCGCGCGCGCGCACCAGGTTGTGGTGCTGGTTGCCGCCCCAGCCGTGCACGAACAGCACGCCGGGCAGGCGGCTGGTCGGCGTCAGCAAGGTGCCGCTGAGCGCCGCGCCGTCGACCGCGATGGCGATGGCGATGCTGGACAGTTCGGCTTCCATGGTCAGGTCACGCTGCGCATGTAGCGGTACTTGGTCAGCAGGCCGGTGCGTGGCTCCTCGCCGACGTAGTAGACCTGCGCCCCGGGCGGCGGCGGCGGATGCGCGCCGTAGCGCTCGACGGTGGCGGCGATCACGCGCTGCAGCGTCGGCGACTGCTGGAACGCGGCGACCGCGGCCAGTTCCGCCGGCGTGGCGCCGCCGACACGCCAGGACTGCTCGAGCACGCCGCAGGCGACACTGCCGTCGGGAAGCAGGCCTTCGATCACATCGTAGTTGCGCCGCGACGCATAGAAGCCCGGATAGGCCGCGGCCACCAGCCGGTCGTAGTCGCGCGCCTTCAGCACGGCGGTGCGCTGGCGCGGCGGCAACGGCTGCGCCAGCAGCGTGTCGAGGGTGCCGCGGATCACGTGCAGCTCCGAGCCGCCATAGGCCTCGCGGCCGCTGCCGTCGCGGGTGACCGACTGCGTGCCGCAGTAGGCGATGGTGATGCCGGCGCAGTGCGTTTCGCCGACGCTGAAGGTGGTCGGCTGGTGCAGGTGCCGTTCCAGCACCACGCCATGCCGCTGCAACTCGTGCCCCGGCAAGGCCGACAGCGCCGCGTCCAGCGCCGCCGCATCGTGCAGCAGAACCTGGCCCAGCCCGCCCACGCCGTGGCACGGCTTCAGCCGCACCTGGCCCCCGTCGCACAGGCGCGCGAACGCGCGCCGGGCATCCGCGGCGCCGAAGGCGGTGTAGCCCGGCAGCGTCGCGGCCACCAGGGCCGCGCCGAGGCCAGGCTGCCATCCTTCCGGCGCCTGCGCACCGCCTTGGACCAGCGGATGGCTGATCGCCTTGGTGGCGACGAAGGCATGCGGCACCACGCCGCCCAGCAGATCGGCGGCGCCGTGCACGCCGAGTTGCGCAGCCTGCGCTTGCGTCAGGGTTTCGTCGGGCACGTAGAACGCACCCGGCGCTAGCGCATCCGACCCGGCGGCAAGACGCGCGTCGTGCAACGGCAGGCGCATCAATCGCGCGATCTCGGCGACCACCCAGGCATGCGTGGCGGCCTCGTGGCCTCCGGACGCCGTATCGCATACGCGGTAGGCGCGGACATTGGCATGCGCAGCGAACCGGGCCATAGCGGGCGCTCCGTGCGCATGGGGAAGACGCGGCGTTTCAGCCATGGCCGCACCAGCGCAGCAGCGCTGCCACGGCAAGGGCGATCACCACGAGCGACACGACCACGCGCAGCCAGCGGCTGGCGCACAGTTGCTTCCACCAGGCCGAGGCCTCGGGCGTGCCGCTGGCATCCCGGGCGCGCGGCGGCGGCGCGGACGCTGGAGGGGAAGCCGCAGACTGGCGGTCGTCGTGGCGCATTGGCCAAGGCTGTCGCGCGGGCTGTCGCACGCGGGTGAACGCGATGTGGTGCGTGTGTCATCGCGGGAGTACAAGCATCGGCTGCACCCGGACAACCGCATCGCCGGCCGGCGATGCGCCTGGCGTTTGCGACGAAGCCGACCCAGCGCGCGCAGCACGTCAGTGCGAACAGGAAACGGGCCGCGCCATCAGGATCGCCAGAACGCGCGGCAGCGGGCGCAAGCCGCGCCCGGCGTCGCGCTCAGGCGGCAGCCGTCGCCGCGGCGTGGTGCGCGGGCAATCGCGCATCGATCCGGTGCTTGCCGGCCAGCGCCTGCATGCCCTGCAAGGTGGCCTGCACCGCACTGGCATAGCCGCTGCGCCACAGCTCCGCGCGTGACTGCCGCGACGCCGCCGCATTCAGCGCCAGCGCGAATGCCTGCACGCGGGGATCGGCCAGCGCGGCGCGCTCCAGGAACGGCTGCTCCGGCGCGATGACGTCGACCGGGGCCAGCCAGGCGTCGGCGACCAGTTCGGCCACGCCGGCGCGGTGCGAGAGCTGGTGCATGGCGCTAAGCGTTTCGTGCAGCATTTCCAGGCACGCCCATTGCCACAGCGCGGCCTTGTACTGCGGGTCGGCCTGGTCCAGGGCGGACAAGGCGCCATCCACATGATCGATGCGAAGATCCTGCATGGCCGACTCCACGATACGGCGTTGCGATCCGCACATTCTGCGCGGCGAAAGTGAGCGCAACGTGAGTCGTGCGGCGGCAGCGACGTGCGTGCAGTCACACGGCGCGCGGCGCGGCTGCGTCCAGGCACGGGCATCGCGTATACTTGCGCACCGCGCCCGGCTGGCGCGCGCCCGCTCACCACGCTCTTCCATGACGCCACCCTGACACCCGCGACACGCATCGGCCCGCCCTCGACGGCCGGCCGAAGGTTGCTGGTTTTCCCTTGCATCTAGCGAGCACTGCCCTGCAGGGCGGTGTCAGGAGCGTTTACCTTGAAGTTTTCTTCTTCCCTGCGCCAGTCCTGGTGCGGCAATCTCCGTGGCGACGTGCTCGCCGGCCTGGTCGTCGCATTGGCGCTGATTCCCGAGGCGATCGCGTTCTCGATCATCGCCGGGGTCGACCCCAAGATCGGCCTCTATGCCGCCTTCTGCATCTGCGTGACCATCGCCTTCGCCGGCGGGCGCCCCGGCATGATCTCCGCCGCCACCGGCGCGATGGCGCTGCTGATGATCGGCCTGGTCAAAGAGCACGGCGTGCCCTATCTGCTGGCGGCCACGCTGCTGACCGGCGTGCTGCAGATCCTGGCCGGGCTGTTCAAGCTCGGCGCGCTGATGCGCTTCGTCTCGCGCTCGGTGATCACCGGCTTCGTCAATGCGCTGGCGATCCTGATCTTCATGGCACAACTGCCCGAGCTGATCGGCGTGCCGGTGCCGGTATATCCGCTGGTGGCACTGGGCCTGCTGCTGATCTACGGCCTGCCCTGGCTGTCGCGGCGCAGCTTTCCCGGCATCGGCCTGTGGCTGCTGGTGCTGGGTGCAGCCTTGACCGCGGGCAGCATGGCGCCATGGACGCTGCTGCCGGTAGCCGTGGGTGGCGCGGTGGCGTTGGTGCTCGGGCACCGCTGGACGCGCGGCCTGGCGGTACCGCCACCGTTGGTGGCGATCGTGCTGCTAACCGGGCTGGCGCTGTACTTCGGCATCCACGTGCCCACCGTCGGCGACAAGGGGCAGCTGCCCGATCGCCTGCCCAGCCTGCTGCTGCCGGCGGTGCCGTGGACGCTGGAGACGCTGCGGATCGTGTTCCCGGTATCGGCGACGATGGCGGTGGTCGGCCTGCTCGAGTCGATGATGACCGCGCAGATCGTCGACGACATGACCGACACGCCCAGCGACAAGAACCGCGAGTGCGTGGGCCAGGGCGTGGCCAACATCGTCAGCGGCCTGTTCGGCGGCATGGCCGGCTGCGCGATGATCGGGCAGTCGGTGATCAACGTGAAGTCCGGCGGGCGTGGGCGCCTGTCCGCGCTGGTCGCCGGCAGCGTGCTGTTGCTGCTGGTGGTGTTTGCCGGCGCCTGGGTGCGGCAGATCCCGATGGCCGCGCTGGTGGCGGTGATGATCATGGTCTCGGTGGGCACGTTCAGCTGGCGCTCGCTGGCGCAATTGCGCACCCACCCGACCAGCTCCAGCGTGGTGATGCTCGGCACCGTCGCGGTGACCGTGGCCACCCACGACCTGGCGCGCGGCGTGCTCACCGGCGTGCTGCTGTCGGCGCTGTTCTTCGCGCGCAAGGTCGGGCGCATGCTGCGGATCGAGCGCAGCGAGGGCGCGGACGGTGGCCACACCTACCGCATCCGCGGCCAACTGTTCTTCGCCTCGGCCGGCAGCTTCGCCGGCGCCTTCGACTTCGCCCATGCGCCGGCGCGGGTCACCCTGGACCTGAGCCACGCGCATGTCTGGGACATCAGCGCCATCGGCGCGCTGGACCAGGTGGTGATGAAGTTTCGCCGCCACGGCGCCCAGGTCCACGTGTTGGGACTGAACCCGGACAGTGCAGCGATGGTCGGGCGGCTGGGGACGCACCATCGTGAGGACGCGGAGCGCATTCCCTTGCATTGAAGCCGCCGAGCATCCACACCGCGGCGAGAGGACGCGCGGTGCGGCAAACACGTCATCTGGTGGGCGCCGCGCGACAATCATCGCGTTCCTCTCATGCACTGACATGGCGACGACGTCACACGATTAGCATCGGCCTGCCGACCGACTGCGCAGGAGACCCGCGATGCCGCTGGACCACTGGCAACTGCCGCCGCACGACTGGGTACCCAACCACCCGTTCCTGCCGGTGCTGCACTACCGGCAGTGCGTGGGCGCCATCGACGCCGACGGCTTCGAACGGCGCTTCGCCGCGCACGGCTGGCCGCCGCAATGGCGCGACGGCATCTACGACTATCACCACTATCATTCCACCGCGCACGAAATGCTAGGCGTCGCCCGCGGCAGCGCCCGCGTGCTGCTCGGTGGCCCGGGCGGCATCGAGGTCGCGCTCGCGGCCGGCGATGCGTTGCTGTTGCCGGCCGGGACAGGCCATTGCCGGCTGGCGGCCAGCGCCGACTTCATGGTCGTCGGCGCCTATCCCGACGGGCAGGACTGGGATATCTGCCGGGAGGCGCCTACGGCCGAGATGCTGCAACGGATCGCCAACGTGCCGTTTCCAAGCAGCGATCCATTGCTAGGGGCGGAGGGGCCGTTGCTGAAGCATTGGAAGAGACCTGTCGACGTCGACTGACCGCGTCGTCGCACGGGATCATGCTTGCCGCGAAATTGGCCCCGCCGCCCAGACATCGCAAGCCGGATCGAACTCGGTCGTCGCTGCGTGCTCGGACCGCCAACCGAAGCCACAGATCGCCATGACGCTCTGGCGCATCGGATCCAGGTCCAGTGCCTTGCCGAGATCGACATCATTGATGGCAGAGGTGACGAACGCGCCCAACCCCAGATCGGTGGCAGAGAAGTACAGCGCCTGTGAGATGTGGCCGACGTCCAGAGTCAGCGCGCGATAGGCCTTGGCATGCTGGCGATACTTCCAGAACGTCCGGTTGAATCGCGGCGCCAGCAGGACCAGCACGTGAGCGTCGGCGAACCAATGCTGCCCGGCCAGCGCCACCCTCGCGAAGGTATCGATGTCCGGTTCCGGGCACGGCAGCTGGATTAACGCGTGATCCACAGGGTGGTAGTGGTACAGGCCGGGTTCGATTCCTTCCACCCGGCGTATCAGCAGGTAGGCTTCGGTCGGGTGCAGCCCGCCGGCGGACGGCACGTTCTTCTTCAGGAACACCGTGTCGTCCTGGACCTTCAGCGTCGCCCGCGCCATCAGCACCCGCTGCAACATTCGCAGGAACAGCGCGTGCGGCAGCGGGCGGGCATCGTCGTAGTTGCGACAGGTAACGCGACGCGCAAGCATGGCCTCAAAGGCGCCATCGTCCAGCCGCGGCAATGGAATCCTGGCAAGGCCGGACCCGACCTCCTGCACCTCCGGCGGCGGCGCGCCCAGCTTGCGGCGCAGGTCCGGGGCGGACACCATGCCGTTGCGTTCCATCGCAGTCACTCCGTCGATACCCTGCCAACGGCTTGCCCAGTGCGCCACGGCGGCAACTGGCCACCAATAGGCGGACCGCAATGCCTCGTCGCGCTCGCGAAACGCGACATAGCGCGCGTCGTCGCCGATCAGCAGACCGCGTTCGAGCGCCCGCTCGATCGCGTCGTCCGCATGATCGGTCAACTGCGCGCGCTCGACCCATTCCGTGGGACTGACCTGACCGAGCAGCGGCAGGTCGACCGCGTTGAGTTCGAGCTCACTATCCAGATGCGGCGCCAGGGCGACCCAGGCCAGCCGGCGACGCAATCCGGCACCACCACGAAGCAGGCTGGTCATGTCGAACGCCACATGTTCCCGCGCCTCGACAAACAGCACGGAGCAGCGTCTTACGCGCATGCATCCCTCGTTTCCGCCCTGCGTAAGTGCTGCATCGATTGGCCACATTGGAGAGATGCTGGACTGCTAGGATACCGTCGCGGACCCGATCGCTGCTGGCAGCGCCCGAGGCAACCGCACCGCCGCCATGCGTACATCGCATGTCCACCAATATCGAAACAGGGGACTACACCATGACCGATCAGCCGCAGGGGCATCCGCCCTTCGATCTCGCCACCGCCCAGCAATTGCTCACGCTTCTGTCCACCGACGACGACTTCCGCGCGCTGTTCGCGCAGGATCCGGGCGCGGCGCTGCGTAGCCTCGGCTTGTCCGATCAACGCGCCGCCGCCGCGGTTGAGGAGCCGACCTGCCTGTGCACGTCGGACCTGGCGAGCAAGGAAGAAATCCAGGAAGCCCTGGAACTGCTGCTGGCCTACCTCACCGCCGAGGGCACGCATACGGTCGTTCACTGCTTCGAAGCAGGTTCCGTTGTCGCCAGCCTGACCGCCAAATAGGTCGGTAGCGCTTGCCCCGCCCAGGCGCGACGGAAGGTTTCCGCCTTCTGCCGCGCCTGGTCGGTCTGGCCCAGGCTGGCCAGGATTTCCGTGGTACTTACCACTGCCAGGTTCGCATCGGCGACATTCATCGATTGGAGGGCCAATCCACCGATCGGTTCGATGTACGCCAGGCCGCGGCGCGCGACCAACCAGTCGTTTTCGGCCAGGGCCTGCTTCTTCTCGCCGGCCGCGAGCAACGCGTCGCGCAGGCTGACGTGGAGTTGATACGGCTCCCGGCCATCGATCTGTTCACGCAACAAGGCGACCGCGCGCTCGGGATTGCCGCTATCGACGAACTGCTGCGCCCGCAGCAGGGACAGCAGCTTGATCATCGGCGGGAAGCCAGACTGCGTGACCAGCGAAGCGAGCTGCGCAGCGTGGACGTCGTACAGCGTGTGGTCGCCGCTGCGCTGGGCCAGGCGGATCGCCGACATCGCCACGATCACAAGATCGTCGCGATCGCCAGCGTCGCCGTGGACCGCACGCTCCAGCGCTTCGTCAGCGATCCGCGCCAGCATCGCCCGATCCACCGTCCGCGGATCGGTGACGAAGGCGACCGCCTGCTGCGCGATCTGCAGGGGATAGCGGATCACCGGCTCGGCATCCGCCGACGCAGCCACCGCCGCCTGCGCGGCGGCGGCGGCATCGCCCAAGCGCCCCTGGTCCAAGGGAATGGAAATCTGTTCGAAGTGGTCGGTCAGCGCTGCTCCTGACGCCGCCAGTGCCGCCATGATCCTGCCAGCTGCCGGATAGTCCTTCATCGCAGCGAACGCAGCGGCGTGGCGTCGGGTTGCGGGATAGCCACCAAGTTCCTCGGCCTGTTTGAAGGCGTTCAGCGCGTCGCCGTAACGGCCCTGCGCCAGGTAGATGCGACCCTGCAATTCCACCGCCACGTCGCGCAGCGGATTCTGCGGCACCGCGAACTTCTGCACGCTATGCTCGGCGGAAGCGTAATTGCCCTCGGTGAACTCGTCCCAGGCGAACTGCGCCGCGCCGGCGTAGTAGTCCGGATACAGTTCCGACAGCATCTTCCACTTCTGCTTGGCCTGCCGCCACGGGTGCGGCCCCAGTTCGCTCGCCCACGCATCCAGGTATAGCGCATCGCGCTCGGACAGATGGTCGCGCAGTGCCATGGCCTTGGCCAGGTACTGCAACGCCGCGCGATTGTTGGCGGTGGAGATCTCGACCCGCATCGATCCCATGTAGGCCAACGCGAAGTCCTTGTCGATCTCCGCCGCCTTGACGAAGTACTGATCGGCGGATCGGAAATCACGCCGAGTGAAGTACTTCATCGCGATCGCATAGGCCTTCAAAGCGTCCAGGCTGCTGGTGGTGACGCTGGGCAGCGGAGGCGAATTCTTCCTGATGACCTCCTCGCCTTCGCCCAACTGCTCGCGCAGCGAAGCGGTCACCGCGTCGATGGATGCCAGCACCGAGCCAGCGCCGCGGCCGTCGCGGGACTCGGCATAGACGGTCGCCTGCGTACGCGGATCGACCACCTCCGCGCTCACCCGCACCCGCCCGCCGACCTCCGACACCGTGGCGAGCAGCACGGCGCGCGCGCCGTCGCGCTGCGCGATCTCCGAGGCCGTGGCACGATCAAGTGGCGTGTGCTCCGGATCGCGGCGCATCCGCGTGAGCGTATCGCGCACCTTCAGATCACTGAGCACATTGACGTAGCGCGACTGCTCCAGGCTGATGCGAAAGGCCTGCTGCAGCGAATCGTCCAACGCCACATCGCCCGTCAAATTCCGCAAATCCCCCACCACCACCCAGTCGCGTTCGGCGAAGGCGATGGCCGGCTGCGGGCGGGTGACGAACCAGATGCCGACCGCGAATGCGGCGATCAGCGCCGCCTCCGCCGCCAGCGCCGCCGGCCGGCGCCACAGCGGGATGTCGCGCCAGGCCTTGGGCGTGGGCTTGGGCGCGCGCAGCGGGGTGTGGCCGATCTCGCCGACTTCGTAGATCTCCAGCGGGGTCGGCACGCCCTTGAAGCGCCAGCGACCGTGCGATTTCCACAGCAGGCGCTCGCCGCGCTCGCCCAGCTCGCGGGCGGCGCGGTGGGTCAGCGACTCGGCCACCGCCGACAGCAGGATCTGCCCGGGCCGCGCCAGGGTCATCAGTCGCGCCGCGGTCGGCTTGGCCAGGCCTTCCACCTCCAGCGGCTTGGCGCCCACCTGCACGGCGGCATCGCTGTTGCGCCAGGTCAGCACTTCGCCCACGTGCAGGCCGGCGCGCACCTTCAGGTCGAGCTTGCGCTGCGTGCCCAGCTCGCGCAGGCCGCGGCTGTAGTCCAGGGCGAAGCCGAGGCCGTCGATCGGCCGTTCGAACAACAGCAGCAGGCCGTCGGAACGGTCGATCAGGCGCCCGCGCCAGCGCTGCTGCAGCTCCAGCACCAGCGAGTCGTGCCGCTTGAACAGCTCGGCCGCGTTGGCGTCACCGAGTTTTTCCACCAGCGCCACCGAGTCGCACAGGTCGGTCAGCAGCAGGGTGCGCAGCTGCGGGACCTCGGGCGGCGGTGCGATGGCGTCGGTCATGGCGGCGGCTCGGCGGGGGCGCGGTGGCTCAGCAGTTGGCGGAGGCGAGGTCGTGCCAGTACAGCCGGTTGCCGCCCTGGCGTTTGGCCTCGTACAACGCCGCATCGGCGTTGGCGTACCAGTCGTTCCAGTCCGAATGCGGGTCGACCCGGCTGATGCCGATGCTGACCGGGCAGATGTGTGGCGCCGGGTGCGGCACGCCCAGCAGGTTCTGCACGGTGGCGAGCACGAACTCGCCGATCCGGCGCAGATCCTCGACGTTGCCGGCGGCCACCAGCAGGCAGAACTCGTCGCCGCCCAGGCGGCAGGCGATATCGTCCGGCCCGGCCACCGAGCGCAGGATGTTGGCGACGTTCTGCAGCACGCGGTCGCCGACCAGGTGGCCGTGGGCGTCGTTGATGTGCTTGAAGCGGTCGCAGTCGATCAGCAGCAGGCCCGGACCGGGCGAGCGGCCGTCGCGGCGGCACTCCTGCAGGCGCAGGATCAGCCCGCGGCGGTTGTGCAGGCCGGTGAGTTCGTCGGTACGCACCAGCTCTTCGGTCTGGGTGAGTTGGTGGGTGGTGGCGTAGAGGTTGTCCAGCGCCGCTTCCAGGTCGCGGTTGCGCCGGCGCAGCTGGCGGATCAGGGTCTGCTCGTTCATCACCACGCGCACGATGGTGCGGCGGAGGAAGTAGGCGACCACGCCCGGGTCGCGCTCGACCAGGCGCTGGAAGTCGTCGTGATCCAGTTCCACCAGCGCGCCGTCGCTGGCGGCGATGGCGTCGGCGCTGCGCATGTGGTTGCCGATCAACAGGCCCAGTTCGCCGAAGAATTCGCCATGGCCGAGATGCTTCACCACCAGGTCCTCGCCGAAATCCAGATCGATCACGCCGCTGGTGATCACGAACATGGCGCTGCCGCCATCGCCGCGGCGGAACAGCACGTCGCCGGCGCGCACCGTGCGGGCGCGGCCGAATTCGGAAAACAGGCGCAATTCCGCGGCGGTCAGCACCGCCAGCTCGTTCGGCTTCGGAGCGACCGCAGCAGTGGAAATTGTGCCGCGTGCGGTGGATGCGGCGCTGTCGCAGCTCATCCGGCCCCCTAATCTGACGTCGCTGGCCCCTGTCCGGTGAGCATATCACCTACACATGGCGCTCACGATACATTTCACAGCCAATCTCGCCCCACCAGGAGACGCTGCAGCAAGCTGTCGCACGCGGTAGACATCGTCGCCGCGCCATCGGCGCCCGCGCGTAAAAAAAGCCCGGGCGAACCCGGGCTTCCCACCTCCTGCCAGGGAGGGGCGATCGATCGGCACCTGGCTGCAGGTCAGGCCGCCTTCTCGCCATGGAACTGCTCTTCCTCGGTCGAGCCGGTCAGCGCGGTGGTCGAGGACTGGCCCTGCTGGATCGCCTGGGTCACCGCATCGAAGTAGCCGGTGCCGACCTCGCGCTGGTGCTTGACCGCGGTGAAGCCGCGGTCGGCGGCGGCGAACTCGGCCTCCTGCAGTTCGACGAAGGCGCTCATCTGCCGGCGCGCGTAACCGTGCGCCAGGTTGAACATCGAGTAGTTCAGCGCGTGGAAGCCGGCCAGGGTAATGAACTGGAACTTGTAGCCGTAGCTGGCGATCTCGCGCTGGAACTTGGCGATGGTGGCGTCGTCCAGGTTCTTCTTCCAGTTGAAGCTGGGCGAGCAGTTGTAGGCCAGCAACTTGCCGGGGAACTTGGCGTGGATGGCCTCGGCGAACTTGCGCGCGAACTCCAGGTCCGGCTTGCCGGTCTCGCACCAGATCAGGTCGGCGTAGGGCGCGTAGGCCAGGCCGCGGCTGATCGCCTGGTCCAGGCCCTTGCGGGTGCGGAAGAAGCCTTCGACGGTGCGCTCGCCGGTGGTGAACGGGCGGTCGTTGGGGTCGATGTCGCTGGTCACCAGGTCGGCGGCCTCGGCATCGGTGCGCGCCACCAGCAGGGTCGGCACGCCCATCACGTCGGCGGCCAGGCGCGCGGCGTTCAACTTCTCGATCGCCTCGCGGGTCGGCACCAGCACCTTGCCGCCCATGTGCCCGCACTTCTTCACCGAGGCCAGCTGGTCCTCGAAGTGCACGCCGGCCGCGCCGGCCTCGATCATCGCCTTCATCAGTTCGAAGGCGTTGAGCACGCCGCCGAAGCCGGCCTCGGCGTCGGCCACGATCGGCTGCAGGAAGTCGATCTCGTCCTTGCCTTCGGCGTGGTGCAACTGGTCCGCACGCAGCAGGGTGTTGTTGATGCGCTTGACCACCGCCGGCACCGAGTCGGCCGGGTACAGCGACTGGTCCGGGTACATCTGCCCGGCCAGGTTGGCGTCGGCAGCGACCTGCCAGCCGGACAGGTAGATGGCGTTGAGCCCGGCCTTGACCTGCTGCATCGCCTGGTTGCCGGTCAGCGCGCCCAGCGCGTTGACGAAGTCCTTCTCGTGCAGGTACTTCCACAGCTTCTCGGCACCGAGCCGGGCCAGCGAATGCTCCACGTGCACCGTGCCGCGCAGGCGCACCACGTCGGCGGCGGTGTAGTTGCGGGTGATCCCGGCCCAGCGCGGATCGGTGTCCCAGTCGCGCTGGATCTGTTCGGCGGTCTGCAACGTGGTGCTCATCTGGCGTTCTCCTCGAAAAATGGATGCAGCGATGAAACGGTGGGGGTGTGGCTGGATTGAAGGCTTGGCCGGCATGTAAGGGGTCCGACGCGGGAACATCGCTTTCACGATTCCCCATTCCCGACTCCCCACTCCCGGCTTCCAATCAATCGATCAACTGATAGGCCGGCAAGGTCAGGAAATCGGCCAGTTCTTCGTCTCGCGTCAGCCGATCCAGCAACGCGATGGCCTCGTCCACCCGCGCCCCGCCCGGCAGCAGCGCGCGCTCGCCCAGCCGTGCCGGCAGCTGCCGCAGGCAGGCGTCGAACAGGGCGAAGTCGATGGCGGTGCCGTCGTCCAGGTGCAGGCCGCCCACGTGCAGCCACTGCCACAGCTGGCTGCGGCTGATCTCGGCGGTGGCGGCGTCCTCCATCAGATGGTGGATCGGCACGCAGCCGTTGCCGTCCAGCCACGCCGCCAGGTAGCGCACGCACACTTCGATGTTGCCCTCGAAGCCGGCGCGGGTGATGGTGCCGGGGGACGGGGCGATCAGCGTGTCGCGGTCGGCCTGCACGTCCTCGCGGCGCACCGCATGCTGGTTCGGCGTGCGCATGTGCTCGTCGAACACCGCACGGGCGATCGGGATCAGCGCCGGGTGCGCCACCCAGGTGCCGTCGTGGCCGGCGGTGACCTCGCGCAGCTTGTCCGCGCGCACCCTCGCCATCGCCTGTTCGTTGGCCGCCTCGTCGTGGCTGATCGGGATCTGCGCGGCCATGCCGCCCATCGCATGCGCGCCACGGCGGTGACAGGTGCGGATCAGCAGTTCCGAATAGGCCTTCAGGAACGGCTGGGTCATGGTCACCTGGCCGCGCTCGGGCAGCACCCGGTCCGGATGCCGGCGGAAGGTCTTCAGGTAGGAAAAGATGTAGTCCCAGCGGCCGCAGTTCAGGCCGACGATGCGCCCGCGCAGCGCGTGCAGGATCTCGTCCATCTCGAACACCGCCGGCAGCGTCTCGATCAGCACGGTGACCTTGATCTGGCCCTGCGGCAGGCCGAGCATGTCCTCGATGTGGGCCAGCGCGGTTTCCCACAGCGCCGCTTCCTCCATCGACTGCAGCTTGGGCAGGTACAGGTACGGGCCGCGGTCCTTGGCCTGCAGTGCGCGGCCGTTGTGGAAGGCGAACAGCGCCGCATCGAACAGGCCGCCGGCCAGCGGTTGGCCATCGACCAGCACGTGCTTCTCGTCCAGGTGCCAGCCGCGCGGGCGCACGATCAGCACGGCCTGTTCCTCATAGGGTCGCAGCGCATAGCGCTTGCCCGGGCTGCCGTCGCGCGCGGCCGGCGCGGTGAAGGTCAGGGTCCCGGCCACCGCCTCGGCCAGCGCGCGCTGGCCGGCGACCAGGTTGCGCCAGGTCGGCGCGGTCGAGTCCTCGAAGTCGGCCATGTACACCTTGGCGCCGGAGTTCAGCGCATTGATGACCATCTTCGGATCGGTCGGGCCGGTGATCTCGACCCGGCGGTCCTGCAGCGCCTCGGGCAGCGGCGCCACCTGCCAGTCGCCCTCGCGGATCGCACGGGTGTCGTCACGGAAGTCCGGCAAGCCGCCGGCGTCGAAGAACGCCTGGCGCTCGCGGCGCGCCGCCAGCCGCGCCTGCCGCTCCGGCTCGATCGCCCGGTGCAGCGACACCAGCAGGGCCAGCAGCGGCGGCGGCAGCAGGGCGTCCTGGCCGGCCAGCGAGGTGGTCAGGGCGATGCCCGGCGTGGAACGCGTGGGGTCTGGAGCGACAGCGAAAGCGGGGGCGGACATGTGGGGATTCCTCGATGTTTCCGGGGCTCCACCGTGCTGCCAGGGCATATATTTGACAAAGCAGTTTTGTCAATGCTTTATATAAGTTATCCTTATATCCATCACGTCATGGCCACGGGAAGCGCTGCAACCCCTCGATTTCCTTACAAATCCGACCGGCTCAAACCGTTGCGTGCGTTCTGCCAGACGGTGCGCCTGGGGGCGGTGTCGCGGGCCGCGGAGGCCTTGTTCGTCAGCCAGCCGGCGGTGACGCTGCAGTTGCAGGCGCTGGAACGGGAACTGGGGGTGGTGCTGTTCGAGCGCAGCGGCCGGCGCCTGGTGCCCAGCCGCGAGGGCCAGTTGCTGTACGAGATGGCGCAGCCGCTGGTGGAGAGCCTGGACCGGCTGGAGGCCGACTTCCGCGAGAAGGCACGCGGGCTGGACGCCGGCGAGCTCAACGTGGCCGCCAACAGTTCCACCATCCTCTACCTGCTGCCGAAGATCGTGGAGGCCTTCCGCGCCCGCCACCCGCAGGTGCGGCTGACGCTGCACAACGCGATCAGCGCCGACGGCACCGACCTGCTGCGCGAGGACGCGGTGGACCTGGCGGTCGGCTCCATGCTCGACGTCCCCGCCGACCTCAGCTATGCCCCGGTGTACCGCTTCGAACAGTTGCTGATCGCCCCGCACGACCATCCGCTGGCACGCAAGCCGAAGCTGACCCTGGAGGACCTGTCGCCCTACCCGCTGATCCTGCCGCCGCGGCGCCAGGTCACCTACCGCCTGGTCGACCTGGTGTTCCAGCAGGCGCGCGTGCCCTACACCGTGGCGCTGGAGGTCGGCGGCTGGGAAGTGATCAAGCAGTACGTGGCGATGGGCATGGGCGTGTCCATCGTCAGTTCGATCTGCCTCACCGACGCCGACCGCGCGCGCCTGGCCACCCGCGCGCTGGGCGACTACTTCCCGGCGCGCAGCTACGGCGTGGTGGTGCGCAAGGGCAAGTACCTGTCGCCGCAGGCGCGCGCCTTCATCGAACTCATCCAGCCGGACCTGTTCACCCCGCGCGGCTACGACGAGAGCGGGCCGTCGGAGCGGTGAGCGTCGTGGCAGCAGGCGCGTTCCCGGCCATGGCGCGTCGCGCTCCGCCCCCCCAATGCGGCAGCCCCCGATCGCCTCCCCCGGCAGATGCCGCTCTCACACTGACATACACTGGCGGCACGTTGCGCTCGCTGGGGACCACCGGGCGCATGGCGCCCTCGGCATCCGCTCCGACCCCAGGAAGGAAGCGCAATGAACCCCACGACGCTGTTGCTGATCCAGTTGGCGCTGATCCTCGGCGCCGCCCGCCTGTGCGGAATGCTGCTGCAACGGGTCGGCCAGCCGCCGGTGATCGGCGAGATGGCGGCCGGCCTGCTGCTTGGCCCGATCGCCTTCGGTGTGTGGCTGCCTCATTGGCACGGCCTGGTGTTCGCGCCGGCAAGCCTGCCGCCCCTGTCGGGGCTGGCGAACGTCGGCGTCGCGCTGTTCATGTTCGTGGTGGGTGTGGAGCTGCGCGCACCGGAAGGCACCAAGGCGCAGGTCCGGGCGTCGTTGGCGGTCGGCGTGTCCGGCATCGTGCTGCCGCTGCTGTTGGGGCTGGCGGCCGGCGCCTGGCTGTTTCCGCAGTTCGCCCCGCCGGGCATCGGCTTCTGGCCGTTCTCGCTTTTCATTGCGGCGGCGATGTCGGTCACCGCCTTCCCGGTGTTGGCGCGCATCCTCAAGGACCGCAACATGACCCGCACTCCGGCCGGACGCCTGGCGTTGGGTGCGGCGGTGATCGACGACGCGACCGTGTGGATCTTCCTGGCCGTGGTGCTCACACTGACCGGCGGCAATGTGCATGGCGGCGTCGGTGCGACCGTCCTGGGTGCATTGGCGCTGATCGCGATCACCTTCGGCGTGCTGCGCCCAGTCTACGCGCGCCTGCTGCGACCGCGTGCGCATGACGGGCGCTACGCGCCGACGGCACTGGCCTGGGTACTGATCGGTCTGCTCGGCTGTGCGGCGGCTGCCGAATGGATCGGTCTGCACGCGATCTTCGGCGCGTTCCTGTTCGGCGTGTGCCTGCCCCGCGACGACCGCCTCCTCGAGCATCTGGGCGAGCGCATCGAACCGTTGGCCATCGCATTGCTGATGCCGGTGCTGTTCGCAGTGGCAGGCCAGGCCACCAGCCCCACCGCCTTCGCCGGCGCCGGCTTCGTCGGCTTCGCCGTGGTTGTCGGCGTGGCCGTGACCGGCAAGCTGGTCGGCTGCACCCTGGGCGCGCGCTTGAGCGGCCACGATTGGCGCGACAGCCTGACCGTCGGCTCGTTGATGAACGCGCGTGGGTTGATGGAACTGGTGGTGATCAAGATCGGCCTGGACAGCGGCCTCATCGGCCCCGACCTGTTCACGCTGTTGTTCGGCATGACCCTGTTGACCACGCTGATGGCCTCTCCCATGGTGGCCTGGTTCCAGCGCCCTTCCGCCGCCTCGACGACCGAACGGCTGCACGCCGCGGGTCGCAGGCGCTGAGTGATGGCGATGGCGATGGCGATGGCGATGGCGAACACGTTTCCCTGGACCGCATGTGCACGCTGCGCAGCGATGCGACGCGCCACATGCCTCGGCGCCCCGGCACATGCGCGCCGCGGCGTTGCGCGATGAGCGCGGCGCAGACGCCATCGCACTACGTCGAAGTTGGCCCGCCACCGGCACTGCGCGACCGCCTGCGCTGCAGTTGGCGGTTCCGCCAGGGCGAGGCCGACACCGCTGCGACGCAGGTGCTGCCCGACGGCTGCGTCGACCTGATCTGGGACGGCCGCGCGCTGTTCGTGGCCGGGCCGGACCGCCGCGCCAGCGACGCCACGTTGGCGCCGGGCAGCGTGTTGACCGGCATACGGCTGGCGGCCGGGGCCGGCGCCAGCCTGCTCGGCGTGCCGCTGCATGCCGTCGCCGACCAGCGCGTGCCGCTGGACGCGCTGTGGGGCATGCGCGGCCGCGACTGGCAGGCGCGGCTGGAGGATGCCGCCGATCCGCTGGCGGCCTTGCACGCGCTGTGCGCCAGCCGGCCGCTGCAGCCCGACCGCGCGATGGCCTGGCTGTTCGCGCAACTCGCCGGCAGCACACCGCCGCGACTGGCCGCATTGACCGCCGCGCTGGGCATCAGCGAGCGCACGCTGCGGCGACGCAGCCACGACGCGTTCGGCTATGGCTCCAAGACCCTGGAGCGCATCCTGCGCCTGCAACGCTTCCTGGGCCTGGTCCGCCAGCATCCCAACCTGACCGCGGCCGCCCTCGAGGCCGGCTACGGCGACGCGCCGCACCTGGTGCGCGACAGCCGGCAACTGACCGGGGTCAGCCCGCGCGAGCTGGTGCAGCGGCACGCGCGCTGAGTTGGCCGTTTTCGCCAAGCCGGCGCCGCCGCGGCGCGGGATACTGGCGACTCGTCCACAGGAGCCGCCCATGTCCCGCGCCGAACAGCATCACCGCATCGACTACCTGGAATTCGCCGTCGCCTCGATCGATGCGGCCAAGGCCTTCTATGGCCAGGCCTTCGACTGGAGCTTCCAGGACTACGGCCCGGACTACTGCGAGTTCCGCGACGGCCGCCTGAGCGGCGGCTTCTTCCACGGTACGCCGCAGCCCGGCGGCGCGCTGGTGGTGCTGTACTCCCACGATCTCGCCGCCACCCAGGCGCGCATCGAGGCCGCCGGCGGCCGCATCGTGCGCCCGGTGTTCGCCTTCCCTGGCGGACGCCGCTTCCACTTCGCCGACCGCGACGGCTACGAACTGGCGGTGTGGTGCGAGGGCTGATGGCCGCTGCGCACGCGCGACGATGCGGCCGCGCTAGTCCGGATCGCGCGCGTAATGCCCGAGGAACATGTCGGCCGCCGACGCGGCGACCTCGGCCTGTTGCGCTGGGCTGAGCGGCGGCTGGCCCATGCTCAGCTGTGGCCAGAACGCGAAGCCCTTGATCAGCGCATGCAACTGCTGCGCGGCGAACTCGGGCTGCAGCGGCTTGAGCCGCCCATCGGCCAGGGCCGCGCGCAACCACACCAGGGTGCCCTCCTCCTTGCTGCCCAGGCGCGCGACCAGGTCGCGCGCACGCTCGGGCGCGCGCAGGCCCTCGACCATCGCCATCCGCGACAGGCCCAGGAAGGCGGAGTCGTCGAACATCTGCAGCTTCTGCTGCAGCAACTGCAGCAGTTGCGCGCGCAGCGGCTGCTGCGGGTCGTAGGGCACGCCGACCGTATCCAGGCTGCGTTGCCAGAGCTGCACCAGGATCTCGTCGAACAGCGCGTCCTTGCTGGGGAAATGGTTGTAGACGGTGCGCTTGGACACGCCGGCGCTGGCCGCGATGCGGTCCATGCTGGTGGCCTCGAAGCCATGGCCATGGAACTCGGCGATCGCCGCCTCCAGGATCGCCTGGCGCTTGCGCTCGGTCAGCCGTACCGGAACGGGCGTGGAAGGAGAAGCCATGGGCGGATGTTACACCGACCGGTTTACTTTCACGAAAAGGAAACTACACTGTGCAGTGTAATTCTCGCGCTCGTCTTCCAAGGATTGCTGCCATGTCCGCGTCCGCTTCCTCGCTGTCCCCTGTTCCGCCTGCGCATCTGGCGTCGCCGCAGTACCGCCACGGCCGCTTCCGCAACGCCACCCCGGGCACCAGCGGCGCGCCCGGCCTGGCCGGGACCCTGCGGATCCTGTGGCATCTGCTGACCCGCAAGTCGGCCGAGGCGGTGCCCGCGCAGCCGCTGCCGGTGCTGCCGTTGACCGCCGCGCAGTTGCTGGCGGCGCCAGACCGCAGCCTGTACCGGCTTGGCCATTCCACCGTGCTGCTCAAGCTGCGCGAGCGTTTGTGGCTGACCGACCCGGTGTTCTCCGAACGCGCCTCGCCGTTTCCGTTCGCCGGCCCGCGGCGCTTCCACGCACCGCCGATCGCGCTGGACGCGTTGCCGCCGATCGCCGGGGTGATCCTCTCGCACGATCACTACGACCACCTGGACCGCGCCAGCATCCGCCGCCTGGCCGAGCGCGTCGGGATGTTCGTGACCCCGCTGGGCGTGGGCGACCTGCTGCGGCGTTGGGGCGTGGCTGCGGACAAGGTGCGGCAACTGGACTGGTGGCAGTCGACCACGGTGGACGGGGTGACGCTGACCGCGACGCCGGCGCAGCATTTCTCCGGCCGCGGCATGTTCGACCGCGGGCGCCGGCTGTGGTGCTCGTGGGCGATTGAGACGCCCGACCTGAAGCTGTTCTTCAGCGGCGACGGCGGCTACTCCGACGGCTTCAAGGCGATCGGCGAGCGGCTGGGCCCGTTCGATGTGAGCCTGATCGAAAACGGCGCCTACGATGTCGATTGGCCGCACGTGCACATGCAGCCGGAGCAGACCCTGCAGGCGCATCTGGACATCGGTGGACGCACGCTGCTGCCGATCCACAACGGCACCTTCGACCTGGCCATGCACGCCTGGCACGAACCCTTCGAACGCCTCGCGGCACTGGCCGACGCCGCCGGCGTGGCGCTGGCCACGCCGCGCATGGGCGAGCGTGTCGACCTGGCGCAGCCTGCGCACGGCGAGCGCTGGTGGCGCGCACTGGCGCAGGGGGTGTCGCTGTGAGCCGCTGGACACTGTCCGACCTGCCGTCGCAGCGCGACAAGATCGCCATCGTCACCGGTGCCAGCCCTGGCGGCCTAGGCTACGAGACCGCGCTGGCCCTGGCCGGCGCGGGCGCCAGCGTGGTGCTCGCCGCGCGCAACGCGGGCAAGGGCGAGAGCGCGCGGCAGGCCATCCTCGCCGCGCATCCGGCGGCCGACGTGCGCGTGGAGGCGCTGGACCTGGCGCAGCTCGCGTCGGTGGCCGCCTTCGCCGAGCGCATCGCGGCGCGCTTCCCGCGGCTGGATGTGCTGATCAACAACGCCGGCGTGATGGCGCCGCCGCAGCGGCAGACCACGGCCGACGGCCTGGAACTGCAGTTCGGCAGCAACTACATCGGCCACTTCGCGCTGACCGCGCGGCTGCTGCCGCTGCTGCGCGCTGCGCCGGCCGCACGCGTGGTGAACCTGTCGAGCCTGGCGCACCGCCAAGGCCGCATCGACTTCGACGACCTGCAGTGCGAACGTCCCTACCGGCCGTGGAAGGCCTATGGGCAATCCAAGCTGGCGATGCTGATGTTCTCGCTGGAATTGCAGCGGCGCAGCGACGCGCAGGGCTGGGGCGTGCGCGCGCTGGCCGCGCATCCCGGCTTCGCGCAGACGGCGCTGATCGCCAATGGCCCGGCGGTCGACGGTCGCCGCACCGCGATCGGCGCGGCGACCCAGTGGCTGGGCGCATGGATCACCCATTCCGCCGCCGCCGGTGCGCTGCCCACGCTCTACGCCGCCACCTCGCCAAACGCCCAGCCCGGCGGGTACTACGGGCCCGACGGCCTGTTCGAGCTGAAAGGCGACCCGGCCCCGGCCAGGATCGCCCGGCAGGCACGCGATCCGCAGGCGGCCGCGCGGTTGTGGGAGATGGCGTGCACGCTGGCGGGCGTGGCGGTCTGACTGCACCGCGGCACCGCAGGTTGCCTCCGTAGGAGCGGCTTCAGCCGCGACAGGCGTTACCGGGAATGCCCGTCGCGGCTGAAGCCGCTCCTACGGAGCATGTTCCCTCGTCGTTAGCCGCGCCCTACAGCCGCACCCACTCGAATCCCTCGCCGCGACGATAGAACACCGCCAGCGCCTTGCCATAGACGCTGTCGGCATCGACGAAGCCGAAATAGCGGCCATCGAAACTGTCGCCGCGATGGTCGCCCATGACCAGCAGCTTGCCGGGCGGCACCCGCACATCGTGCAGGTCCGGGCCGCCACCCGCGTTCAGGTCGAGTTGGGCGATGCGCGCGCCGAACCGCTCCTGATCGCCTGCGGCGTCCACCTGCAGCGGCTGGCCGTTGATGGAGAGATGGCCATCGCGCACGTCTACACGATCGCCCGCCACCGCCACCACGCGCTTGATCAGGCGGGTGCCGTCGTGCGGCGAATCGAACACCGCCACGTCACCGCGCTGCGGTCGGTCGCGTTCGAGCACGCGGTACTCGGTGAACGGCACGCGCAGCCCGTAGGCGCTCATGTCCACGGCAACGCGATCGCCGGGCTGCAGCGTCGGCTGCATCGAGCCGGAGGGCACCACGTAGTGATTGGCGAAGGACGACCGCGCGGCGGTGAGCAGCAACAGCATCACCACCATCGGCAGCAGTTCCTTGCGGGTCCAGCGCGCGGCGCGCTGCAGGCGGGTGGCATGTGGATCGGCGTGGGTCATGGGGTACCTGGGATGAGCGAGGGCGGCACGGGATGTGTCATCGCGACAGTGCGCGCTCGGCGGCTCGGGGGACCAGTGACGAAAGGCATGGCGCCGCCCGGCACAGACGCATGCCGACACCATGCAGACGGCAACTACTTGCAGTCCGGAAACTCACCCACTTTGACGACCGGAGGCAGACGTTCCTCGTGTCCGCCATCCCTCCCTTGTTCGCCATCGAGATAGGTGATCCGCGCGCCTTTCCCGTCGCGACGCACCGCGTAGAGCGGTTCGTTCCGGTCCGAGTACACCACGAGCGTTTCGTCTTCGGCATGCGTCGAGAACAAGGACGGGGTCAACGGACCGCCCTCGTAGCGCTGGATCAACAGCCGAGTGCCATCGACGGCGGGCAGGATCCAGATCGTCGTCCCCAGCAAATCCCCGCCAGCCTCGGACCAGCAGACATTGGAAAAGCTCTCCGGTCGCGATTCGTGGAAATGCGCCGAACCCGCTGCCACGCTCATCAGAAGCGCCAGACCCACCATCATGTTTCGAACCCCCATGCATCGGGTGGATGAATCAACCGCAATGATGCCGTATCTGTCGAGACACGCCACCTGGGCGGTTCGAGCGTACTTTCCCAGACCACAGCGCGCGCCAGCGTGCGAGCAAAAGCACGGCGGTCACGCCCTCGGCAGCTACCTATGGTGTGACCTCGATGCGGTTGGACGTGGCAGCCTTCAGTGAGCCGACGCGATCAGGAGCGTTCGCCGCTGTCGCCGCCGGCAATTCGCGGTACCGCAACAACGGCTGCACAGCCACCGAGTAGCGGCGTCCAGGCACGATCCGGTAGTTCCGGGACAGATCCACCGTCGCGGATTTCGACTCGCCCGGACGCAGGATCACGTCGGGCCTCGAACCCGGTAGCTGGCTCACGTAGATGCCACGGTAGGCCACAGGACTTCCGTCCTCCTGCAGCACTCGGAACACATTCGCTTGCAGTTGCCCGTCGCGGTTCACCTCGGGGATATAGGCATCCGGCACCGCGATCGGCTGATCGCCCGCGTTGGCCAGAGTGATCGTAATGACCGCTGTGCCCGTGCTCTCACTGGCTGCTTGCGTGTGTTCCAGTTGGATATCCAATCGCCCTGCGGCAGACGCCGCAAAACAGGCGCCCAGCAGCGCCATACCGACAATCCAGCTTCCCTTCATGACCATCTCCTTGTGGTGAATGGAGTATCCGGACACTCCAACAAAAACGGGATGGCCGCAAGACCATCCCGTTCTCCACACACCCGATCGGCGCAGCGCCGATCAGTTCTTCAGGCCGCGGTTTTCCAGCAGCGGCTCGACGCTGGGGTCCTTGCCGCGGAAGTCGCGGTACAGGGTGGCCAGGTCGACGGTGTTGCCGCGCGAGAGGATCTTGTCGCGGAAGATGTCGCCGTTGGCGCGGGTCAGGCCGCCGTGCTCCTTGAACCACTGGAACGCGTCGTCGTCGAGCACTTCCGACCAGAAGTAGGCGTAGTAGCCGGCCGAGTAGCCGCCGCCCCAGATGTGGTCGAAATAGGTGGTGCGGTAGCGCGGCGGCACTTCGGCCAGGTCCACCTTGTACTTCTTCAGCGAGTCGGCCTCGTACTTGTCCACGTCCTGCAGCGGCGCGTCGGCCGGCAGGGTGTGCCAGGACAGGTCGAGCAGCGCCGCCGACAGGTACTCGGTGGTGGCGTAGCCCTGGTTGAAGGTGCGCGACTTCTTGATCTTCTCCACCAGGTCGGCCGGCATCGCCTCGCCGGTCTGGTAGTGCTTGGCGTAGTGCGCGAACACCTTCGGATCCGACGCCCAGTGCTCGTTGAACTGGGAGGGGAATTCGACGAAGTCGCGCGAGGTGGAGGTGCCGGCCAGGGTCGGGTACTTCACGTTGGAGAACATGCCGTGCAGCGCATGGCCGAACTCGTGGAACATGGTGGTGACGTCGTCGAAGCTCAGCAGCGCCGGCTGGCCCGGGGCGGGCTTGGTGAAGTTGCAGACGTTGTAGACCACCGGCTTGGTACCGGTCAGGCCGTTCTGGCCGACGAACTCGTCCATCCAGGCGCCGCCGGACTTGCTGTCGCGCTTGAAGTAGTCGGTGTAGAACAGCGCCAGCGACTTGCCGTCCTTGTCGAACACTTCATAGACCTTCATCCCGTCGTGGTAGGTGGGGATGTCGGTGCGTTCCTTGAAGGTGAGGCCGTAGAGCTGGTTGGCGGCGTAGAAGACGCCGTTCTGCAGCACGTTGTCCAGTTCGAAGTACGGCTTGATCTGCGCTTCGTCGAGGTCGTACTTGGCCTTGCGCACCTGCTCGGCGTAGAAGTCCCAGTCGGCGGCGGTGAGCTTGAAGCCGCCCTTCTGGGCGTCGATCACCTTCTGCATCTCGGCCGCTTCGCTGCGCGCCTTGGCGGTGGCGGCAGGCACGGTGTCGGTGAGCAGTTTCAGCGCCGCGGCCGGGGTCTTGGCCATCTGGTCGCTGAGGCTGTAGGCGGCGTAGCTGTCGAAGCCGAGCAGCTTGGCCTTCTGCGCGCGCAACTGCGCCAGGCGCTGCACGGTCTGGCGGGTGTCGTTGGCATCGCCCTTCTCGGCGCGCGACTGCGAGGCGGCCATCACCTGCTGACGCAGGTCGCGGTCCTTCAGCGAGGCCAGCACCGGCTGCTGGGTGGTGTTCTGCAGGGCCAGCAGGTACTTGCCGTCGAGCTTGCGCGCGGTGGCGTCCTGCGCGGCCGAGGCGATGTCGCCGTCGGACAGGCCGTCGAGCTTGGCCTTGTCGTCCACCACCACCGCACCGGCGGCGGTGGCCGCGACCAGCTTGGTGTGGAACTGCGTGGCCAGGGTGGTCTCTTCCACGTTGAGCTTGCGCAGGGTGGCCTTGTCGGCGTCGGACAGCTGCGCGCCGGCGCGCACGAACTCCTGGTATTCGTACTCGACCAGGCGCTTCTGCTCCGGGTCCAGGGTCAGCGTGTCGCGCTGGTCGTACAGGCTCTTGATGCGCGCGAACAGCTTCGGGTCCAGGCTGATCTCGTCCTGGTGCGCGGCCAGCTTGGGCGCGATCTCTTCCTGGATCTTCTGGCGGGCATCGTTGGTGTCGGCCTGGACCAGGCCGAAGAAGATGCGCGAGACGCGGGTCAGGGTCTCGCCGCTGCGCTCCATCGCCTCCAGGGTGTTGGCGAAGGTGGCCGGCTCCGGGTTGTCGGCGATCTTGCGGATCTCGGCCAGGTGCTGCTTCATGCCTTCTTCGAACGCCGGCAGGTAGTCGCTGTCCTTGATCTTGTCGAACGGCGGCGCCTGGAACGGCAGCGTGCTCGGGGTCAGCAGCGGGTTGGTGGCGGCGGCGGGCTGCGCGGCGGCCGGGGCAGCGGGGGCGGCGGGCACGGGGGTGGACTCCTTACCGGAACAGGCGGCCAGCGCCAGGCTGATGGCGGCGGCCAGAACGACGTTACGCGACATGAGGTGGAACTCCTGGGAGGACCTTGGGGTCAAGACAGCCGCCCACGTTACCGGGTTTGCATGGCAGCGGCATGTGCCATTGGCTCGGCCCGGCGCGGCAGCCAGCCGGCGTACAGACGGCCGGGCGCGGGCATGGCGCCGGCGCCACCAGCACGCGGCCCGCAGCGCGATTCCCAGGCCGGCCGGCGCACCGCGCAGGCACGCCGGCGTGCAAGGCTCACTGCCCGCCGGGCAGCGGCAGCGCCTCGTCCTTGAAGATGGCCACGTGCGGCACGCCGTCGGCGCCGATCCAGCCGCGGTACATGCCCTCGGTGTTGAACGGGAAGGCCACGCTGCCGTCGGTGCCCAGCGCGATGGCGCCGCCGTCGCCGCCGGCCTTGGGGATCTGCTGGTCGATCACCGCGTCGGCGGCCTGGGTCAGGCTCTGCCCGGCGTACTTCACCCGCGCACAGATGTCGTAGGCGGCCACCGCGCGGATGTAGAACTCGCCCCAGCCGGTGCCGGACACCGCGCAACGGCTGTCGGCGAAGGTGCCGGCGCCGATGATCGGCGAGTCGCCGACGCGGCCGTAGCGCTTGTTGGTCATGCCGCCGGTGGAGGTGCCGGCGGCCAGGTTGCCCTGCAGGTCCAGCGCCAGCGCGCCGACCGTGCCGAAGTGCTTGGCGGTTTCCAGATCGGCGTGCGCCTGTTTGTTGGCCTCTTCCTTCAGCGCCTGCTGCAGTTGCTGCCAGCGCTTCTCGGTGCGGAAGTAGGACGGGTCGACCAGGGCGATGCCATGCTGCTTTGCGAAGACCTCGGCGCCATCGCCGACCAGCATCACGTGCTCGGACTGGTCCATCACCGCGCGCGCCAGTTCGATCGGGTTCTTGACCCGGTGCACGCCGGCCACCGCGCCGGCCTTGCCGGTGCGCCCGTCCATGATCGCCGCGTCCAGTTCGTTGCGGCCGTCGTGGGTGAACACCGCGCCCTTGCCGGCGTTGAACTGTGGCGAGTCCTCCAGCACGGCGATCGCGGCGGCGACCGCATCCACCGCCGGCTTGCCCTGCGCCAGCAGCGCCTGCCCGGTGCGCAGCGCCTTTTCCATCGCTGCGCGCGCCTCGGCCAGGTCGGCGGCGCTGCTGCTGGCGCGCTCGACGCCGGCGCCGCCATGAATCACCAGCGTGGTGGCGGGAATCTCGCGCATGCGCCCGTCCTGCACCGCGTAGTAGCGGTGGAACACCGGCGCCTCGACGCGGCCGTCGGGCAGATGCAGGGTGGAGCCGGGGCCGACGCCGACGGTCTCGATGCGCGCGGCCTGCAGCGGCTGCCCGGCCGGGGTGGGCGGTTGCAACGGCCCGGCGACCACGGTGGCCACGGCCTGCGGATCGGTGGCATAGACGCGCGCGGTGCCGTCGCCTTCCACCGCCACCGCGGCGCTCTCGTCCACGCCCAGGCCGATCAGCGGTTCCCCCTTCGGCGCCAGCGTGGCGGCCTTGGCGCGGAACGCGAACAGGCGACCGAGGCGGTCGCGCTCGCGGAAATGGGTGTCGGTGATGACCCGCTTGAGCAGGTCCAGATGCAGGAAGTCGGTCTCGATGGTGACCGCCGGCCCCAGCGGGTCGGCCAACGCCGCCGAGCTGGTGATGCTGCCGCCGTCCATCGAGCCGTACAGGTACTCGCCCAGCATCGCCAGGCCGGCGCTGGTGCCGCCCAGCGGCTTGCCGGCGCGCACGTGCGCGTCCAGCGCGTCGGCCACTGGGGTGTTCTTCCAGTAGCGCACGTAGCGCGACTGGTCGCCGCCGGCGATGAAGATGCCGTCGGCGCGGGCCAGCGCGCGCAGCAGCGCCGGATCGCTGGAGGCGCCGCGGCCGCTGAACACGAAGGTCTCCACCGAGGCCACGCCGCCGACCTTGCGGTAGAACTCCTCGCCCACCTCGCCGGCCTGCGAGGCGCGCAGCACCACCACGTGGCCATGCCCGGCCTTGGCCATGAACCAGCGCAGCGCGTCGTAGTTGCGGTCGCCACCCCCCATCAGCAGCAGGCCGGGCGACACCGGGCCGGGTGTGGGCGCGGCCGGATCGCCGACCAGATACTGGCGGTAATCGCGCGCGACGGCGGGCGTGGCCAGGCACAGGCCCAGCAGCAGCGAGAGCCAGGGCCGGAACAGGCCGACGGAACGGGTCATGCGGATCTCCTCAGGAACGGGGCGGGCAGGCGAGCGTGCGGCTCGTTGCTGAGAGGGGACGAACGGCGGCACGGTTTCCCCCCGCCGTCTTACCCTCCCACGTCGGCGCGCGCGGCACTTGCCCGCAGCTGCCGGCGATCGGCTAATGTGGGATCCATGTCCGCTTCCCTCGACGATTGGTTCGTCCAAGAAATCCTGGTCCACGAGCAGGCGCTCAGCGGCTACCTGCGGCGCTGCTGGCCGCACCGCGAGGAATGGCACGACCTGCGCCAGGAGATCTACGTGCGCGTCTACGAGGCCGCCGGCAAGGCGCGGCCGAGCCTGCCCAAGTCGTTCCTGTTCGCCACCGCGCGGCACCTGATGACCGACCGCCTGCGCCGCAACCGGGTGGTGTCGATCGAGGCGGTGGGGGATCTGGAGTCGATGCACGTCCTGATAGACGAGCTGTCGCCGGAACGCTGGTGCGGCGGACGGCAGGTGCTGGGTCGGCTGGCGGCGGCCTTCGACCGGTTGCCGGACCGCTGCCGCAGCGTGGTCTGGCTGCGGCGGGTCGAGGAACTGCCGCAGAAGGAGGTGGCCGTGCGCCTGGGAATCAGCGAGAAGAGCGTGGAGAAGCAGGTGGCCCGCGGCATGCGCCTGCTGGCCGATCATTTCCATGGCGACGAGGGCGCGGCGGCGCCGGCGAGGCCGTTGCAGGCGCGGGCACGCGATGGACAGCAGGTGGATTGAGGCGCGTGCGGCGGCCTGGCTGGCGCGGCGCGACCGCGGCGACTGGACCGACGCACGGCAGGCGCGCCTGGATGCGTGGCTGGCCGCGGCCACCGCGCACAGGGTCGCATTCCTGCGCCTGCAGGCCGCCTGGCAGGAGAGCGGGCGTTTGCAGGCGCTGGGTGCAGGCCAACGCGATGGGCAGGTGCCCGAACGCGGCCGCTGGCAGGGCCTGGGCGGCCGCGTGGTCGCGCCGGCGACCTCGACCGCACCGGACCTGCGCGGCCTGCGCTTCGCCCCACGCCCGCGCGCACGGCCGCGACGGCGCTGGCCGGTCGCGCTGGCCGCGGCAGTGCTGGGAGTCGCGGTGCTGTCCCTGCTCTGGCGCCATGCCGTCGAACCGGTCCCCACCGCCTATGCCAGCGTCACCGGCCAACTGCGCCCGGTGGCCCTGGCCGATGGTTCGCAGGCGACGCTGAGCAGCGACAGCCGCATCGCGGTGGCGTTGTCGCGCGCGCAGCGGCGCATCGACCTGCAGCGCGGCGAAGCGTTCTTCGCGGTGAGCAAGGATCCGGCCCGGCCGTTCGTGGTCGACAGCGGCGCGCGCCGGGTGGTGGCGGTGGGCACGCGCTTCGCGGTGCGCCGCGAGGCCGATGCGCTGCGCGTGGTGGTCACCGAAGGCACGGTGCGGCTGGAATCGGCCGGCGCACCGCAGGCGCCGCCGCTGCTGCTGCACGCCGGCAGCATCGCCCAGGCCGGCCCGCACGGGGTGTTGGTGCGGCGGGTGGCGCTGGCCGAGGCCGAGCGCGTGCTGGACTGGCGCAGCGGCTATCTGAGTTTCGACGACACCCCGCTGCAGGCGGCGGTGGCCGAGTTCAACCGCTACAACACGGTCAAGCTGCAGGTCGCCGATGCCGGCGCCGCGGCGTTGCGGGTCGGCGGCAACGTGCGCTGGTCCAATGTCGACGCCTTCGTGCGCCTGCTCGAACAGGGGTTCCCGATCCGCGCCGAACGCCGCGGCGACACGGTGCTGTTGCACAGCCGGTGAGCCGCCGCGCGCCGGCCAGGCGCGATGGCGGGGGGATTTGCCGGTCTCGTTCGTCCTGGAGCTACGGAGGCGCGCTCCGCGCCCGTTTGGGGAGAAAACTCGATGCGGTATCCGATGCGTGCCCTGCTGCTGAGCATGGCCTGTGCGAGCGCCTGTGCGGCGCAGGCGCAACCCGCTGCCGTGGCCGCCACCGGCACGGTGGACATCCCCGCCGGCCCGCTGCGCGCGGCGCTGGACACCCTGGCGCGGCAATCGGGCGTGCAACTGATCTATCGCGCCGACCAGCTTGGCCAGGCCCGCAGCGGCGGCGCGCATGGCCAGTTGGACACGGCGCAGGCGCTGCAGCAGGTGCTGCGCGGCAGCGGCTTCGTCGCCCAGCGCGACCCCTCCGGCGCATGGCTGGTGCGGCGCCAGGAACCGGCACCGGCGCGCGCGCAGCCGGCCCGCGCCGCCGCGCCAGCGCCGGCCGCGACGGCCGACGCCCCGGTGGCGCAACTGGAGACCCTGCGCGTCACCGGCTCGCGCATCCCGCGCACGCAGGTGGAAGGCCCGGCGCCGATCAGCGTGATCAGCGCCGAGCAGATCAAGGCCAACGGCTTCACCTCGGTGCCGGACGTGCTGCGCGCGATGACCCAGAACGGCGGCGAGACACAGAGCCCGCAGTCGGCCAGCGGTGCGGACTTCTCGCCCGGCGCGCAGCAGGTGGACCTGCGCGGACTCGGCCCGAACCACACCCTGGTGCTGGTCAACGGCCGCCGCATCGCCGACTTCCCGATGCCGTTCAAGGGCCGCAGCAACTTCACCGACATCTCCAACATCCCGCTGGGCATGATCGACCGCATCGAGATCCTGACCGGCAGCGCTTCGGCGATCTACGGCTCGGACGCGATCTCCGGCGTGGTCAACTTCATCCTCAAGAAGCACGCCGACGGCACCACGCTGGACTACCGTTTCGGCGACACCACCCGCGGCGGCGGCGAGAGCTTCAACCTCAGCCTCAGCAGCGGCTGGTCGCGCGGCAACTTCGATGCGGTGTTCGGCGCCGAACTGGTGTCGCAGACGCCGCTGTGGGCCTACCAGCGCAGCCGCCAGGACAGCACCCTGGACGGCCCCACCGCACGTTCGCAGGTGCCGCGGCGCACCTTCCTGCGCACCGACTATGACGACAACTATCTCGACCCGGGCGCGGACACCTGCGCGGCGGTATCCGCGCTCAACGGCGGCAGCACCACCTATGCCACGCGCCCGGGCTACGGCGCGTTCTGCGGCAGCAGCGCCTCGATCGGCTACGGCACCATCACCAACAGGCGCCGCGGCCTCAACGGCTACGCTTCGCTGCGTTACGCCTTCGACAACGGCACCGAATGGTTCGCCGACGTGCAGATGGGCTACCACGAGCTGTCGCTGTTCCGCGACGTGACCCAGTGGGGCTACATCGCCCCGGACGGCAACGAGGAAGGCTATTTCTACAACCAGGCCACCGGCCAGGTGGAAGCCTGGGGCCGCCAGTTCAGCCCGGAGGAGATGGGCGGACTGAATGCCGGCACCATCCGCACCCGGCAGAAGACCTTCAGCGTCACCACCGGGTTCAAGGGCCACCTCGGCGCGGACTGGGACTACGAGACCAGCCTCAGCCACTCGCAATACCAGGCCACCATCAGCTGGCCGCAGATCGCCGCCGCGCGCGCCAACGCGCTGTTCCTCGGCCCGCAGTTGGGCGTGGACGACGACTCGGGGCTGCCGATCTTCGACGCCGACCCGCAGCGCCTGTACACGCCACTGAGCCGCGCCGAATACGACAGCATCGCCCAGCGCACCGTGTACCAGCCGCGCTCGCGCACCGACACCCTCGCCTTCACCGCCACCAACACCGCACTGTTCTCCCTGCCCGGCGGCGATGCCGGCATGTCCGCGACCGCCGAGTTCGGCAACCAGAGCTACAACCTGCGCCCGGATCCGCTGGCCACGCAGTACTACTACTACAGCTGGAAGGACTCCGACGGCCACGGCAGCCGCAACCGCTGGGCGCTGGCCAGCGAACTGCGCCTGCCCGTGCTGTCGACGGTGTCGCTGAGCCTGGCCGGGCGCTACGACCAGTACCGCTTCGCCGGGCGCTCGCTGGGCAAGTTCACCTACAGCGGCGGCCTGGAGTGGCGGCCGGTGCAGTCGCTGCTGGTGCGCGGTTCCTACGGCACCGCGTTCCGCGCGCCCGACCTGCACTACGTGTATGCCGGCCCGGGCAACGACGAGACCACTGGCGTGGACTACTACCGCTGCGCCAGCGAGGAACCGGGCGTGGCGATCCAGGACTGCAGCTACAACGAGGAAGCGCTGATCCGCGGCCGCAGCGGCAACCGCGCGCTGAACCCGGAGAACAGCACCTCGTGGACCGCCGGCCTGGTGTGGTCGCCGCTGGCGGACCTGGACCTGTCGCTGGACTACTTCGACATCGACATGCGCGACCAGGTGCAGGACCTGCGCGTGGACCAGGTGCTGCGCGACGAGGCCGACTGTCGGCTCGGCGTGCTGCAGGCCACCTCCACCACCTGCCAGCAGGCGCTGGCGCGGGTCACCCGCAGCGCCGACGGGCGCCTGTACGGGGTCTACGTCAACCCGATCAACATCGCCCGCGAACGCACCAACGGCATCGACCTGAGCGCGCAGTACCGCCTCGACACCGGCATCGGCACCTTCCGCCTGAGCGGCAACTACACCTGGGTGCGCCGCCACGATATTCAGGTGTACGCCGGCGAAGCGATGGTGGACGAGTTCGCGGTCAACAGCGGCTACGACATCCCGCGCACCAAGGCCAGCGCCAGCGTGTCGTGGGAGCGCAACGCCTGGACCGCGACGCTGCACGGCGAGCGCCTGGGGCGGCTGCCGAGTTCCGATTCCTACGACCAGGTCTACGACCCGGAGAGCGGCGACAGCCCGTGGATCGGCGCCACCTACCGCTACAACGCCTCGCTGCAGTACCGCTTCACCGACCACGCGCAACTGTCGCTGACGGTGACCAACCTGTTCGACGCGATGCCGCCGCACGACCGCACCTATACGTCGTATCCGTACTACGACGTGTCCTGGTTCGATACCGTGGGCCGCAGCGTGTACCTGCAGTACACGCAGAAGTTCGGCGGCAGCGCGTTGTAGCGCCGGGAGCGAAGCGTGCAGGTGGGAGCGGCCTCAGCCGCGATGAGCGAAAGCGAATGGTCGGCTGATACCGTCCGTCGTCGGGACTGAAGTCCCTCCCACAGTGCAGCCCTCCGACGATGCTGCGCCGTATTTGTGGGAGCGGCTTCAGCCGCGACGAATGAAGCTCAAAGCCACTTGGTACGTTCCTGCGTCGGGACTGAAGTCCCTCCCACAACGGCGCCTGCCCCATGCACCGTAGGAGCGGCTTCAGCCGCGACCGGCGCTTTCCCGATGTCCCGCTCGCGGCTGAAGCCGCTCCTACGGCATCGGTTGGTGCCGTTGGATAAAACGGCGGATGCGCGCCGCCGTCAGCCGCCGCTGCCCGTCACAACGTATCGCGATGCTTGCCGCGCCACGGCCGGTACCATTCGCGGATCGCGGCGATGTCGGCCTGCATGTCCTCGCTGGTCCACACCACCTCGCCAAGGCCGACGGTGCGGCTGGGGTAGTCGAAGTACACCGGGAAAATCGGCACCTGCGCGCCGTGGGCGATCTTCCAGAAGCCGGTCTTCCACTTCTCCACGCGCTTGCGCGTGCCTTCCGGCGTGATCACGTACCACATGCGTTCGGCGCCGCGGATCAGCGCCACCGCCTGTTCCACCACCCCGCGCGGCGACTTGCGGTCCAGCGGGATGCCGCCGAGCTTGCGCAGCAGCGGTCCCAGCGGCCACCAGAACAACTGGGTCTTGCCCAGCACCCGCACCTCGAAGCCGACCGCGAACTTGACCGCGAAGCCCAGGAACCCGTCCCAGTTGGACGAATGCGGGGCCACGATCATCACCAGCTTGGGCACATTGGGAAATTCGCCCACCACCCGCCAGCCGGTCATCCGCAGGGCGGTGCGGCCGAGCCAGCGCATGAAGCGGCTGGGCTTGACCATCGGCATGTTCGGGGGCGCGGCGGGCAGGCGGTAATCGCGTTCGGTCAAAAGTCACTCCCAGCGGCCGGGCGAGCGGCCGCGTTTGATCTGGCTGCGCTCGCGCTTGGCGTCCAGGCGTCGCAGCTTGGCGCCGTGCGAGGGTTTGGTGGCGATGCGCCGCTTCGGCACCGACAGCCCGGCGGCGATGAACTCGGCCAGGCGCTGGCGCGCATCGTCGCGGTTGCGGTCCTGGGTACGGAAGCGCTGTGCATCGATCACCAGCACGCCGTCGGCGGTGATGCGGCGGTCGCGCCGCGCCAGCAGGCGCGCGCGCAGCGGCTCCGGCAACGACGGCGAGCCGGCCAGGTCGAAGCGCAACTCCACCGCGGTGGCGACCTTGTTGACGTTCTGCCCGCCGGCGCCGCTGGCGCGCACGAAGCGCTCGACGATTTCGTCCTCCGGAATCGTCAGGCTGCTTGAGATGTGGATGGCCCCGTTACCCATGGCGCGGATTGTAGGGTATTCGCCGGACCGCCCGGTTTCCGCGTCGGTGCCGCCTGAACGAGCCAGGGAGCGGACGCCGGCCGGTCGCGCGTCCGCGCAGCCGGCGGCGGCGCGGCGATTGCCGTATTCTGGCCGCCGGTCATCGTTCTGCAGGATGCTCCATGTCCCCGACTCCGCGCTTCTTCCGTTGGCCGCAGCGCCTGCTGCTGGCCCTGCTGCTGGCCCTGGCCGCCCTCCCGGCGCTGGCCGAGCCGCCCACCGATGCCGACGTCAACCGCCTGCTGTCGGCCTCGCGCGCGCAGAACATGCTCGACACCATGCTGCCGCAGATCGAGGCGATGCAGCGCCAGCAGTTCGCCCAGCTCACCGCGCAGCACCCGCTCGACGCCGCCCAGCAGCAGAAGCTGCAGCAGATCCAGGAGCGCACCCAGGCCACGGTGCGCAAGGCGCTGTCCTGGCAGGAGATGCGTCCGCTTTACGTCAACCTGTACAAGCAGACCTTCTCCAAGCAGGACGTGCTGGCGATGGCCGAGTTCTACGAGAGCCCGGCCGGCCAGAGCCTGCTCGACAAGACCCCGCAGCTGATGCAGAACCTGATGGGCGCGATCCAGCAGAAGATGACCCCGCTGTTCGCCGACCTGCAGAAGGATCTGGAACAGACGGTCAACGCGCCGCCGGCCAAGTAACACAGCGCTGGCCATGCGCGTCGTAGGAGCGGCTTCCGTCGTTACTCGTGGTGCCCCGACGTCGCCGCTGCCACACCGGCCATGCGGCGCGCCGCCTGCCCTTATTCGGCCGTACTGCCGGCGGCATCCACCCGCCAGGGCGCCGTATCCCACCCGAACAATCCGAACGCGCGCACGAACTCCGCATCCAGCGGCGCGGTCACCGCGATCCGGCGTCCGTCCGGATGCGGAAACGCCAGGCGTTCGGCGTGCAGCAGCATGCGGTGCACGCCCTGCATGCGGAAGATGCGGTTGTGGCGGCCATCGCCGTGGCTGGTGTCGCCGATCAGGTGATGCGAGAGATGCTTGAGGTGGCGGCGGATCTGCCGGAAGCGCCCGGTCACCGGACTGCAGCGCAGCAGCGCATAACGCGAGGTGGCGAACTCGCCCGAGGGCACTGGCAGTTCGCCGCAGGCCAGGCGCGCGAAGCGGGTCTGCGCCGGTTTCTTCAGCGGCTTGCCGGGGCCGCCGTCGAGGTCATGGTCGACGTCGAAGCGATCTTCGGCCGGCCAGCCGCGGCAGATCGCCAGGTAGTCCTTGTCCACCTCGCCCCCCATCAGCGCCTTGCCCAGCGCACTGGCGGTGTCGCGGTCGAAGGCCAGCAGCAGGCAGCCGCTGGTGGCGCGATCGAGCCGGTGCACCAGGAAGATCGGCCGGCCCAGCTGCGCACGCAGGCGCTCGGCGAGGAAGTCGTCCTCGCCGCGGGCGAGCTTGCTGTCGTGGACCATCAGCCGGGCGGGCTTGTCGACCACGGCGAGCAGCGCGTCCTGGTAAAGGATCTGCAAAGGGGCTTCGGCGGTATTCACCTGCGGATTATCCGTGCCGCATCGGCGCGCCACAATGCGCATCGCCTGGCTGCGTCCAGACGCGCGATGCGTCGGCACGATCCGGCACGGAGATGCCTGCATCGCAGCGGATCCGCGACCGGGATGCCGCGCCTGGATGACGTGTCACTGTGGCGTATGTCCACCGTCACACGCAGACGCATCTGCCAACGCCGACGCTACGCGTCCTTGACCGCCAGCAGTTCGCCGTTGCCGACCGGCAACGTGGTGCAGGTGAACGTCGCATCGGCCTGCAACAGCGCGGCGAACGGCGCCATCTCCGCCGCATGCGACAGCGCATTGTCCACCACCAGCAGCCCACCCGGCCGCAGCACCCGGCGCAGTTGCGGCCACCAGTCGCAATACAGCGTGCGCTCGGCGTCCAGGAACACCAAGTCGAACGTGGCCGACGCCGCATCGGCCAGCCAGGCGCCGGCATCGGCGTGGACCAGGTCGACACAGCCCTCCACACCGGCGTGGGCGAAGTTGCGTTGCGCCAGCGCGATCTTGTGCGCGGCGTAGTCCAGCGTGGTCACGCGGCCGCCCAGCGCCGCCGTGGCCTCGGCCAGCCACAGGGTGGAATAGCCATTGGACGTGCCGATCTCCAGCACCCGCTGCGCACCCGTGGCGCGCACCAGGACCGCCAGCAGTTCGCCGGTTTCCGGGGTGATGTTGAGCAGGCGCTGCGCACGCTCGGCCTGGCCGGCATCGTGGCGCGGTCCTTCCGCGCCGAGCGCATCGCGCACCGCCTGCAGGCGCCCGCGGTCGAGCACGGTCGCGCTCAACGCCGCCACCATGCCGACAGCAAGGCCGCCATGCCGGCACCGCCGCTGATCCACGCCCACAGCGACACCCCGCCCAGCTGCGGGCCGCCAGCGTCGAGCGCGTACAGCAGCGTGGCCACGGTGAGCAGGCCGACGCCGGCGATCGCCGCCACCACCCGCCGCTGCATGCGCCGCACCAGCAGGTTGAGTTCGAACAGGTCGCGCGAGCGCATCGACAGCTCGTGCCGGCCCTCGACCTGCTGGCGCAGCCAGCCGTGGATCAGCCGCGGCATGTCCGGCGCGTGGGTCATGATCTCCGGCAGGCGCTTGCGCAGTTCGTGCAGCGCCCGCTGCGGGCTGTAGCGTTCGATCAGGATGCGTTCGAGCACCGGCCGCGCCACCGCCCAGATGTCCAGTTCCGGGTCGAGCTGGCGGCCGACGCCTTCGATGTTGAGCAGGGTTTTCTGCAGCAGGATCAGTTGCGGCTGCAAGGTGAGCTGGTAGCGCTGGGCCACGCGGAACAGCTTGATCAGCACCTCGGCCAGCGAGATCTGCGACAGCGGCCGGGTGAAGTACGGCTCGCACACCGAGCGCGCCGCCGCCTCCAGCTCGTCGATGCGCACGTTGGCGGGCATCCAGCCGGCCTCCACGTGCAGCTCGGCCATGCGCCGGTAGTCCTTGTTGAAGATGGCCATGAAGTTCTCGGCCAGGTAGTACTGATCTTCCTGCGAGAGCTGGCCCATGATGCCGAAGTCCAGCGCGATGAAACGCGGGTTGTCGCGGCGCGCCGGGTCGCTGTCGACCCAGATGTTGCCGGCGTGCGCATCGGCGTGGAAGAAGTTGTCGCGGAACACCTGGGTGTAGAACACCCGCACGCCCTTGGCCGCCAGCGCGCGGCGGTCGATGCCCGCGGCGTCCAGCGAGGCGATGTCGTCGGAGGGGATGCCGCGCACCCGCTCCAGGGTCAGCGCGCGCTCGGCGGTGTGGGTCCAGATCACCTCCGGCACGTACAGGTCGTCCGAATGCAGCCAGAAGCGGCGCAGCACGCTGGCGTTGGCGCCCTCGCGCTGCAGGTCCAGCTCCGCGGCCAGAGTGGTCTCGATCTCGGCCACCACCTCGCGCGGGCGGATCTTGTCGGCGCGCGGATGGGTGCGCTCGACCAGCGCGGCGGCCGATTTCAGCAAGGCGATGTCGGCATCGATCTGCCGCTCGATGTCCGGGCGCAACACCTTGACCACCACTTCGCGGCCGTCGTGCAGCGTCGCCGCGTGCACCTGCGCGATCGAGGCCGAGGCCAGCGGCTCGGTGTCGAAACTGGCGAAGGCCACCGCGATCGGCCGCCCCAGCGCCTGCTCGACAATGCGCCGCGCGGCCTCGCCGTCGAACGGGCGCACCCGGTCCTGCAGCAGGGTCAGTTCCTCGGCCACATCCGGCGGCATCAGGTCGCGGCGGGTGGAGAGGATCTGCCCGAACTTGACGAAGATCGGCCCCAGGTCCTGCAGCGCCAGGCGCAGCCGGGCGCCGCGCGACTGCGCGGCGATGTCGGGGCTGGCACGCGGCACGAACGGCTTGGCTAGGCGCAACCAGCGTTCGGCCGGGGTGCCGTCGAGCAGGTCGTCCAGGCGGTAGCGCAGGATCACCCGGCCGATGCGGCTGGCGCGGAACATCGCCTTCATGCGCCGCGCTCCGGCTGCAGCCGCGCCACGCGCGCGGCAAGGCGTTCGATGTCGTCGCGCAGCACGTCGACGTCGTCGTAGAAGGCCTCCAGCTCGGCGCGCGCGACCACGTCGCGCGACTCCTCGGTCACGTACTCGGCCGCGCTCTGCGCCAGGTCCTGCGCACTGCGCCGGGCCTGCTGCAGGGCCGAGCGCGCGGTGTTGGCCACCTGCACGCCGAGCACCTCGCCGAACACCTGCACGAACGGCCGCTGCCAGTCCGGATCGAAGCGCGTCGCCAGCTGCTGCAGGCGCCGCGCCAGTTCGGCATCGCCGGAGACCCGCACCCGCCCGCCGGGGCCGCCGGTGCGCCGCGCCTGGGCCAGGAACGGCAACTGCGCGAGCAGGCCGCCGAGGGTGCTGCGCACCGCCAGCTCCGGCTCCTGCGCCGGATCCACCGGACCGACCCGCAACTGCGTGCCGTCGACGCGGATCTGCAGGGCCAGTGCCGGCGCCTCCAGGGTCAACGCCACGCGCTGGCCATCGAGGTCGCGCAGGGCCTCGCCAGTTTCCGGGTCCAGCGCCAGCGCGCGATTGAGCGCCGCTTCCAGCGCGCGGCCGGCCAGGGGCTTGAGAGCATCGAGGGGGGATCCAGACATCCCCGCATTCTAGCGGCAGACACGTCGCAAGGCCGTGCGCGGGGCGAGACAGATGTCCCGCCCGCTGCGCCGCGCGCCGCTACTGCGCCTGCGCGCCGCCCAGGTTCTTGCTCAGGAACGCCAGCAACTGCGTGTAATAGGCGCGCCGGTGCGGCTCGGTATAGAAGCCGTGGCCCTCGTTGGGGAAATACAACGACTCCACCGGCACCCCAGCCTTCTTCAACGCCTTCTCCATGCGCTCGGTGTGTTCGATCGGCGCACGCTCGTCCTTGCCGCCGGCGGCAAGGAACACCGGTACCCGAATCTTCGCCGCCAGATTGACCGGGGAACGTGCGCCGAGGCTGCCGCGCTCGCCCAGCCAGTCGCCGGCCCAGCTCCTGGCCCACCGCGCGCGCGCGGCCTGGTCGCGGTACATGGTCTCCAGGTCGTAGACGCCGACGTAGCCGGCCGCGCAGCGGTACAGCCCAGGTTCCTTCGCCGCGCCCATCAGCGCGGCATAGGCGCCGTAGCTGGCGCCGTAGATGCAAATCCGCTGGCTGTCCGCAATCCCCTGATCGATCGCCCAATGCGTGGCGTCGGTGAGATCGTCCTGCATGCTGCCACCCCATTGCCTGGCGCCAGCCTGGGTATAGGCGCGGCCGTAATTGCCCGAGCCGCGGTAGTTCACACGCAACACCGCATAGCCGGCGGCCGCCAGCAACTGCGCATCGTCGTCGAATTCCCAGCCATCGAAGATGCCGAACGGGCCGCCATGGGGCAGCAGCACCATCGGCAACGGCTTGCCGGCTTCGGCATTCAGCGGCAGGGTGAGATAGCCGTGCAGCGCCATGCCATCGCGCGCCTTGAAGCCGATCTCACGGCTGCGCGGCACCTTGTCGGGCGCGAACCATTCGCGCCTGCTGAACACGTGACTGGCGTGTTTGCTGGTGGTGTCGTACAGGTAGTAGTCGCCGTTGTTGCGGTCGCTCCAGACATACACCATGGCTAGCCGCCGATCGGCGGTGGCGGACGTGACGAACACCGCATCGCCATTGAAGGCCTTTTCCAGCGAGTGATACAGCCGCGCTGTCGGTGCGTTGTCGTCGAAAAACACGTTGCGCACACGGTCGCTCATGAACGACACGCCGATCGGGGTCTTGCCGTCCAGATCGCGCAGGACCCGGTACGGGTCAACCTTGTCGTCGCGGATCAGCGTCGTGGTGCGGTCGTTGCGCGGGTCCCAGGACACCACGGTGTCGGGGCCATTCGCCTGCTCCACCTGCAGATAGGCGATGCTGTCATCGGCTGAAAATCCGAGCGGGAAGCTGCGCTGGCCACTGCGCGCTTCGTCGTTCACCAACTGCCACGGGCTGGCGTCGTCGCTGCGGTAAAACAGCTTGCTGTTGTTGGCGGCATCGGCTCCCTGCGCAAAGCGCACGCGGCTGGCATGATCGGTGACGAAATCCGCGCGCGGCACTGGTACGCTGGCCACCGCAGTGCGGCGACGGTTGTAGATGTCCAGCTTTTCGACCCGGACCTTTGGATCGCTGCTCTGTTCCACCACAGAGACCAGCACCGAGCGCGGATCGCTCGACAGCGTATCCAGCATGAACACCGACGCATCCAGGCTCGACTTGAAGGTCGCGCCATTGACGTTCTCGTTGATGCCATAAGGGCTGGCGAGCAGGCGCGGATTCTTGCCGTCGGCATTCACGGCATGCAACTGGCCGATGGCCGTCGGCTGGTCGCGCGCGCCATAGCGCTCGGCCATCGATACCACGATGCGTTCGTCGTTGGCCCACCAGAAGTCGTCCACCACAGAGTCGGCCGGCCCCATGATCTTGGCCGAGACCTCCTTGTCGCTACGGCGCACTACCGCCAGCACGGTACGGTCATCCAACGGCGCGGTGACAGCGTAATAAGCACCGGTCGGCGAGATCTTCACCCGGTCGAACTGATCATGCTGGAGATACGGCGTCAGATCCAACGTCGGCGATTGCGCATGTGCGCACGTACTGCAGGCAAGCGCGAGGCCTGCCCAAACGATCCACTGTCGCATTGTCCACCCCTGTCCCCTGAGTGGCCTATGCTGCCAAGGGCGACGGACGCCGTCCAGACCCGGCTCACACGCCGCCGGGGCGACCAGACCGGACAAAGGGGCTGCGCGAAGCCACGTCGCAATGCCCTACTCCCAGAAACGACTTGCCCGCGACGCAGGGCGCCGCGGGCAGGCATCGACGTTCGATTGTCGCGGCGGACTACACCTTGCCGCGGCGGAACATCGAGATCACCGCCAGGATCAGGAACACCACGAACAGGATCCAGGCGATGTTGGTCGCCGCGCCGGCGATGCCGCTGAAACCGAGCACGGCGGCGATGATGGCGATCACGAAGAAGATGATGGCGTAATGCAGCATGGCAATATCCAGATAGTTGTCGTGCCGAATCGGCGCGGCATCATCTTCGGCAACCAACGGTCGTCAGCGGGTGACGGAGGTGTCGTGGCGCCATGAGGACGCCAGCCGCTGCAGGCCCTGCTCGATGCTTACCTGCGGCACGTAGCCGAAGTCGCGCCGCGCCGGCTCCATGCTGTACCAGTGCGGCGTGCACAACTGCTCGGCCAGGAACCGCGTCAGCGGCGGCTCGCCGCGCAGGCGCAGCAGCGGCCACAGGGTCTCGCAGGCGGCGCCGATGCGGTAGGCCGCCTTGAACGAGAGCGTCTTGGTCACCGCCGGCGCGCCGACCGCGGCGAGCAGCTTGTTGAGCAGCTCGCGCATCGGCAACGGCTCGCCGTTGGAGATGAAGTAGGCCTTGCCGGCGCAGGGCGCGCCCACCGCCAAGTGCTCGAAGGCGTCGAAGTGCGCCTGCGCGGCGTTGTCGATGTAGGTGGAATCGACCTTGTTGTCGCCGCCGCCGACCAGGCGCACGCGTCCGGCCTGCGCACGCGCGACCAGCTTGGGCAGGATCTGGTTGTCGCCCGGCCCCCAGATCAGCCGCGGGCGCAGCGCCACCACCGCCAGTTGCGCGTCGTTGGCGGCCAGCACCATGCGCTCGGCGATCGCCTTGGTCGCCGCGTACGGCGCCTGGAAGTCCTCGCCATAGGGCACCTGGTCCGCGCCCAGGCCTTCCACCGGATGGGTGGCGCGGTGGGTCACGCTCGGCGTAGAGGTGTAGACCAGACGCCCGACGCCTTGCGCGCGGCAGGCAGCCAGCACGTTCTCGGTGCCGACCACGTTGGGCTGGTAGTAGCTGTCGTAGCTGCCCCAGGCGCCGGCCTTGGCGGCATTGTGGAACACCGCATCGGCGCCGGCCAGCGCATGCTGCAGCGCCTGCGCGTCGACCAGGTCGCCCCGCACCTGGGCCACGCCCAGCGCCTGCAGTTCCGGGTAGTGGCCACGGTTGTAGCTGACCACCTGGTGCCCGCGCGCGACCAGCCCGCGGCACAGCGCCTGGCCCAGGAACCCACCACCGCCCGTCACCACGATCTTCATCGCCACCCTCCATTGTCAGGGCGGCCATTCTGCGGCCGGCCATGCTCTGCGCCAACGTCGCCCGGCTGCGCAGGCGCGCCGGTCACCAGGCCGCACGCACTCATTTGCGCTGTTCCGCGGCCCACAGCGCCAGCTTCTCGCGGCCGATCTTGGCGTTGTGGCGGATGTCGACCGGGAACCCCGGGTGGCCAAGGAAGTCGACGATGCCGGCCGTGTGCGGATGCGCGGCGGCGGTGGCGCGCAGTTGCGCGAGCAGTTCGTCCAGTTCCAGTTGGCTCGCCATCCAGGCCTTGTCGTCCAGCTCGTAGCACAGCACCGGGCGCTGCTGCCCCGGCTCGCCGATGCCGACCAGGGCGGTGCGGCCGATGCCCGGCAGTGCGTTGAAGATCGGCTCCACCTGTTCGGTGTACAGCGGCCCCTGCGCGGTTTCCACGCGCTGGGTCTTACGCCCACAGAACCACAGGCGACCCTGCGCATCGAAATAGCCGACGTCGCCCATGCGGTGCACGATGCGTTCGCTGCCGTCGTCCAGGCGTTCGCGGATCTTGGCCAGGCGCGTGGCCGCGTCGCGGTTGAAATAGGTGTCGGTGGCGGTCGGGCCGGCCACGGTGATCTCGCCGACCGTGCCCGTGGGCACTTCGCGCACGCCGCTCCACTCGGGAATCGCCGCGTCGTCGATGGCGATGATGCGCACCTCGTTGGGCGGCACCACCGTGCCGATGCAGGTACCGGCGCCGCGCTCGGTGGCCGCGCGCGTGTCCTGCAGTTCGCGGCCCTCGATCACCGCCACCGGCAGGCATTCGGTGGCGCCGTAGGGCGTCCAGAAGCGTCCGTCCTCCGGCAGCAGGCTGCGGATCCGCGCCACCACGTCCGGCGGCACCGGCGCGCCGGCCGAGGTGGCGCAGCGCACGTTGGGCAACGGCTTGCCGTAGTCGGCCAGCACCCGCATCAGCGCCGGCGACCCGAACAGCTGGGTCACGCCGAAGCGCTGCATCGCATCGTGCAGCTTGCGCGGATCGACCTTGGCCGGACGCGTCGGATCCATGTCCGGGATCACCGAGGTCAGCCCCAACGCCGGGTCGAACAGCGCGAACGGCGGGAAGGTCGGCAGGTCGATCCCGCCGGGCAGCATGTCGAAGGCATTGCGCATCAGCTCGATCTGGCCGACGAAATGCCGGTGCCGGTAGACCACGCCCTTGGGCACGCCGGTGGAGCCGCTGGTGAACAGGATCGCGGCGACGTCGTCCGCGTCCGTGTCGGCCAGTTGGCTGCCGGCGCCCTGGCCGGCGCGCTCGATCCGCGCCAGTGTGGTCCCGCCCCAGGCCCAGCGCCGGCCGACGGTGACGATCCGTTCCGCCGAGCGCGCCCAGCCGAGCAGACGCCGCGCCAGCTGCGCCAGCGGAATGCCGATGAAGGCCTCCGGCTGCGCCTCGTCGAGGCATTGCTTGAGCGCGCGCCGGTCGATGCCCGGATCGACCAGCACCGGCACCGCGCCGGCCTTGAACAGCGCGAACATCAGCAGGAAGAACTCCGGCGACGGCCGCACCATCACCACGGTGCGGGTGCCGCGGCCGATGCCATAGCTGCCCAGGCCGGCGGCGATGGCATCGCTGCGTGCGTCCAGTTGCGCGTAGCTCAGGGTCACGTCGTAGGCGGCCATGCCGCCAGCACCGGGCCGGCCGGGGCAGCGCATGGCGATCTGGTCCGGGCGCTCGCGCGCCAGCCGCGGCAGCGTGGCCGCGATGTTGCAGGTCGTGGTCATGCGCCGATTATCGCCGAAGCGCCGGGCCATGGCCGACGACCTCCCGTCGCCGGCGGCCGCGGCTGAATGCCGGCGTGCTTGCAGCGCGCTCCGGTTCGGTCAGAATGCCGCGCCCCCCACCGCTGTTCGCCGCGCAAGGCCCGGCCGCCATGTCCCATCCCTGCCTCACCTGCGGCGCCTGCTGCGCCTACTTCCGCGTCAGTTTCCACTGGAGCGAAGCCGATCCCGCGCTGGGCGGCAGGGTGCCGTCCGAACTGACCGAGCCGCTACGCACCCATGAGCGGGTGATGCGCGGCACCTCGCAGGCGCAGCCGCGCTGCATCGCCCTGGACGCGGACATCGGCCGCTACAGCCGCTGCAGCATCCACGAGCGACGGCCGTCGGTGTGCGCGGCGGTGCCGGCCTCGCTGGAATTCGGCGAACGCAGCGCGCAATGCGACAAATCGCGTCTGGCGCATGGGCTGCCGCTGCTGACCGCGGCCGACTGGGACGGCGTGGTCGAACGCAATCTGCCGGATGCCTGAGCCGCGGCGCTACTTGCATGGCCGGGATGCCGTACTAGAAGCTATGCAAATGCCTAGCCTGGTGGCATTCGGCGAGCGGCGTGACGTACGCCGCGTCCGCGCACCGCATCGACTCAGCGATGCTTCCAGGCCGTCGGCACCGGATTGGTCACGGTGTTCTTTTCCAGCGTGTAGGTGCCGTTCTGCTGGGCGATGGCCTCGCCGGTGTCGACGATGGCGTTCTGGATGAAGACGTTCTGGTTCTCGCCGCGAATGAAGGTCAACTGGTGGAAGGCGGTCTTGTTGCCCCAGTCCTCGGACGGCAGCGAGATGAAGCGGATCGTGTAGGTCTGATCGTCGAAGCTGCCCTGCAGCACGTACACGCCGTAGTGGTTTTCGCCCTGCGAGATGATCTTGTACATGCCGTTGCTGTAGTAATAGATCTCCGCATCGGGGAACGGCTTCTTGTTGTACAGCTTGCGGTAGTGCAGTACCTGCTTCCAGGTGGGCTGGCCGAAGCCGACCGTCAGCGTCTTGCCGTCCGCGGACCTCGTCAGATCCTCCGCATGCGCGCCGGGCACGCTCATCGCCATCAGCAGCATCGCCATCGCCATCGTTTTCACTCTCTGTCTCCGGTCGAATTGCGCGCAGCGTCCACTCGGTGCGCCGCGCACGTCGGCGGCGACTGTACCTAGCCGACAATGTTGCATCACGGCAATCGGTAGCAGTTTGCGTGCGCCGGTGTAGACGATCCACGACGCAGCGGCAACCCCGCTCCCACATCACCGCATGGCCATGCCCTGCTCCTGGTATGCGTGCCGATGCAGCGACAACTGCACGTCGCATCGCGTGTGCGCGTGCGTGCTCAGGACAGCGGATGCGCGTCCAGGAAGCGGCGGATCGCCGGCACCAGCACCTCGTGCTTGTCTTCCAGCACGTAGTGGTTGGCATCCTCGAAGGCCATCACCTCGGCCTGCGGCAGCGCACGTCGGAAGCCCTCCAGGAAATGATGGTCGAAGCAGATGTCGCGCAGGCCCCAGCCGATGAAGGCCGGGCGATCGGCGAACGACGGCAGCGCCTGCTCGGCCCGCGCCAGCAGCGACCAGGCCTTGTCCGCCGGCGACAGCGGGATGTCCTGCATGAAGCGGATGGTGGAGATGCGGTTTGCCCAACTGTCGTACGGCGCCACGTAGGCGCGGCGCACGTCGGCGGGCATGCGCCGCGACACGCCCAGCCACGACGCGCCGGAAGAGAACGCGTTGAAGGTGCGGATGAACCACTCGCCCATGCGCCAATGCCGGCCCATCGCGATCTGCCACGGCATCGGCTTGGCCGCCGGCAGCGGGAACGCCGCGGTATTGGTGATGACCAGGCGCCGCACCTGCGCGTGATGCGACAGCGCCCAGCCGAAGCCGATCATGCCGCCCCAATCGTGCACCGCCAGCGTCACCGGCCCATCGATGCGCAGATGCCGCAGCAGCGCGTCCAGGTCGTCCACGCGCGATTGCAGGGTGTAGTCGTAACCGGGCCGCGCACCCGGCGCATCGTCCGGCTTGTCCGATAGGCCCATGCCGATGTGGTCGGGGACGATGCAACGGTAGCGGTCCGACAGCCCGCTCACCAGCGTGCGCCACAGATAGCTCCACGACGGATTGCCGTGCAGCATCACCACCACCTCGCCCTCGCACGGGCCCTCGTCGAGATAGGACATGTGCAGCCCCGGGCGGACCTGGAAGCGCTGCGGGGTGAAGGGGTAGCCGGGGTAGTTCATGCGTCGGCGCTTCTCGGGGATAGAGACGAAGTGGAAGTTGTATCGCTCGCGACGCCTGCGCCGATGGCGAAGGCGCCGTGGCGCTTCAGCCGTCGCCCGTTGTATCGGCGCCGCGCCCGAGCAATTCGAACAGTGAAAGATTTACATAATAGTTGTTGCGACCGACCCTTCGCTTCTGCAGTACCCCGTCCTGCGCCAGGACATCAAGATACTTGGTTGCGGTCAGACGTGAGACGCCCAGGTCGCGCTGCACGAACTCCACCCGCGTGTACGGATGGTTGAACAGGTTGTTGATCAGATCCTGACTGTAGAACCGGTAGTGCTCGCGAACGCGCTGCTTGGTGTCCTGCAACAGCGCCTTGATCGCAACGATGGTGGCGACCGTCTCGGCCGCAGTGATGGCGACGGCATCGAGCATGTACAGCACCCAGTCTTCCCAGGCATCGTCTTCGCGCACCGCCTGCAGCAGTCGGTAGTACTCGGGCTTGGTCCGTACGATGTGCCGGCTGAGGTACAGCACTGGAATATCCAGCAGGCGCTCCTTCACCAGGTACAGCACGTTGAGGATGCGCCCGGTGCGGCCATTGCCGTCGTAGAACGGATGGATGCTTTCGAACTGGTGATGGATCAGCGCCATCTTCACCAGCGGATCTGCCGCGAATGGCGGCGCATCGTGGATGAAGTGCTCCAGTTCACCCATCAGGCGGACGACATCGTCGGCGCCTTGCGGCGGCTCGTAGACCACACGTCCCAGCCCGTCACGCAATGCCGTTCCCGGCAGTTTGCGAAAACCCGCGCGGTTGCATTCGAGCTGCTCCTGGACGCCGACGACCGTATTGAGTGTCAGCAACCCCGATGCCCGCACCTGATCGAATCCTGCGCGCAGTGCCTGCCGATAGCGCAACACTTCCTTGATCGCGGTGCCGGTCGCATCGGCCGGATTGTCTTCGCGGTAAAGGTCGTCCTGGGTGGTGACGATGTTTTCGATCGCCGAACTGTCCCGCGCTTCCTGCAGGGTCAGCGTGTTGATCAGAATGTTCTGGTTCGGGATGCTGGCGGCGACGCCTTTGAGCTCCGCCAGGCTGCGGCTGGCGATCGTGAGCCGTTTCAGGATCGCCGTCGTGTCGAAGCGGGCCGGATCCAGGTGCTGTAAGGCGGAGAGGGGCATCGCGGCCGCCACATGCAAAGAAAAACGGAGTTTAGATGCATTTTTGCATGAACATGCATAATTTCAGACAGAAATTATGCATGTTTGCAACATAGACATACTGCAGCGGGTGCTCCGCTTACCAGACCACCTCGGCCATCGAGCAGTTCAAGCCCGAGCCGATGCCCATCAGCGCGATGCGGTCGCCCTTCTTCAGGCGGCCCAGCTCGCGCAGCTTGCTCAGCACGATCGGCACGCTGGCCGGGCCGATGTTGCCGTGTTCGCCGAAGATGGTCATCACCTTCTTCGGGTCGATGCCGAAGTTCTTGATGAAGGCCTGGGTGTGCGGCTGGCTGACCTGGTGGATGACGTACTGGTCCAGTTCGTCCACCGCCCAGCCCAGCGCCTGGCGCGCGGCGGCGAAGGTCTTCTGCGCCAGCTTGATGCCTTCGATCAGCAACATGCGGGTATCGGTGACCATCCGGTCCAGGTTGCCCCGGCACAGGGTGTTCCACTGTGTCGCCGAGCGGGTCACGCCGCCGCGGTAGCGCGGCGCGTCCGGCACCAGTTCGGCGCGGGCCATCACCATGGCCGCGGCGCCGCAGCCCAGCGTCAGCGCGGCCAACTCGTCGCGGAACTCGTCGGCGGTCACGTCCGGCGAGGTCATCCGCTCCAGGGTCTTCTCGTACACCAGGTTGGCGGTTTCGCCGTCGACCACCAGCGCGTAGTCGATCTCGCCGCGCTCGATCATCCGCGCCGCGATGTCCATGCCGTTGATGAAGGCCAGGCAGGCGTTGGCGACGTCGAAGGTCATGCACTGCTCGCTCACGCCCAGGTTGCCCGAGACGATGCTGGCGGTGGACGGCTCCAGGTAGTCGCGGCTGACCGAGGTGTTGACCAGCAGCCCGATCTGCCCGGCCTCGATGCCGGCATCGCTCATCGCCTTGCGCGCCGCCAGCGTCGCCGCGTCGGAGGCCTGCATGTCCTGATCCCACATGCGCCGCGCGTGGATGCCGGCGATGTCGCCGAGCACGTCGGCGCGAATCCCGAGCCGGTCGTAGGTCGGCTGCAGGCGCTCGTTGATCTGCTTGGAGGTGAGCGTGTGCGGCGCATCGATGTGCGCCAGTCCCGCGATGGAGACGTTGTTGAAGAGCATCGAGGTGTACGCCAGGGTCAGGCGAGGGGGCGCCAATTCTAGCGGTTGCGGGGGTTTACCGCATCTTTAACAAATCCGCGGAAAGCGTATGGTCTGAGCGGTTCAGCGGCCGCCGCACTGGTAGGCGGTGAAGCGCTGGTCGCCGTCGACCGGGTCGCCCATCGCCTGCACGGTGTTGGCGCCCACGCCGGGGGCCTCGTTGCGGGCCAGGGTTTCCAGTTCCTCGCGCACCCGCAGCGGGTTGCGCTGGTAGAAACCGACGCTGCTCTTCACCGACACCACCACCTCGCCGCGCTTCTCGCAGCCGCTGGCGGCCTGCCCCGGGGGCAGCACCCGTACCCCCTTGCCTTCCGGCGCCATCGGCACCCAGGTGCAGCCGGCGAGCGTGGCGAGCAAGGCGAGGGCGATCGGTAGACGCATGGAATGGGCCATTGGCGGGTGAATCCGGATTGTGCCGCAAAACGCTGAATCGGCCATGACACGGCCGGCACTCCGGCTGCCGCGAGCAGCGCGCGTCGGCCGTGGCCGACGCGCGCCCAACCGGATCAGCGTCCTGCCGGCTTCGCCACCCCGCCCTGCGGCACCCCATCGGCATCGATCACCGTGACCTCGCCCAGCTTCAGCGCGCGCACCGGCGCCTCGATCTGCTTGAGGTCGCCCACCACCACCCAGGTCAGGCTGTTGGGGTCGAGCATCGACGCCGCCTCGCGCACCTGCGCCGGGGTCATCGCCTCGATCTCGGCCTTGCGCTTGAACACGTAGTCGTCGGGACGGCCGTAGCGGACGATGCCGCCGATCGCCCCCATCACCGAACTGGCGGTCTCGTAGGCGCCGGGCAGGCTCAGGGTCTGGATGTTGCGGATCCGCGCCACCTCGTCTGCCGTCGGCGGCGCCTTGCCGTTGGCGAAGGCGCTGATCTCCCTGGACATCTCCTGCAGTGCCGGAGCGGTCTTGTCGATCTGCACCGGCGCCGAGGCGGTCCACGGCCGCTGGCCGAGCGCGCTGGCCGCGCCGCTGCGCGCGCCGTAGGACCAATGCTTGTTCTCGCGCAGGTTCATGTTCAGGCGCGAGGTGAAGTCGCCACCGATCACGCCGTTGGCCATGTCGAAGCGGACCGCGGCCGGGTCGGTGGTCGGCGGCACCAACTCCGAGGCGAACAGGTTGGCCTGCACCGCGCCGGGCTGATCGATCAGGTACACGCGCGGCTTGCCCGGCCGTGCCACCGTGGCCGGGGCCGGCACCGACGGCGTCGCCCCCTCGCCCTTCCAGTCGCCGAACTGCGCGTCCAGCAGCGGCACGATCTCGCCCAGGGTGGTGTCGCCGACCACGATCAGGGTGGCGTTCTCCGGGCGTACCCAATCGCGGTGGAAGTCGACCAGGTCCTCGCGCTGCAGCGCCGCGATCGCCGGCTCGGTGCCGGTGCCGCTGAACGGGATGGCGTACGGATGGCCGGCGCCGTACAGCAGCGGCGGCAGCACCCGCATCGCCGCGCCGTTGGGCTGGGCCTTCTCCTGGCGGATGCCGGCGATCCAACTGGCGCGGATCCGCTCGATCTCGTTCGGCGCGAAACGCGGCCGCCGCAGCATGTCCGCATACAGCGCCAGCGACGGCGCCAGATTCTCCTTCAGCGCCGACAGATAGGCATTGCTGCCATCCAGCGAGGCGCCAGCGGACAGCGACGCGCCCAACGCCTCGGCCGCATCGGCGAACGCCAGCGCATCGCGGTCGCCGGCCCCTTCGTCGAGCATGCCCATGGCGAAGCTGGCCGTGCCCGGCTTGCGTCCCTGGTCGGCGCTGTACCCGCCCTTGAATTCGTAGCTGAACTGCACCACCGGCACGTCATGGCGCTCGGCCAGGATCACCGTGCTGCCGTTCTTCAGCGTGGCGCGCTGCAGCGCCGGGAACTTCAGTTGCGGGAACTGGGTGGTCTTGGGCGGGCCGGCACTGCGGTCGACCACGCTGGGCAGCGCGCTGTATTTGGAATCGACCGGCGGCGGATTCAGCGGCGCCGGCTGCACGGTCGGCTCCTCGGCCATCGCCAAACGCTCGCCCGGCTGCACCAGCAAGGTGTAGTCGCCCTTGCCCAGCCATTTGCGGCCGACCGCGGTGAGATCGCGCGGACGGGTGGAGGCGATGGTCGCCAGCGAGGTGCGGAAGCAGCCGGGGTCGCCGGTGTACACCGCGCACTCGGCCAGCACGTCGGCCTTGCCGCCGAAGCCGCCGATGCGTTCGACACCGCGGATGAAGCCGGCGCGGAAGGCGGTCTTGGCGCGCGCCAATTCGGCCTTATCCGGCCCCTTGTCCAATAGCCGGCGCACTTCCTCGTCGATCGCCGCCTCGACCTTGGCCGGGTCCACGCCCTGCTTGACCATGGCGATGATGCCGAAGCCGGAGCCGAGCTGCGACGCCCATACCGAGGCGCTGATCTGGTCGACCAGCTTGTCCTGGTGGACCAGGCGCCGGTCCAGCCGCGAGGACTTGGCGCCACCCAGCACCTGCGCCAGCAGTTGCAGGCGATCGACATCCTCGGTGCCGGTCTGCGCCACGTTCCAGACCCGGTAGATCCGCGTCTGCGGCACCTTGTCGGTCATGGTCTCGCGGCTGGACTGGCTGCGCTGGGCCACGTCGACCTTGGGCTGGGCCATGGTCGGGCCGGCCGGGATGTCGCCGAAGTAGCGCGTCACCTTCTCCTTGGCCGTGGCCAGGTCGATGTCGCCGGCCAGCACCAGCACCGCGTTGTTGGGCCCGTACCAGGTGCGGAACCACTGCTTCACGTCGGCCAGCGAGGCCGCGTTGAGGTCGTTCATCGAGCCGATGACGGTGTGGTGGTACGGGTGGCCGGGCGGGTACAGCGCGCGGCTCAGCCGGCTCCAGGCCTGCCCGTACGGCTGATTCTCGCCCTGACGCTTCTCGTTCTGCACCACCCCGCGCTGTTCGTCCAGCGCGGCCTGGTCGATGGCGCCGAGCAGGTGGCCCATGCGGTCCGACTCCATCCACAGCGCCATGTCCAGCGCGGTGGTCGGCACGGTCTCGAAATAATTGGTGCGGTCGCTGTTGGTGGTGCCGTTCTGGTCGGTGACGCCGACCTGCTTGAACGGCTCGAAGAACTCGCCGTGGTGGTTTTCGCTGCCCTGAAACATCAGGTGCTCGAACAGATGCGCGAACCCGGTGCGCCCGGCCGGCTCGTCCTTGGCGCCCACGTGGTACCAGAGGTTGACCGCCACGATCGGCGCCTTGCGATCGGTGTGCACCACCACCCGCAGCCCATTGGGCAGGGTGAATTGCTCGTAGGCGATATCCACCGACGTGGCGGCGGCGGACCTGGCCGCCGTCGAAGGCGGCGCGTAGCTCAGTGCGCCGAGCGCGGCGGACAGGGCAACGGCCAGCAGGGCGCCGCGCGGGCGTGTCGAGACAGTCATGCGGATCCTTCTTCCTTGGGGCCGGTGAAACAGCCGGTGAACGCCGATCGTACCGGGCGTACTGCACGGCGCGCATTCCGCCGTTGTCGCTGACGCCCTTTTCAACGACGTCGCAACCCCACCATCAACGGGGCGGTCGCCGCCGCCAACGGCGCCACGTGTCCGCGTCCGGCGTACGCGAGCGCCCGGGTGTCCGCCCCCGGACACTTTGATCGGAAAAATTTCCATTGAAATACAGCAACTTGGAGTTGGCACGCGGCCTGCTTACACATCTTCGAACGCAGAAGCCCATCCAACTTAGTGAATGCAAGCTTAATGAAACTGCCGAACGCAAAAAAGTTCTTGCAGCCCCTGCTTAGGTGTACTACATTACTACCACACCACTGATCAACAACACCAACGAGGCCCGCCATGAAAACCACCACCCTGCTCCTGACCGCCGCCATCGCCGCCCTGTTCGCCGCGCCGTCCTTCGCCGCCGCGCAGATCACCACCCTGGAGACCGTGCAGGTGCGCCCGTCGGCCGACCAGATCGCCCAGCGCAACGTCGAGCAGACCAGCGGCATCGCCACCCTGGCGGCGGTGCAGGTGCGCCCCTCCGCCGAGCAGATCGCCCAGCGCGACGCCGAACTGTCCAGCGGCATCACCACCCTGGCCGCGGTGCAGGTGCGCCCGTCGGCCGAGCAGGTCGCCGAACGCAACTTCGCGCAGGCCGCCGGCCAGCATGTGGTGACCCTGGCCACCGTGCAGGTGCGTCCGGATGCGGACATGGGCAGCATGCTGGCGATCGGCGACGTGGTCGGCGAGACGCTGGACACCGCGATGCTGCAGCTGCAGCCGAGTCTGCAGAAGCTGGGCCAGGACATGGCGGTCGGCCTGATGCGCTGAATCGGCAGCAAGGCCTCCGCGCCGGCGCGTACACTGCGCCGATGATCGCGACCCCAACGCTGCACGTTCTGCTTTACCAGCCCGAGATTCCGCCCAACACGGGCAACGTCATTCGCCTCTGCGCCAATACCGGCGCGCAACTGCACCTGATCGAGCCGCTGGGCTTCGAGCTCGGCGACCGTCAGCTCAAGCGCGCCGGCCTGGACTATCACGAATACGCTCGACTGCAGGTCCACGCGTCGCTGGAAGCGGCCCTGCAGGCCATCGCGCCGCGCCGTCTGTTCGCCCTCAGCACCCGCAGCAGCACCCGCTACGACACGCCCGCCTTCGCCGACGGCGACGCCTTCCTGTTCGGCCCGGAAACCCGCGGCCTGCCGGACACCGTGCTGGAACAGGTGCCCGATGAGCAGCGCCTGCGCCTGCCGATGCAGCCGCACAACCGCAGCCTCAACCTGTCCAACGCGGTCGCGGTGGTGGTGTTCGATGCGTGGCGACAACTGGGTTTTCCCGGCGCCGAGTGAGCGCGTGGCGCGCAGCGCCCGGCAACGCCATCGAGGCTCTATCGCTGTATCGCCAATCCGACCTGCGTTGCGGCACTGCAGGCGTCAGGACAGATCGTGCAGGTCCTTGCCCAGCGGCGGCCCCAGCCGCCAATCGGAGAAACGGACGCTCAGGCCCTCGCGTTCCGGCGTGCACGTCATCGGGCCGACGAGGTAAGAGGACGCCACCGGGAACGGGCACAGCCGCACCAGCGGCCAGAACTCGCCGTCGCGCGAGACCTGCAGGCGCAGCACGCCCTTGTCCACGGTGGCACGCATCCAGAAATCCGACGCGTCCGCTTCGTACGGACCGGTAGCCCAGTCCGAACGGCCGTCGGTCAATACGCTGCTGAGCATCGGCCGCCCATCGCTCAGTTCGATCCCGGCCTTGACCCAGCGGCGCTCGTCGACCCGCACCATGAGGCCGGCTTGGTCGTAGAGCTGCTCGAACTTGCCGCGCACGCGCACCTGGCAGGTAAAGCGCGCGGGCGCGGCGATGCCGAGGAAGTGCCCGCTGTCGCGGGTGAACCCGTAGTGGGTTTCGCGCCAGAAATCGCTGCCCTTGTCGGTGACCACGTCGAGCACGCCGCCCGGCAGGATCCGATGCACCTTGGGCGCATTGAGCCAGGTGCCGGCCTCCCAGCCGGCGGGCGCGGCGGCGTGCACCCCGGTGGCCAGCACCACGCCACCAGCGGCGAGCCCGCCCACGGTCGCCCGGCGCCCGATATCCACGTCCCGCTCTCCGCCTTTGGCCATCGCGCCGCTCCTCACGTCGTTGGTTGCGAGGCGCCATCGCGGCGATGGCCTTCGTCGACCTCATCGGCGAATTTGTACATCCGTACCAATTGAGGCGTCAACCGCGACCTGCGATCATCGGCCTTGGTCGAGACAGCGTTGGACAGGCATGAGCGGCAGGACCTGGCGCCAGGATCCGCATCGGAAGGAAGCGATCGAGCAGGCCGCGCTGCGGGTGATCCTGGACCACGGCGTCGCCGGCACCACCTTCCGCAAGGTGGCTGCGGAGGCCGGTGTTCCGCTGAGCGCCACCACCTATTACTTCGGTTCGATGCACGACCTGCTGGTGGCCGCGTTCACACGGTTTTCCCAGGAGGTATCCACCGACTTCGCCGCCGAAATCCGCGCCGCGCAGACCCACGCGCAGGCATTGGACGCGGTGGTGAACATCATCTTCGCCGAGGGAACGGCGTCGCCGCGGGTGCTGCTGCTGAGCTACGAACTGTATGCCTTCGCCCGCCGGCACCCGGCGCTGACCGCGATCATGCAGCAGTGGATGGCCAGGAGCCGGGCCGCGCTGGAAACGCATTTCTCCGCCGCCGCATCCGCCGCCATCGACGCCTTCATCGAAGGCGCCACGATCCACCGCTCGGTGGTCCCCATGGACAGGCAGCGCGTCCGCGCGGCGATCGAGACGCTCGCCGCGCTGTAGCGTGCCGACCGCACGCGCGGTCGGCATCACCATCTGCGCTGACGGCCGTGAATTCCTGGCTGCCTGAAATGCGACGGAACGCATCCCGACTGGGGCGAGCGCCATCAGGTGTACATCCCGGCACCATGATGCGCACGTCGTGCGGTCACGATGCACCGAATGTGGCGTCATGGCACGCTTGTGCTGAGGAGACTTCGCGCATGCGCGTTCGAGTACTCCCAGCACGTGGTCGCATGTCTGGCCAGGGAGCTTTCAATCTCCTGTCGGCTGTTCGCGCGGATGAGCAATGAAGGGGCGACCCGGATCGCGCCCGCGCAACGCAGGCGCCGCACGATAGCCGCGCAGGAACAACTCGACTGCATCGTCCACCCAACTGGCCTGGCGCCACTGTGCAACCGGCGCCGCGCCTGTGAGCAGCGCACGCAGCGCTGGCGCACCGACGACCAACCCGAAGAACTGGGCGGACGCATGCGCTACATCGGCGATCGCCAGAGTGCCGCGCCCGTGCTCGGTGCGCAGGAAACGCTGCATCGCGCAGTCGTAGCGGGCGTAGCACAGATCCCAGTGACCGCCGGTGCGCTGCGGCAGGAACTGGTTTGGTACGAGCATGCGATGCGAGGCCTGCAGCAGCGGGCCCGTCGCTATATCCATCAGGTCGTGCGCGACCGCGGCCAGCCGTCGGCGGAGCGGCGCCCGGCTGGCGAGCAAGGCGTCCCATCGATCCGGCAACTCGTCCAGCATCGCCGCAAGGATGGCGCGAAACAGCGCGTCCTTGTTGCCGAAATGCGCGTAGACGGTCGCCTTGGACACAGCCGCGCAGATGGCGATGGCATCCATCGTGGTGGTGTCGAAGCCGTCGCGGAAAAACAGCCGCCGGGCTGCGTCCAGGATCGCGGCGTGCTTTTCGTGGGTCGCGCCGCGCTCGCCACGCCGTCGCACCCGTGTCGCTGCGGCCACCTGCCGAGGCACCGTCAGCGCTCCGTCGAGGCCGTCGCGTCCGTGGGCGCGGCCATCTCCACCCAGCCGCCGCCCAGCGCCTTGTAGAAGGTCACCAGATTGGTGAAACGCGACAGCCGCGTGCTGATCAGCGCCTGCTCGGCGCTGTACAGCGTGCGCTGCGCATCCAGCGTGCCGAGGTAGCTGTCCACACCTCGCTCGAAGCGCGCCTGCGACAGCCGGTAGCTGTCGGCCGACGCGTCCACCAGCGCCTGCTGCGCCTGCAGCTGGCGGCCCAGCGTACTGCGCTCGGCGAGCGCATCTGAGACCTCGCGGAACGCGGTCTGGATCGCCTTTTCGTAATTGGCCACGTCGATGTCGCGCTGCACCTTGGCGACATCGAGGTTGGCGCGGTTTCGGCCGCCGTCGAAGATCGGCAACGCGATGCTCGGCGCGAAACTCCAACTGCCAGAACCGCCCTTGAACAGCCCGGACAGGCCGGCGCTGGCGCTGCCGGCCGAAGCGGTCAGGCTGATGCTGGGATAGAACGCGGCACGCGCGGCGCCGATATTGGCATTGGCCGCCTGCAGGGTGCGCTCGGCCTGCAGGATATCCGGGCGACGCTGCAGCAGTTCGGACGGCAAGCCGGCCGGAATGCCGGCCAGCACGTTGTCATCGGCGCTGGCGCTGTCGGGCAGTGCGGTTGGCAGCAACTCGCCCGGCACCTCCGTGCCGAGCAGCAGACGCAACGCATTGCGATCCTGCGCCACCTGTGCGGTATAGCGCTCCACGTCCACCCGCGCGCTTTCCACCGTGGTCTGCGCCTGCCGCAAGGTCAGCGCCGAGGCTGAGCCAAGCTCGAAGCTGCGCTGTTGCAGCCGATAGCTCTCGCTCTGGCTGGTCAGTGTGTCGTGCGCCAGGCGCAGCAGATCCTGGTCGGCAGCCAGGGTGAGATAGGCCGTGGCGACCTGCGCAATCAGGCTGATGTGGGTACTGCGCTGCGCCTCGGTGGTGGCCAGGTATTGCTGCAACGCCTGTTCTTTGAGGCTGCGCACGCGGCCGAACAGGTCCAGTTCGTAGGCGCTGATACCCAACGTGGCGCTGTCGCTGTGCGCCACCAGCGGGCGTGCGGTGCCGGACAGATCGGCCGGAGTGCGCGAGCCGCTGCCGCTGCCGGCCAGGTCCACCCCCGGCGCCAGGTCGGCGCGCTGCACGCGGTACTGCGCCCAGGCCTGGTCGATATTGAGCGCGGCCACGCGCAGGTCGCGGTTGTTGTCCAGCGCCAGCTCGATCACCTGCTGCAGCTTCGGATCGGTGAACACTGCACGCCAGCCGATGTCGGCGACGGGAATCGCGCCAGTCCCTGCGTCGCTGTCGGCGGCGGCGCCGTCGAACTGCGACGGCACGGGTGCGGCAGGTCGCTCGTAGGCCGGCATCAGGCTGCAGCCGGCGAGCAATGCGGACACGGGCAGCGCCAGCGGGGTCGGCAGGAAACGGGGCATGTCAGGCTCCTTCCGCGACGTGCGCGGCGGGCGGATCGTCGGACATGCCGGCGCGCCGCTTGAACAGGCCGCATACCAGCACGAAGAACAGCGGCACGAAGAAGATCGCCAACACCGTGCCCGACAGCATGCCGCCGATCACCGCGGTCCCAAGCGCGTGCTGGGCGCCGGCGCCGGCGCCGCTGCCCAGCACCATCGGTACCACGCCGAGGATGAACGCCATCGAGGTCATCAGGATGGGCCGCAGGCGCATCCGCACCGCTTCCAGTGCAGCCTGGATCAGGCTCTTGCCGCCTTCGTGCAGCTCGCGGGCGAACTCCACGATCAGGATCGCGTTCTTCGACGCCAGGCCAATCGTGGTCAACAGCCCGACCTGAAAGTACACATCGTTCATCTTCCAGGTCAGCACCGCACCGAGCAGCGCACCGAACACGCCCAGCGGCACCACCAGGATCACCGCGAACGGAATCGACCAGCTTTCGTACAACGCGGCCAGGCATAGGAACACCATCAGGATCGAAAGCGAGTACAACAGGCCGGTATGGCCGCTGGACGCCTTTTCCTGCCGTGACAGCCCGGTCCACTCGTAGCCGATGCCCGGCGGCAACTTGGCCGCCGCGGCCTCGACGATGGCCAGGGCCTGGCCACTGGACGCCGCACCAGGCTTGGCCATGCCCAGGATCTCCACCGACGGTACGCTGTTGTAGCGTTCCAGCCGCGGCGAGCCCATGATCCAACTGGCCTTGGCGAAGGAATTGAATGCGACCATGGCGCCGGCGCTGTTGCGCACGTACCAGCGGTCGATATCCTCCGGCAGCATGCGGTAGCGGGCGTCGGCCTGCAGCATCACCTTCTTGACTCGGCCCTTGTCGATGAAGTCGTTGACATAGGTGCTGCCCCAGGCGCTGGAGAAGGCACTGTTGATGTCGGAGATCGACAGGCCCATCGCCTCGGCCTTGTGCGGATCGATGTCCAGCTTGAACTCAGGCGTGTCCTCCTGCCCGTTCGGGCGCACCGCGACCAGCCGGTGGTCTTGCGACAGCTCCGCCAGCAGCTGGTTGCGCGCCTGCATCAAGGCCTCGTGTCCGAGGTTGGCGCGGTCCTGCAGCATCAGGTCGAAGCCGGTGGCGTTGCCCAGTTCCGACACCGCCGGCGGCGCGAACGCGAACACCTTCGCGTCGCGGATCCCGGCGAAGAACCTGCCTGCCTTGGCCACCACCGCGGTTACGCTCTGGTCCTTCCGGGTACGCTCGTCCCAGGCTCTCAGCTTGACGAAGGCGAAGCCCACATTCTGGCCGTTGCCGGCGAAGCTGAAGCCGTTGACGGCGAACACACCGGAGACCGAGTCCTTCTCATCGACCAGGAAGTGATGCTCGACCTGGCGGATCACCGCATCGGTGCGCACCGCAGTGGCGCCGGGCGGCAACTGGATCAGCACGAACAGCGAGCCTTGATCTTCGTCGGGCAGGAATCCGACCGGCAGCTTCATAAAGCCGACCACCACCAGCGCCAACACCACCGCATAGCCGATCATGTAGCGCCAGCCCTTGCCCAACATGTGCCGCACGATGCCCTGGTAGCGGCCGTTGCCGCGGTCAAACATGCGGTTGAACCAGCCGAAGAAGCCAGTGGTGGCCATGCCGTGCTGCTTGGCCGGCTTGAGCAAGGTGGCGCACAGCGCCGGGGTCAGCACCATCGCCACCAGCACCGACAGCGTCATCGCCGCGACGATGGTGATCGAGAACTGGCGATAGATGACGCCGGTGGAACCGCCGAAGAACGCCATCGGCACGAACACCGCGGCCAACACCAGGGCCACACCGACCAGTGCGCCGGAGATCTGCCCCATCGACTTGCGCGTGGCTTCCTTCGGCGGCAAATGGTCCTCGCTCATCACCCGCTCGACGTTCTCCACCACCACGATCGCATCGTCCACCAGCAGACCGATCGCCAGCACCATCGCGAACATGGTCAGCGTGTTGATGGTGAAGCCGCATACGGCGAGCACGCCGAAGGTGCCCAGCAGTACCACCGGCACGGCGATGGTCGGGATCAGCGTGGCGCGGAAGTTCTGCAGGAACAGGTACATCACCAGGAACACCAGCACCACCGCCTCGACCAGCGTACGCACCACCTCTTCGATCGAGATGCGCACGAACGGGGTGGTGTCGTACGGCTTCTGCACCTTCATGCCTGGCGGGAAGAACTTCTCCTGCTCGGCGAGGCTTGCGTCGATCGCCTTGACCGTGTCCAGCGCATTAGCGCCTGTGGCAAGCTTGATCGCCAGGCCGGCGGCGGGCTTGCCGTTGTAGCGGCCGGCGCTGTTGTAACTCTCCCTGCCCAGTTCGATCCTGGCCACGTCGCGCAGACGCACCTGCGAGCCATCGGACTGCGTGCGCAGCAGGATGTCCTCGAACTCGGCGGCGGTCTTCAACCGCGTCTGCGCGGTGATGGTGGCATTGAGCTGCTGGTTGGCGGCCGCCGGCAAGGCGCCAAGCTGGCCGGCCGACACCTGCGCGTTCTGCGCCTGCACCGCGGTCTTCACATCCAGCGGAGTCAGGCCGAAGTTGTTGAGCTTGTTGGGATCGAGCCAGATCCGCATCGCATACTGCGAGCCGAACAAGGTGGTGTCGCCGACACCCTGGACGCGGCTGATCGTTTCCTGCACGTTCGCGGCGACGTAGTCGGACAGGTCGGCCGCGCTCATGCTGCCGTCTTCGGAGGTGAAGGCCAGCACGTTGAGGAAGTTGGTCACCGACTTGGCCACCGTGACGCCCTGCTGCTGCACCTCTTGCGGCAGTAGCGGCGTGGCCAGCGACAGCTTGTTCTGCACCTGCACCTGTGCGGTGTCCGGATCGGTGCCGTTGTCGAAGGTCAGGGTAATGGTCACCTGGCCGATGGACTCGCTGGTGGAAGCCATGTAGCTCAGGTGGTCCAGGCCCTTCATCTTCTGCTCGATCACCTGGGTGACGGTGTCCTCCAGGGTCTTGGCCGAGGCGCCCGGGTAGGTGGCGGTGATCGCGACCGCGGGCGGCGCGATGCTCGGATACTGCGCGATGGGCAGGGTGAGCACGGAGAGGATGCCGGCCAGCATCACGACGATGGCCAGCACCCAGGCGAAGATCGGACGATCGATGAAGAAGCGTGCCATGACGGTCCAGCGCCTCAGTTGGCCGCGCGCGGCGCGGCCGCGGCGGAAGCGGCTGCGGGGGAGGCGCTCGATGCGGCAGCGACCGCCTTCGGTTGCCACGGCACCGTTTTGACCGTCACGCCGGGCCGGGCTCGCGACAGGCCTTCGACCACCAGTTGCTCGCCAGGCTTGAGTCCGCTGCGCACCAGCCACTGGTCGCCGATCGCACGATCGGTCTCCAGCACGCGCAACTGCAACTTGTGATCGCTGCCGACCACGTACACGGTCGGCTTGCCGGCACCGTTGCGCGACACCGCTTGCTGCGGTACGAGCATGCCGTCGCCCTTCACCCCTTCCTGCAACACCGCACGCACATACATGCCGGGCAACAGCTCGGCGTTCGGATTCGGGAACACCGCGCGAACGGTGATCGAGCCGGTGTTCTGATCGACGGTGACATCGGAGAACTCCAGCCTCCCCTGCAGCGGGTACGGGCTGCCGTCTTCCAGCAGCAGGTTCACCTTGGCCGCATTGCTGTCGGCCTTTTCCAGATCGCCGCTGGCTAGCGCCCGCTTGAGTCGCAGCAGCGAGGCGCTGGGCTGGGTGACGTCGACATAGATCGGGTCCAACTGCTGGATCGTGGCCAGCGCGGTCGCCTGGCTGGCGGTGACCAGCGCGCCGGCGGTCACGCTGGACTTGCCGATGCGCCCGGAAATCGGCGCACTTACCCGCGCATAGTCCAGATTGATGCGCGCGCTCTCCACATTGGCCTTGGCCGCGGCGACATCCGCCTCGGCCTGGTCCATCGCGGCGTCGGCGTCGTCGTTGTCCTGCTTGCTGATCGCCGACACCTTGATCAGTTCGCGATAGCGCTCTGCCTTCAGCCGCGCGCTGCGCAGCGTGGCCTGGGCCTTGCCCAGCGCGGCCACGTTGCTGTCGTAGGTGGCGCGGTAGGTGGACGGATCGATCTGGTAAAGCATCTCCCCGGCCTTGACTTCGCCGCCCTCGCGGAACGTGCGCACCTGGATGATGCCGTTTACCTGCGGCCGCACGTCGGCAATCAGATAGGGCAGCGTGCGCCCCGGCAGCTCGGTAGTCAGGGTGACCGGCCGCGTGGCGACGGTGATCACGCCCATCTCCGGCGTGCCTTCCTGCGGCGGCGGACCGCCCGGCGGCGAACCGCACGCGCTCAACAGCGAGGTGGCGGCCACGGCCACGGCCAGCGATAGACGGGAGGAAAGGACAGGGCGCACGGGGATCTCCGGATGGGAGGCTGAAGTAATATAAACGGTACGGTTTGGTATACTATTCGCCCAATTTCTCGCCGTCAATCACTTCTGCCCTGCCGGTATACTTAAGCGCCTTCCCCACGGCCAAGCCATGCGCGTCAGGACCGAAGCCAAACGCGAAACGATCGTAGAAGCAGCGGCCGCGGTCTTCCTCGAAGCAGGCTTCGAGGGTGCCTCGATGAGCCAGATCGCCACTCGCGCCGGTACCTCCAAACGCACCCTTTATGGCTATTTCCCGTCCAAGGAAGCGTTGTTCGTCGCGGTGGCGCACAGCGTCGCGATCCAGTTCATGGATCCCATCCTGGCCACGCTGGAGCAGTCCAAGGACGATCTGCCGACCGCGTTGCAGCGCATGGGCGAGGACACTCTCGCTTTTCTGTGCTCAGCGCAGTCGGTACAGGTCTGGCAGACCATCATCGGCGTCTCTGGCCGCTCGGACATCGGCATGCTGTTCTTCCAGAGCGGCCCCGACCAGGGCATGCAGCGCCTCGGCGCGTTTCTGCGGGCACAGATGGACCAGGGCCGCTTGCGCCGCGCCGACCCGACCACCGCCGCGCGCCATCTGGCGGGGTTGCTGGAAGCGGAAACGCTGATGCCACTCCTGTTCGGTGCGTTGGTGAACCCGTCGCCGGAGTACCTGCGCGAGGCAACACGGCAAGCGCTGGCGGTATTCCTAGGTGGCTATGGAACGTAGACGTGCTTCGCAGCGCAGGCGCACTGGCAAAAGTGATTTCAGCCGGCCAATGTCATCGACCCGTAATTCGCTGCTCTAGGTCGCCGAGAGTGCGGTTCGCTACAGCGTCTGCAGCGGTGAAGCCCAGCAGGGAATGACGACACGTCGGCTGCGGCAGCTCAACCTACTACTCGCAGGTCCATCCAAAGTTCGTACAAGCCTCTGGCCCGACGGTGCGTACACGCTGCTCGAGCGATGGCCCCCGTGGCTGAAACAGCACGTCGCGCACGCCTGAACACGGCGTTTAATTTATGGACTAGTCAGTTCGGGATTCAGGGCGAGTTCGGGTCACTAACGGATAATTTACATATCGGCAGCGAACGGCCCCACGCCTCAGCGCCGACAAACCTAATAACGAAGGTACCCGATTATGAAGACCTCTCTGCTTGCTCTCGGCCTCCTGGCCACCCTGCCGTTCGCCGCTTCGGCTGCCGAAGGCCTTTCCTACAACTATGTCGAGGGCGGCTACGTCAAGACCGACGCCAGCGGCGGCGATGCCGACGGTTGGGCTGTCAAGGGTTCCTACGCGTTCCACCCGAACTTCAGCGTGTTCGGCGACTTCAACCGCCAGAAGACCGACTTCGGCGACGTGCGCGTCGACCAGTGGCGCATCGGCGCCGGTTATAACCACGAGATCGCGACCAGCACCGACCTGGTGACCCGCGTGGCCTACAACCGTTTCGACCCGGAATACGGCACCAAGTTCAACGGCTGGAGCGCCGAAGCGGGTATCCGCACCGCGTTCAACCCGTACCTGGAAGTCTATGCGCTGGGCGGCTACGAGGACTACGCGAAGAAGGACGGCGTCAATCCGGAAGGCACCTTCTACGGCCGCCTGGGCGCGCAGGCCAAGCTGAACCAGAACTGGGGCCTGAGCGCCGACCTGAAGATGGACCGCCACGGCGACAAGGAATGGTTCGTCGGCCCGCGCTTCAGCTGGTAAGCGTTGCCTAGCACTGCGCGCGTCGTTCTCTCCCGCCGCGCGCGGTTCGGAAAGCCCGGTCCCACGACCGGGCTTTTTTTTGCCTGTCGATCCGGCCGTCGTCGATGACACACCGACGCGCGGACACGAAAACGCCCGGCCAGGCCGGGCGTTCGCGTGTTCGGCAACTGGCCGGATCAACTGAACAGGGTGGTCGGGTACTCGGGCTTCTGCTCGCGCGCCAGCAACTGCTGCAGGCCGACCGCCGGGGTCAGTTCGCCGTGCAGGACCGCGCGCACCGCGTTGGAGATCGGCAGGTCGATGCCGTGGCGCTCGGCCTGGCGCATCACCTCGTCGGCGGTCTGCACCGACTCGACCACCTGGCCGATCGCGCGCACCGCCTCCTGCAATGGCTGCCCGCGGCCCAGCGCCAGGCCCAGCCGGCGGTTGCGCGACAGGTCGCCGGTACAGGTGAGCACCAGGTCGCCGAGCCCGGCCAGGCCCATCAGGGTCTCCGGCTTGGCGCCGATCGCCGCGGCCAGCCGCAGCATCTCGTTGAGGCCGCGGGTGATCAGGCCGGCGCGGGCGTTGAGGCCCAGCTCCATGCCGTCGGCCACGCCGGTGGCCACCGCCAGCACGTTCTTCATCGCCCCGCCCAGCTCGGCGCCGACCATGTCGTCGCCGGTATAGGCGCGGAAGGTCGGGCCGTGCATGGCGTCGGCGACCTGCTGCGCGAACGCGGCGTCGCCGTGCACGGTCACCGCGGTCGGCAGGTCCAGGGCCACTTCCTTGGCGAAGGACGGGCCGGTGACCACCGCCAGCGGGACGTCCTCGCCGAGGATCTCCTGCGCCACCTCGTGCAGGAACCGCCCGGACCCGGGCTCGAAGCCCTTGGTCGCCCAGGCCACGCCGGCCTGCGCCGGGCGCAGCGGCGCCAGTTGCTGCAGGGTGTCGGTGAACGCATGCGACGGCACCACCACCAGGATCCAGTCGGCGCCGTCGATGGCCGCCGCCAGGTCGGTGGTGGCCTGCAGGCCCTCCGGCAGCGCGATTCCCGGCAGGTAGCGCGGGTTTTCGTGACGCTGCCCGATGGCCTCGGCGACCACGGCGTCGCGACCCCACAGCACGGTCGGATACCCGTGCCGCGCGGTGAGCGATGCCAGCGCCGTGCCCCAGGAGCCGGCGCCGAGGACGGCGATCTTCTTCTTGGCGTTATCGCGCATGCGCAACGGCGAACGCGCTCAGGCGTTGCCGGCCGGCTCCGAATCGGCCAGCGACTGGCCCTCGCCCTGCTGCGCACGCTGGCGCAGGGTCTCGGCGTACAGGGCCTCGAAGTTGATCGGCTGCAGGAAGAACGGCGGGAAGCCGCCGGCCTGGATCAGGTCGCTGACCAGCGAACGCACGTACGGGAACAGGATGCTCGGGCACTGGGTGCCGAGCAACACGTCTACCGCCTGCGGGTCCAGGCCGACCAGGCCGAACACGCCGGCCTGCTGCACTTCGGCCACGTAGGCGGTCTTGCCGCCGGCGTTGCAGGTCAGGGTCACGGCCAGCACGACTTCGAAGGCCTGCTCGTTCAGCTGCTGCACGCGCTGGTTGAGGTTGAGCTGCAGTTCCGGCTGCGCGTTGTCGTTGAACACCGACGGCGCGTTGGGGGACTCGAAGGACACGTCCTTGACGTAGATCTTCTCGATGGTGAAGGCGGGACCGGCCGCGGCGTCGGCCGGCGCCGCGGCGCCGTTGTTGGTGAGGTCGGACATTGCTTGACTCCGGTGGATTCGGTAACAGAAAGAAACGGGATTATCACACGCCGGCCGCGACCCTCCAGGGCCGGCCGGACGGGGTGTCTCAGCGGCCCTTGACCAGCGGCAGCTCGGCCTGCTGCCAGGCGGCGATGCCGCCCTCCAGCACGAAGACCTGCTCGAAGCCGGCCTTCTTCAACTGCTTGGCGGCGCCGTCGGCGGTGGTGCCGGTGCGGCAGACCAGCACCACCGGCTGCGCCTTGGCGTTGGCCACCAGCTTGTGCTCGGGGCCGAACTGGCTGGCGGTGGCGTTGCGGCTGCCGGCGATGTGGCCCTTCTCGAAATCGGCCGAGGCCGACAGGTCGACCACCACCGCGTTGCCGGCGTTGATCAAGCGGGTCAGCTCGGCCGGCCGCAGGCTCTTGTAGCCACGGAACAGGCGCGCCACTTCGGTGACGATCAGGGCGATGGTGAGGCCCACCAGGGCCAGGGCCAGCATCGGGTTGCGGCCGGCGAAGGCCAGCAGTTCTTCGAAGTTCACGGGACTCAGGGGCGGGAAGCGGGCGCCGATTGTCGCACAGCTCGGCGACCGCGCTACTGGCCGTTCCACAGGTCCGGCAGGCCGTCCTGCAGCCACCAGGTCTTGGCCGCCGGGTCCCAGCGCCAACGCTCGCGGTAGCGGACGATGCGCTCGGCCTGGGTATTGCGGTTGATCACGCCCAGCTCGATCTCGCGCAGCGCCTCGCCGTCGCCGACCGCGGCGGCGCCGACCTTGTAGGAGGAGACCTGGATCTGCCGGTAGCGCTCCAGTTGCAGGTCGGTCAGCGGATGCGCCTGGCGGTAGGCCGGATCCACCGCCTGCCAGGCGGTTTCGAACTCGCTCCAGCGCACCGCCGCGGCATAGGCGGTCTGCAGGTCATCGAGCTTGCGCTGCTGCGCGCCGCTGCCGGCCGTGGCCGCACCGGTCCAGCCCAGCAGCAACAGCAGCGCGAGCGCGCGGAACATCGAAGGCATGGCAGCGTCCAGGTGGCGGCGCGCGGGGTGCGCGATCCGCGCATCCTACCCCTTGGCGATGGCCACGAAGCGACCGCTCAAGGTCGCCGCCGCGGCCGCACCAGGCGCACCGACCTGGGCCTGGATGCCGATGCGGGCGCGGCCGCGCTGGCGGAAGGTGTTCACGAACACGTCCCAGTCGCCCTCCGCGTCGGCAGTGGCCTGGGCATGCAGATCGGCATACAGGGGCGCGAGGTAGCGCACCTGGCTGTCGGCGACATAGACGTCGGCCTGCAGGCCGGCGCGGTGCAGTTCGCAGTTGACCAGCCCCCAGCCGGCCAGGGTCATCACCGATCCCAGGCTGCCGCCGAAGGCGTTGCCCTTGTCGTTGATGTTGGCGGCCAGCGGCGCGACCAGGCGCAGGCGCTGCTCGGCATAGCCCTGCACGGCGACCTGCAGCGCCGCCACCGGCGGCATGGCCTGGAACTGCCGCTGCAACTGCTGCAGGAACGCCTCGAAGGAAAGATCCGCTGCCATGGTGCGATTGTGCTGCCGGTGGGGGCTCGCATAATGCCTGGCATGAGCGCGCATGCAACCGCGGCCCCGGCCTGGATCCTGATCTCGCTGCGCCCGCAGGGCGAGCACGCACCGCTGCGGCGGGCCGCGGCGCGCTGCGGCGGGCGGGTGCTGGCGGTGTCGCCATGGCGGATACGGCCGCGCGCCGATCCCGCCACCCGCGCGGCCCTGACCGCAGCGCTGGATGCGCCACGGGTCATCGTCAGCAGCCCGGCGGCGGTACGCGCGGCCGCGGCGCTGCAGCCGCTGACCGCACGCCCCGGCCAGTGCTGGCTGGCGGTGGGCGCAGGCACGGCGCGCGCCTTGCGCGAACACGGCATCGCCGAGGTGGCGACGCCGACGCGCATGGACAGCGACGGGCTGCTGGCGCTGCCGGAGCTGGCTGCGCCGGAGTTGCCGGTGGGCCTGGTCACCGCTCCCGGCGGGCGCGGCCTGATCGCCGCGCACCTGCAGGCGCGCGGCACGCCGCTGCGGCGCGCCGACGTGTATGTCCGCGAACCGGTGCGGTTGCGCCCAGCCGACCTGGCCCGCCTGCGTGCGGCAGCGCCCGGGGTGCTGGCCTTGAGCAGTGGCGAAGCGCTGCAACAGCTGCTGGCGCAGCTGCCCGAAGCGTTGGCGCAGGCCTGGCGCGCGCGTCCGGTGGTCGCGGCCAGCGCGCGCCTGGCGACCCTGGCCGCAGACCTTGGCTTCGTTGACGTGGCGCAGGCGGCCGGGCCGATGCCGCAGCAATTGGTGGCCGCCGCGGTGGCGATCGTGACGCGTTCGCCACCTCGCTGAACGCGGGCCAGCACCCGGGTTGCGGCCGCAGTGCCGCTCACGCCATGCTCGGCCGTGCCGCGCCGACCCCCGCCTTGCTCGCGACGGGCGACGGCCCTCCAGGACGCTGCCGATGACCGACGAAATCCCGATCACGCCTCGCCGTTCCACACGCTGGATCTGGTTGCTGCTGGTACTCGCCACGCTGGCCGCGCTGGCGTTCGCCGGCTGGCGTGGCTGGGACTGGTGGCAGGCGCGCAGCGCGCGCGAACTGGCCCAGCAGTCGGACCTGCAGCAGCAACTGCAGGCCTTGCAGCAGGTCCAGGACAGCCTGCGTCGCGACCAGCGCGCCACTGCGCAGCGGCTGCAGGACGCGGCCAGCACCAACCGTGTGCTGCGCGACGAAATGCTCGGGCTGAGCCAGCGCAGCGCGCTGCTGGAGGCCAATGTCGCCAAGCTGGCCGACTCCAACCGCCACGGCGCGCAGGCGCTGCGCCTGGACGAGGTCGAACTGCTGCTCAACCAGGGGCAGCAGCGGTTGCTGCTGGCCGGCGACGCGGTCGGTGCGCGCCGCGCCTATGCACTGGCCAGCGGCGTACTGGACGGCATCGACGATCCGCAATTCCTCAATCTGCGCCAGGCGCTGCTGCAGGAACGCACCGCGCTGGACGCGCTGGGCGACGGGCCGCAGGCGCGCCTGGCGGCGCAGCTGGATGCCTTCGCCGCCAGCCTGGACAAGCTGCCGACGCAATTGCCAGAGAGCGCGCAGCAGCCGCTGTGGCAGCGCCTGCTGGCGCCGCTGGTGAAGATCCGCCCCTCGCAGGGTGGCGTGCTGGCCGCCGGCTCGGAGCGCGTGGCCGCCCACGATGCGCTGCAGCTCGACCTGACTCTGGCGCGCGCGGCCCTGGAGCGTGGCGACACGCGCGGTTATCGCAGCGCGCTGGCCGGCGCCGGGCGCTGGCTGTCGCGGCTGTGGCCGGAGTCGCCGCAGCTGCGCGAACGCCGCGCCGCGCTGCGCACCCTGGCCAACGCCGATCTGCGCCCGACCATTCCCGAACTCGGAACCACCCTGCAACAGTTGCGCGCGATGCGTGACGCAAGGAGCCCGTCATGAAATCCCTTCGTTCTCTGATCGTGCTGTTGATCGTCATCGCGCTGGGCGTGATCGGTGCGCAGTGGCTGGGGCAGGACCCGGTGCGCCAGTTGGGCGAGGTGATCGTGCGCGTCGGCGGCACCGACTACATCGCCTCGCTGCCGCAGGCCTCGCTGCTGCTGGTGATCGCGTTCCTGGCGCTGTGGCTGGTGTGGAACGTGCTCAGCTTCCCGTTCCGCGCCTGGGGCCGTCGGCGCCGCAAGCAGTCGCGCGCACGCCTGCTCGACGGCCTGGCCGCTGCCCACGCCGGCCAGTGGACGCGGGCCGAGAAGCAACTCAACGCCGCCGCGGAGGATCCCGAGGTCAGCGCCATCGCCATGATCGCCGCGGTGCGCGCGGCCGATGCGCGCGGCGACCGCGAGGCGACCGAGCGCCACCTGCGCCGCCTGGCCGAACGCGATGCCGCCGCGCATGCGCTGCTGCAGGCCGAATTGCATCTGGAGCAGCAGCGCCCGGTCGATGCGATCAACGCGCTGGACGTGGCCGCGGCACAGCCGCTGCCGCCGCGCGGGCTGCTGCTGCGCACCGAGGCACTGACCCGCATCGGCCGTGCCGGCGAGGCCTATGGCCAGCTCGGCGCGATCCGCCAGCAGCAGGCCTTGCCGCTGGAGGCGATCGCCACGCTGGAAACGCGGCTGGCCGCGGCCTCGCTGGACCAGGCGACCGATGCCAATGCCCTGGCCGAACGCTGGGAAAGCCTGCCCAAGTCGCTGCGCAGCGAGCCGGCGGTGGTCGCCGCCTACGCGGTGCGCGCGGCGGCGCTGCGCTGGGACGATGCGGCGCTGCGCAGCCTGGAGCAGGCGCTGGACACGCGCTGGGACGAAGGCCTGGTCGCCCTGTACGGACGGCTGCCGGTGGAGAAATACGATTCGCGCCGTGCCAGTGCGCAGCGCTGGCTGCAGGCGCATCCGGACAGCCCGGCGCTGCTGCTGACCCTGGCGCGCATGGCCCGGCACCAGCAGCAGTGGCCGCAGGCGGAGGAATTCCTGCACCGCGCGCTGGCGCTCGGCGCCGGCGCCGAGGCCTGGGAGATCTTCGGCGACGGCTATGCCGACGCCGGCGACATGCTCGCGGCGCAGCGCTGCTACGCCAATGCACTGCGCGTGCAGCGTGGCGAGCCGGCCCAGCCGCTGCCGGAGCCGGTGGCGCCGGTGCCCTCGATCGCGCCGGAGCCGGGCAGCACGGAATGCCGCGACGAGCATGGGTTCCCGCGGCTGGAGGGCTGAGTCCGATTGCTCCGTAGGAACGGCTTCAGCCGCGACGGCGTTACCGGGAATGCCTGTCGCGGCTGAAGCCGCTCCTACGAGATTGCTTTGGGAGCGCAACGCGACCATACAGTTGGACGCAGCTGCACTTGTGCAACGATCACCGCGCGGATGGCCAGCAGCGTGCTCCGCTCAACGGCGCAGATAGGGCGGCAACATCGGCAGGCGCTCCAGGAATGCGGGCGCCAGCCCTTTGTAGCGCGCATAGCGCTGATCGATGCGACGCGGCACCAGGATGCGCGCGCCGACCATGCCCCAGATCAGCATGGTCAGGAACGCGACCACGCCCAGCCCGGCTCCCAGGTCGCCACCGACAGCGAACCCCAGCAATGGCCCGACGAGGAAGGCGCCTGCCGTCAGCAGCATGAACCTGTTGCGTCGGCGCCGATGCGCGGCGCACATCCCCAGCATGTGGCTGCTGCGCTTGCGCGCGACCAAGGCCGCTACGGCATAGACCACGATGTTCACCAGCAGCAACACATACCAGCCGGACGCATGCCAATAGAAGGTGCGCTGCTTCAGCTCGTCGGCCTGCAGCGCCGCGCCACACTTCACGCAGTGCGGCGGGAAGGGTGTGTCGCGCAGGCACACCAACTCGCCACCGGCGCGCCACAGCGTATCGCCTGGCAGCGGCGGTGCGCCGGCCGGGATGGAGGCGCTTGGCGCCTGATACGGATTGAAACTGTCCTGCTCGATCATGGCCTGCGCCCCCTGCGCGCCGTGTCGCCCGCGTGGCGCAGGCGAATCGGCGGGCATGGTAGCGCGGATGCAGCGCGGTCAATGCCGGGGCGGCGCGGCAGGACCGAAGGCCGTGGCGCGGCGCGCGCCGGCACTGGAGCCCGCGCGCGGGTGACGCTCAGCGCTCGACGATCGCCACCACGCCCATGCCGCCGGCGGTGCAGATCGAGATCAGCGCGCGGCCACCGCCGCGTTCGACCAGTTGCTTGGCGACGGTGGCGACGATGCGCGCGCCGGTCGCGGCGAACGGATGGCCGGTGGCCAGCGACGAGCCCACCGGATTGATCTTGGCCGGATCGATCTGCCCCAGCGGCGCGTCCAGGCCGAGCCGGGTGCGGCAGTAGTCCTCGCTCTCCCACGCACGCAGCGTGCACAGCACCTGCGCGGCGAAGGCCTCGTGGATCTCGTAGATGTCGAAGTCCTGTAGGCGCAGGCCATGGCGCTTGAGCATCTCCGGCACAGCCACGGTCGGCGCCATCAGCAGGCCTTCGCCGTGCACGAAATCCACCGCCGACACCTGCGCATCGCGCAGATAGGCCATCGGCACGTGGCCATGCGCCTGCGCCCATTCTTCCGAGGCCAGCAGCACCGCGGCGGCGCCGTCGGTCAGCGGGGTCGAGTTGGCCGCGGTCAGGGTGCCGCGGCCGCTGACCTTGTCGAAGGCCGGCTTCAGCGTGGCCAGCTTCTCCAGCGAGGTATCCGCGCGCAGGATGTTGTCGCGCTCCACGCCGCGGAACGGCGCGATCAGGTCGGCGAAGAAGCCGCGCTCGTAGGCGGCGGCCAGCTTGTGGTGCGAGGACACTGCCCAGGCGTCCTGCGAATCGCGCGAGATGTTCCACTGCTTGGCCATGTCCTCGCAGTGGTCGCCCATGCTCTTGCCGGTGCGCGGCTCGGCCACGCCCGGGAACTCGGGCTTGAGCTCGGCGAACTTGAAGCCGCGGGTCAGCGCGCGCAGCTTGTCGCCGGTGCTCTTGGCACGGTTGGCCGCCAGCAGGCGCGCGCGCAGCTTCTTGCCGTAGACGATCGGCACTTCGGAGGTGGTGTCCGAGCCGCCGCCGATGCCCGATTCGATCTGCCCCAGCGCGATCTTGTTGGCGACGGTGATGATGCTGTCCAGGCTGGTGCCGCAGGCGCGCTGCAGGGTGATGCCCGGAGTCAGCGGCGACAGCCCGGAGGACAGCGCCGCCTCGCGGCCCAGGTTCCAGTCGCTGGAGTGCTTGATCACCGCGCCCATCGCCACTTCGCCCAGCTGCTGCCCGTGTAGCCCGTAACGCTCGACCAGCGCGCCCAGCGTGCGCACCGACATGCCGAGGTTCCCGACATCCGCATACGCCGTGTTCTGCCGGCAAAACGGAATGCGGACGCCGCCGAGAATGGCGACGGGACGGGCTGCTGGCATGGGATTACCTCGCGCGAGGGGAGTCAGGGACATGGCCTGCACGGTAGCGCAGGCATAATGAAGCGAGTGTAGCTATGCGCCCGCGACGGGCCAACCGCCAATCCCATGACCCAAGCCTCCGCCATCCGCCACGCCCACGGGGTGATCGCCCTGGAACTGTCCTCCGGGCGCGAACCGGCGCACCCGGCGCTGCCGCATGCGCAGGCCGCCGAACTGGCCGAGAAGGTCGGCCGCGACCTGGCGCAACTGGTGCCGGCGGTGCGCGAACTGGAACTGAGCCTGGCCGGCGCGCATTTCGATCCGGCCGAAGCGCTGCGTCCGGGCTGGCCGCTGCACCGGCGTCTGGAGGAACTCGCCGCCCGCGCGCCCGGCCGCACCGAAGGCCCGCGGTTGCTCGCCTTCGGCACCGATGCCGACGGCAGCGTGCCGCTGCCGTTCCAGGCCGACCCTGGCCTGCGCGGCGGCGCGTTGCGGGTGGTGCCGTTCCTGCTCAGCGGCCCCGCCGACACCGTGCAGGCCGTAGCCGAAGCGCTGGAGGACGTGTTGCTGGCACAGGGCATGGCGCAAGCGGACACCGCGCTGCTGGCACAGCAAGGCTTCGGCGCGCAGATCGAGCACGCCCGCTACCTGACCGGCAACGACCTGGCAGCGATGATGTCGATGCAGTACGACAACCAGGGCCTGGCGCCGCTGTGGCCGTTGATCGAGACCGCGCTGCTGGCGCCGGACCAGGAAGAATGGCTGCAGGCCCCGCCCGAGCCGCTGCTGCGCTACCGCGAAGGCGAGGTGCGCATGGCGCTGTTCGACCCGGCCAGCTGGTGCGCGCACTACGCCTACGACCGCCAGGACTGCGAACGCCTGCAGCGGGTCTACGAGCAGTACCTGGCACGCCAGCGGCAACTGGCCGCAGTGCTCGAGGCCCACGGCCTGCCGGTGCTGTACGTGCATTGCGAGAGCGGGCAGGACGCCAAGCAGGCGTTGCTGGCGGCCTGAGCCGCGTCGGCACCTCAAGTGGCGTGTCACCAGCCGACCGGAGCAAGCGGGCCAGCGATTACCTCTCGGCGGACGCCCGTTGCAGAGAGAACGCAAGCCGGGTGACGCGGCAACAGGCGGCCGCAACGGCATGTCGCAGCATCCGCGGCGCTGTCCAGGCACCGCGGGATTGCAGCGGCGCAGTCGAGCTTGATTTCCAGCGAGGACATCCATGCACACCGTGTTGACCGTGGAAGCGCTGTGCGCACGTCAGCAGGCGGGCGAACCTCTCAAGTTCGTCCACTTCTGGGGGCATACGCCGAAGCAGCCCGGCGCCATCGACCACAGTTGCTTCAGCCAATGGTTCGAGGCGTCCTTCGTGCTCGATTCGGTGACCTACCCCACCGCCGAGCATTACATGATGGCCGGCAAGGCGCGGCTGTTCGGCGATCACGCCGCCTGTGCCCGCATTCTGGCCGCCGCGCACCCAGGCGAGGTCAAGGCGATCGGGCGGGAGATCCAGGGTTTCGATGAATCCACCTGGCGCGACGCCCGCATGCAGTTGGTCATCGCGGGCAACCTGGGCAAATTCGGGCAGCATGCGGCGCTGAAAACCTTCCTGCTCGGAACCGGCGACAGAGTGCTGGTCGAAGCCAGTCCGGTCGACCGGATATGGGGCGTCGGCCTGGCGGCAGACGACCCGCGCACAGCCGATCCCACAGCGTGGCAGGGCGAGAACCTGCTGGGCTTCGCCCTGATGGAGGTTCGTCGGCAACTGGCTGAATCAGATCCTCGCTGAGCGCGAGACACGCCGCCGCTGTGCGGCATCCAGCCGCGATCCGGCGCGACTTGAGCCGTTTGCCGGATATCAGCGCCGATCAGGCAAGTTCAGATCCAAGAAACGGCAGGACGGCAGCGTCCGCAACGCGGACGCCGCCATCGCGAACGTCATCCAGCGTGCGCTTACTGCGCCGGCGCGGCCGCCGCGTCGCCCTTGATCACGCCGCAGGCCAGGCGGCCGCCGGCGTTGCCGGTGGGCTGGCTCTTGTAGTCGTCCGGGTCGGCGTGGACGATCACCGCGTGGTTGAGGATGTCGAAGCCGTCGCCCTTGCCGATGTTGACGTTGTTGGACACCGCCGCATCGATGGTCGCCTTGCCTTCGGCGTCGGCCTTGAGATTGGGCATGTCGCCGCCGTGGTGCGGATCGCTGCCGACCTGGCCGTGCTCGGTCTTGGCCGGGTTGAAGTGGCCGCCGGCGCTGCTGCCGTCGGGCGCGCTGCAATCGCCGAACTCGTGGATGTGGAAGCCGTGCTCGCTGTTGGGCTTGAGCCCGGTGATGGTGCCGGTGACATGCACGGCGCCATCGACGGTGGTGAACTTGACCTCGCCGGCCACTTCGTTGCCCTGAGTCGGGCTGAGCGCGGCGCTGGCGCTGCCGGTGGCGTTGCTGGCGGCCGGCGGTGCGCTCGCGGCCGGGGCGGCGGCCGGTTCGGGGGTCGCCGCCGGCGTGGCGGAGGGTTCTTCGCGCTTGCAGGCGCTCAGCGCCAGGGTGGTGGCCAGGAACAGCAGACTGGGAAGGGTACGACGCATGGGGTTCTCCTTCGTTGCAGAGCCGCGGAATGCGGACGGACCTCCCAGGCGGACCCGGGCGGAAGTAGCGATGCGGGGTCAGCGCAACGGACGGATCACGCCGCACGCCACGCGCGCGCCGGCGTTGCCGGCCGGCTGGCTGCGGTAGTCGTCCGGATCGGCATGCGCGACCAGCGCGCGGCCGACGATGTCGTTGGCCGCGCCGCCGCCGAGCACCACGCCGTGCAACAGCACGTCGATCTGCGCAGTGCCGTCGGCATTGGCGTTGAGGTTGTCCATGTCGCCGGCATGGTGCGGGCCGCTGCCGGCGCGGCCGTGCGGGGCACCGAGCGGATTGAAGTGGCCGCCTGCGCTGCTGGCGTCGGCCGCGCTGCAGTCGCCGCGCTCGTGCACGTGGAAGGCGAAGCTGCGGTTGGGCTGGAGGCCGCCGAGCGTGCCGGTAATACGCACGCCGCCGGGCGCGGCGATCAGGGACAGCTTGCCGCTGACCAGGCTGCCGGAGGCCGGCGCCAGCACGGCCTGCGCCTGCTGCACGGTGCCGGCGCTGGCCAGCGGCGGGGCCTTGGGCGGCGGCGGCGGCGGCGGGGCCTTGGGCGGCGCGCTGCTGCACGCGGCCAGCATCAACAAGGCACTCGCGGCGAGGGGCAATCCATAACGCATCGACATCGACTCCTGTGGCAGGGCGAAACTAGAGGGGCAGCCGTGCAGACCTCATGAAGGCGCACGGCGTGCAGTCTAGTTGGGTGGGATTGGGGATTGGGGATTCGCAGAAGCGTAGCGCCACGCGGTTCGGCGCGATGGCCCGTGCACCATGCCGCAGCACGCGTCCATGCAGCGGGCGATGCCCGCCCGCACATGGGATCGCCGTTGCGAATCCCCAATCCCCAATCCCCAATCCCCGCCCCTCAGCGCCGCCGCCGCCCGGGCCCCAGCTTGCGGGTGACGGTGTTGCGGCCCACGCCCAGGCGGGCGGCGGCTTCGGCGCGGCGGCCCTGGGTGAAGCGCAGCGCTACTTCCAGCAGCGCCTTGTCGAAGCGTTCGCGGGCCTCGGCATGCAGGCCCTCGGCGCCGTCGGACAGGCGCTGCTGCGCCCAGGCCGACAGCTGCGTGTCCCACTCGCCACCGTCGCCGCTGCGCTCGCGGCGGCCGCCACGCAGCAGGGCGGCCTCGACGTCGCCGGCATCGATGATCTCCGCCGGCGCCAGCGCGGCCAGGCGCCAGCACACGTTCTCCAGCTCGCGCACGTTGCCCGGCCACGGATAGGCACGCAGCGCGTCCAGCGCCGCCGGCGCCAGCCGCTTGGGCGGCGTGTCGAGCTTGCGCGCGGCCATCGCCAGGAAGTTCTCGGCCAGTTGCGGCACGTCGGCGCGGCGCTCGCGCAGCGGCGGCAACTGCAGCCGCACCACGTCCAGGCGGTGCAGCAGGTCGGCGCGGAAGCGGCCCTGTTCGACCAGCGCTTCCAGATCCTGGTGGGTGGCGGCGATGACCCGCACGTCGACCCGGATCAGTTCGCGCCCGCCGACGCGGAAGAACTCGTTCTCGGCCAGCACGCGCAGCAGCCGGGTCTGCAGCGGCAGCGGCATGTCGCCGATTTCGTCCAGGAACAGGGTGCCGCCGTCGGCCTGCTCGAAGCGGCCGATGTGGCGGCGCTGCGCGCCGGTGAAGGCGCCGGCCTCGTGGCCGAACAGTTCGCTCTCCAGCAGTTCGGCCGGGATCGCCGCGGTATTGAGCGCGACGAACGGTTTGCGCGCGCGCGGCGACTCGGTGTGCAGCGCGTGCGCGACCAGTTCCTTGCCGGTGCCGGTCTCGCCGTTGATCAGCACCGACAGCGGCGCCTGCGCCAGCCGGCCGATGGCACGGAACAGCGCGCGCATCGCCGGGGTGTCGCCGATCAGTTCGGTGCTGCCCTGCCCGGCCGGGGCCACTGCCGGTGCCGCGGCGATGGCGCTGCCGGGATCGGGCAGCGCGCGTGCGGCCAGCGCCACCGCATCGTCCAGGTCGAACGGCTTGGACAGGAACTCGTGGGCGCCGCCGCGGAACGCGCCGGCGGTGCTGGCCACGTCGGTGTAGGCCGACATCACGATCACCGGCAGTTGCGGGTGCGCGGCCTTGAGCTTGTCCAGCAGCACCAGACCGTCGTCGCCGGGCATGCGCACGTCGGTGAACAGCAGGTCGGGCATGGGCCGCTGCGCCAGCGCCTGCAGCGCGGCGGCGGCGCTGTCGAAGCCGTCGACGCTGTAGCCGGCGTCGCGCAGCGCGGTGGACAACACGAAACGCACCGAACGGTCGTCGTCGACCACCCAGATCCGTTGCGTTCCTTGCAGGGCGTCGGTCATCGCGGTGCTCCTAATCGGTGTCCGCTGCGCTCTGCGGCAGCAGCAGGGTGAACACGGTGTGGCCGGGGCGGGATCGGTAGGTCAGCGAGCCGGCATGCTCGCGCGCCACCTGCTGCGCCAGCGCCAGGCCCAGGCCGCTGCCTTCGGCACGGCCGCTGACCAGCGGCAGGAACAGGTGCTCGGCCAGTTCCTCGGGCACGCCGCGGCCGTCGTCGACGATCTCCAGGCGCAGACCGCGCGCATGCACGCGGTCGCGGATGCGCTGGCCGTGCTCGACGCGGGTGCGCAGGGTGACCTGCGCGGCACCGGCCTGGATCGCGTTGCGCACCAGGTTCCACACCGCCTGGGTGAGGCGGTCGGCATCGCCGAGGAATTCGGGGATGCTGGGGTCGTAGTCGCGTTGCAGGCGCACCGACCAGCCGCCTTCGTTCTCGGCCAGGCGCAGCACCCGCTCCAGCACCGCGTGGATGTTGAGCATGGCGTGCGGGCGTGCCGGCGCCGGCGACAGCAACTGGTCGAGCAGGCTGTTGAGGCGCTCGATCTCCGCGCCGATCAGCTCGATCAGCTCGCGTTCGTCCTCGTCGCGGTGCTGGGCGCGCCGCGCCAACAGCTGGGCAGCGCCCTTGAGCCCGGCCAGCGGATTGCGCAACTCATGGGCCAGACCCTTGAGCGCCGCGCTGAGCGCGTTCGGCAGGGCCTGCGCCGGGTCCGGCGTGGGGAACTCGTCGACCGGGTGCGCTTCCAGCAGCCAGCCGCCGTCGTCCAGCCGCGACAGCCAGCCCTCGGCGAAGCGCGGGGATTCCCCGGGCACGGCCAGGGCCATGCGGTGCAGGCGCAGCACGTCGCGCTCGTCGTTGCGCAGGAACCGGGCCAGCGCATCGCCCTGCACTTCCAGCGAGGCCAGCGGCTGGTCGAGCAGGCGCCGCACGCTGACCCCGAGCCAGCGCGCGAAGGCGGGGTTGGCGCCGCGCAGGCGGCCGTCGCCGTCGGCCCAGACCACCGGGGTACCGAGGGCGGAAAGCGGGGGCGGCGGGGTGTTCATGGCCATTGCACCAATGTAGTGCAAAGCCAGGCGGGCGGCACGGGCGAGCGGCGCACGGCACGGCCCCTGCCCTTGCGGACGGCGCGGCGTGCAGCCGCCTGCGGACCGGGTGACGCTGACACCGGACCTTGCAACGCGACGCAGCCAGGAATCTTGCGGAAAGCCGGGGGTGTGGCGAGGCGAATGGCCACGCGGAATACCTCGATCTTTTGAGAATGGCCGGCGCTTCCCCCCAGGAAGCGCCGGCGAAGGCCGCGGCTGCGTGGGCCGGCCACCAGCGCCGGCCACACTCACTGCGACAAGGCCCGCGACCGCCGTCGCGGGCCGGCGAAACTCACAACTCGTAGGCGGATTCGCCATGCGAGGTGATGTCCAGGCCCTCGCGCTCGGCGTCTTCGGGCACGCGCAGGCCGACCACCAGCTTGGCGATCAGGAAGCCGACCACCGAGACCACGCCGATCCAGCCGACGGTGATCAGCACACCTTCGGCCTGCACCACCAACTGCTTGCCCATGGTCATGCCCTCGGCGTAGCCCATGCCACCCAACGCCTTGTCGGTGAACACGCCGGTGAGGATCGCACCGACGATGCCGCCGACGCCGTGCACGCCGAACACGTCCAGAGTGTCGTCGGCATTGAGCAGCTTCTTCAGCCCGGTCACGCCCCACACGCAGATCACGCCGGCGGCCACGCCGATGGCGATCGCGCCGAACGGCCCCACGGTACCGGCGGCCGGGGTGATGCCGACCAGGCCGGCGACCATGCCCGAGGCCACGCCCAGCGCCGAGGACTTGCCCTTGATCACCTTCTCCGTCAGCGACCACGCCAGCACCGCCGCGGCGGTGGCCAGCAGGGTGTTGAGGAAGGCCAGCGCCGCGGTGGCGTTGGCTTCAAGCGCCGAACCGGCGTTGAAACCGAACCAGCCCACCCACAGCAGCGAGGCACCGACGAAGGTCAGGGTCACGTTGTGCGGCTTCATCGCGGTGTGGCCGAAGCCCAGGCGCTTGCCGACGAAGTAGGACCCGACCAGGCCGGCCACGCCGGCGTTGATGTGGACCACGGTGCCGCCGGCGAAATCCAGCGCACTCCTGCTGAACAGGAAGCCCGGGGTCGACCACACCATGTGCGCCAGCGGCAGGTAGCCGAAGGTGAACCAGATGACCACGAACAGCAGCACCGCGGCGAACTTCACGCGCTCGGCGAAGGCGCCGACGATCAGCGCGCCGGTGATGCCGGCGAAGGTCAGCTGGAAGGCGACGAACACGTACTCCGGCAGCTTGAAGCCCTTGGAGAAGGTGTCGGCCAGCGTGGTGGTGTCGACGCCGGCCAGCAGCGCCTTGTGCAGCGTGCCGATGAACGGACCGCCGTCGGCGAACGCCAGGCTGTAGCCGTACACCACCCACAGCACCGCGATCAGCGAGAACACCACGCCGACCTGGATCAGCACCGACAGCACGTTCTTGGCGCGCACCATGCCGCCGTAGAACAGCGCCAGACCGGGCACCACCATCAGCAGCACCAGCAGTGTGGAGGTGAGCATCCAGGCGACGTCGCCCTTGTCCACCACCGGCGCGGCAGCGGCCGGTGCCGGTGCGGCGGCCGGCGCGGGCGGCGGCGTCAGTTGTTCGGTGACCACGTCCGGCGTCGGCGCCGGAGTGACTTCGGCCTGGGCGAAGGCCTTGCCGGGCACGCCGACCGCCATCGCGCTGACCAGCATCAGCATGCATACCGCGTAGAACCGGGCCTTCCACCCGGCGAACAGACCTGTCTTCATGAAGGGCTCCAAGGTGGGGTTAGAGCGCATCGGCGCCGATTTCGCCGGTACGGATACGGACGACCTGCTCGATGGCGGTGACGAAGATCTTGCCGTCGCCGATCTTGCCGGTGCCGGCCGCGCCCTGGATCGCCTCGACCACGGCATCCAGACGCTCGTCGGTCACCACGGTCTCGATCTTGATCTTGGGCAGGAAGTCGACGACGTATTCGGCACCGCGATACAACTCGGTGTGGCCCTTCTGCCGACCGAAGCCCTTGACCTCGGTGACGGTGATGCCGGACACCCCAGCCTGCGACAAGGCCTCGCGGACCTCGTCGAGCTTGAATGGCCGGATGATGGCGGTGATCAGTTTCATGCGCATACCCCGTTGGTGGAAGGAACCGGCCGCCGAAGGCCGGCCGGCACTGAGCCCATCGACCGCGCCGCGAACGGCGCGGTTACTGCTGCGCGATGCGTTCCGTGGATCACGCCGTGGCCCACCGCACCGAAGGTGCGGCGGCAACGGCGACGTGGGAGGGAACGTGGCCCACGGCACGCAAGCGCTCTGTTGCGCGGTACATCCCCTGGTCAATCGATGACGCTGGCGCGGACCACCTGCGCGGCTCCCCAGCCGGGCAGGTGGCGGCGATGGCGAAGGAGGGAGGGGAAGCCTTCGCCATCGCCGCGCGTGGAACTCAGTTGGCGTAGTACAGCTGGTATTCCAGCGGGTGCGTGGCCGCGCGGAACCTGGTCACTTCCTGCATCTTCAGCGCGATGTAGCCGTCGATGAAGTCGTCGGTGAACACGCCGCCGGCCTTGAGGAACTCGCGGTCGGCGTCCAGCGCTTCCAGCGCCTGATCGAGGCTGGAGCACACCTGCGGGATCTGCTTCTCTTCTTCCGGCGGCAGGTCGTACAGGTCCTTGTCGCTGGGCGCGCCCGGGTCGATCTGGTTCTTGATGCCGTCCAGGCCAGCCATCATCAGCGCGGCGAAGGTCAGGTAGCCGGACTGCAGCGGATCCGGGAAGCGGATCTCGATGCGGCGCGCCTTCGGGTTGGACACCCACGGAATGCGGCACGAGGCCGAACGGTTGCGCGCCGAGTAGGCCAGCATCACCGGCGCCTCGAAGCCCGGGACCAGGCGCTTGTAGCTGTTGGTGCCGGAGTTGGTGAAGGCGTTGATCGCCTTGGCGTGCTTGAAGATGCCGCCGATGTACCACAGCGCCATCTGCGACAGGCCGCCGTAGCCGTCGCCGGAGAACAGGTTGGTGCCGCCCTTGGCCAGCGACTGGTGCACGTGCATGCCCGAGCCGTTGTCGCCGACGATCGGCTTGGGCATGAAGGTCGCGGTCTTGCCGTTGCGGTAGGCGACGTTCTTGATGATGTACTTCATCATCATCAGTTCGTCGGCCTTCTTCACCAGCGAGTTGAACTTGGTGCCGATCTCGCACTGGCCGGCGGTGGCCACTTCGTGGTGGTGCACCTCGACTTCGATGCCGACCTGCTCCAGGGTCTTGCACATCTCGGCGCGCAGGTCCTGCAGCGAGTCGGTCGGCGGCACCGGGAAGTAGCCGCCCTTGACCGCCGGACGGTAGCCGCTGTTGCCGCCTTCGATCTTGCTGCCGCTGCTCCAGGCCGCCTCTTCCGAATCGATCTTGAAGAAGGTGTGGCCCATCTCGTTGCCGAAGCGCACGCCGTCGAAGATGAAGAATTCCGGCTCCGGGCCGAAGAACGCCTGGTCGGCGATGCCGCTGGACTTCAGGTAGGCCTCGGCGCGCTTGGCCACGCCGCGCGGGTCGCGGCCGTAGCTCTGCATGGTGGCCGGGTCGAGGATGTCGCAGGTCAGCACCAGGGTCGGATCGGCCATGAACGGATCGACGAAGGCGGTGTCGGCGTCGGGCAGCAGGACCATGTCCGACTCGTTGATGCCCTTCCAGCCGGCGATCGAGCTGCCGTCGAACATCTTGCCTTCCTCGAACAGCGACGGCTCGACGATGCTGACCGGGAAGGTGACGTGCTGCTGCACGCCGCGCATGTCGACGAAGCGCAGGTCGACGAACTCGATCTTGTTGTCCTTGACCAGCTTCTCAATAGTTTCCGCAGACATTCGATGCAACCTCGGGTTGTGAAGGGCGTGGGCGAGTATCAGCAATCGCCATGCCAAGCGTGTGGCACTCACAAGCCCTTGATTCTGCTGAAGCGTGCACGCGAACGATGCAAATGCACTGCACTTTCCTGGTGCATTCACGCCCGAACGCACCAAATTTGTGCGCCTGATGGATGCTCTATCCTTGCGCAGCTTCCCCCCTCCCCCAAACGCGACCCTTTCCTCCATGAGCGATCTGTTGTCGGCCCTGCTGCTGGGCATCATCGAAGGCCTGACCGAATTCCTGCCCATCTCCAGCACCGGGCACCTGTTGATCGCCGAGCGCTGGCTCGGCCACCGTTCCGACTTCTTCAACATCGTGATCCAGGCCGGCGCGATCCTGGCCACCACCCTGGTGTTCCGGCAGCGCTTGTGGGACCTGGCCACCGGCCTGGGCGACCGCGCCAACCGCGACTACGCATTCAAGCTGGGCGCCGCCTTCCTGGTCACCGCGGTGGTCGGCCTGGTGGTGCGCAAGGCCGGCTGGCAGTTGCCCGACAGCGTGCAGCCGGTGGCCTGGGCGCTGGTGATCGGCGGCGTGTGGATGCTGGTGGCCGAGTACTTCGCCGCACGCATGCCCGAGCGCGAGACGGTGACCTGGACGGTGGCCATCGCGGTCGGCCTGGCGCAGGTGGTGGCCGGCGTGTTCCCCGGCACCTCGCGGTCGGCGGCGACGATCTTCCTGGCGATGCTGCTGGGCCTGAGCAAGCGCTCGGCCGCAGCCGAGTTCGCCTTCCTGGTCGGCATTCCGACCATGTTCGCGGCCAGCGCCTACTCGTTCCTGGAGCTGTACAAGGACGGCGGCCTGGGCAGCGAGAACTGGGGCGACGTGGCCCTGGCCTTCGTCGCCTCGATGGTCACCGGCTTCGTGGTGGTGAAGTGGCTGCTGGGCTACATCAAGTCGCACCGCTTCACCGCCTTCGCGGTGTACCGCATCGTGCTGGGCGCGGCGCTGCTGCTGTGGTTGCCGGCGGCGTGAGGGGTTGAGTCCGCTAGGCGCTGCGCGCGCCGTACCCTCACCCCAACCCCTCTCCCGAAGGGAGAGGGGCTTCGGCTTCTCCCTTCTCCCCTCGGGAGAAGGTGCCCCGCAGGGGCGGATGAGGGTACGGGCGAAGCCTCGCAATGCCAGATCAGCGAGGCGCTTCACGCGCCGGACCCTCACCCTAACCCCTCTCCCGGAGGGAGAGGGGCTTTAGTGCTCACTTCGCGGCTGGATTGAGGCTGTAAGTGCCGTGCAGGCTAGCCTCTGCCAGCACGTGGCCCTGCATCGCGCGCAAGGCATCGGCGGAGGTGAAGCGTGCCGGCACGTCCAGGCGCGCCACGTCCAGGGCGAACAGGCGGAAGAAGTAACGGTGCACGCGCAGGTCGTTGGCCGGCGGGTACGGGCCGTCGTAGCCGTGGTAGTCGCCGCCCATTGCCGCGTCGCCGGCGAACCAGTCGGTGTAGCTGTTCAGCCCCTGCCGCGCGCCGTCCAGGCCGGGCGGTTGCTGCTTGCCCTTGGCCACCACGCCGTCGCTGGCGCTGCCCTCGGCGATCTCCCGCAGGTCGGCCGGCAGGTCCACTGCCACCCAATGCACGAATTCGGTGCGCGGTTGTTCGACCGGGATCTGCACGTCGTCGCGGCCGACCATCTCGGCCACGGTCGGCACGTCCGGATCGACGCACAGCAGCACGAAGGACTGAGTACCGGCCGGCACCGCGTCCCAGGCCAGGTGGGGGTTGCGGTTGCCGCCGAAGCCGTCGGCCTGGCCCATCGCGTAGGTCGCGGCGATGGGCTGACCCGGCTGGATGCTGTCACTGCGAAGGCGCATGCGTGAATCTCCTTGGGGAATCAGGTTTCAGGGTAGCCAAGGCGCACCGCGACCGGCGTCAGCAGCGCGAAGGCCGCGGACAGCGGGGCGGCGTAGGCGCGCCAGTGGCCGGCGGCCAGGCGCGGCGGGCCGACCGTGGCGATGGTCGGGAACGCCACGCCGAACGCCTGCTCCAGCGCCGCCGCCACGCCGGCCGGATCGTGCTCGGTCCCGTCCAGGCGCACCAGGTGGTGCGGATACAGATCCTGCTCATGCAGGTCGGCGACCTGAGACAGCACCGCCGCCAGCCACTGCGCACCGGTCTCCGGCGAGGCCAGGCCCAGCGGCGCCGGGGCGCCATTGGCCAGCCAGTCCAGCAGCATGTCGCGCGGGTCGCGCAGCACGATCAGCAGCCGCCCTTCCGGCAGGTGCGGGCGCAGCGCGCGCAGCAGCGCGTTGTCCCACCACAGCAGCCAGTCGACGATGTTGCCGTCGCCGACGCCGCGCGCCGGCAGTTGCGCGCGCCACTCGGCGACCAGCGCCGCTCCGTCCAGGGCGCCACTGTCCAGTTCCCCGACGCTGCGGAAACGCTGCAGGCCGTCGGTCGGCGGCTGCTGGCCGAAGCGGTCGCCGCGCAGCACCGGGCTGGCCGCGTCGATCACCGCGATCACCCGCTCCACGCCGCTGCCCGGGGGGCCCCAGACGAACAGCGGGCGGGCCTGGTTCTGCGGGTCGACCGTGCCCAGCGGCGGCCACTGCGCCGGGGCCTGGCCCAGTGGCGGCAGCGGCAGGCGGTGCGGCAACTGCTCCTCCTGGAAGGCCACCCAGGTCGCCAGCGCGTCGTCCGGGCGCCCGGCCGCATCCTGCACCGCCGCCAGCCACGGCCGCACCACGGTGCGGTCGCGTTCGGGCATGCGCTGCATCAGGCCGTGCACGTGGGCAATGGCGGCATCGTGCTCGCCGCGCTCCAGCAGCGCCTCGACCAGGCGTTCCTCGCCGCTGAGCCGACCCGGTTCCAGCGCCACGATGCGCTGCGCCACGGCCTCGCCCTGGTCGCGCTCGCCGGCCATGTCGTGCACCCGCAGCTGCGCTTCCAGCGCCGGCACGTGCGCCGGCATCGCCGCCTGCCAGCGCGCGATCAGCGCCCGCGCCTCGGGGCCGCCCACCGGCTCCAGCGCCAGCCGCGCCAGCCACAGGTCGTGGGCGTCGGTGGTGGTGGCCAGCGCCGCTTCCAGGGTGGCGCGGGCGTCGTCGATCGCGCCCAGGCGCTGCCAGGCGATCAGCGCCGCGTGCAGGGTGCGGCGGTCGGCCGGAGCCACCGCCAGGGTGCGGCGCAGGTGGTCCAGTGCCTCGGCCGGGCGATCGGCCTGCAGGGCGTATTCGCCGGCCAGCCGGCGCATGTTGGCGGTATCGCCGGCCGGATCGGCCAGCACCGTCTCCAGCGCGGTGATGGCGTCGTCCAGGCGGCCCTGGCGGTAGGCCAGCTGCGCGACCAGCGCCATCATCGCCGCGCCGGTGCCCGGAGTGAGCGCGGCGACGCGGCGGAACGCGGTCTCTGCGAAGGCGAAGTGCTGCTTGTCCAGGTAGGCGAAACCCAGCGCGTAGAGCAGGCGCGGATCGTCCGGCAGCGCGTTGCTGGCGCGCGCGAGCAGCGCCAGCGCACGGTCGGCGTCGCCGCGGCGCAGCGCCAGCATGCCGTCCACGCCGAGCAGTTGCGGATGCTCCGGCTGCAGGCGCGCGGCGGTGCGGCTGAGCCGCTCCACTTCGTCCAGGTCGCCGCGGCCCAGCGCCAGGTGCGCGCGCATCACGTAGGCGAGGAATTCGTTGGGATCCAGCGCGGCGGTCTGCGCCAGGGCGTCCTCGGCCTGGGCCAGGTCGTTGGCGCTGACCAGCATGCCGGCGTGCAGCAGGTGCAGGCTGGCGTCTTCCGGCGCCAGCGCGATCGCGCGGCCGATGCTGTCCAGGGCCGCGGCGGTCTCGCCGTGCTGCTGTTGCGCCAGCGCCAACCAGCGCAAGGCCTGCGGGTCGTCGGCGGCCTCGGCGGCCCAGGTCTGGGCGAGACGCAGCGCGTCGGCGGTGTCCTGGCGACGCAGGGCGTCGAGAATGGGCTCGTGCATGGCGTTCCGGTTCGGGGCAAACCCGCATTGTAGCGGGAGCATCGGGCCGCCCTGCGCGGGCGCCTGCGGCCAGTCGGCGGGCACGGCGGGCGTCGTCTGGCCTCGCTGGGAACGGCCGTGTCGCCACGCTACGGGTGGACTGAGGCGACGAGACGGCGACGTGCGCCGGGCAGCGCTACCTGATGGCGGCGACGTTGGTGCGGAACCAAGGAAGGGGGCATCACCCGGGGAATCGCGGTGCGCTCACCCTGCTGACCGCCTGGCGCGCACCGGCGCGGGCGAGGTCGCCCGCCGGCAAAAGCGCCACCGCCGCCGGTCAGGCCTCCACCAACCCCTCGGTCAGCCGTTCGGCCACCCAGCGTTCGGCGAAGCCGTCGCCGCGCGCGTTCTCGATGAAGCCGCAATGGCCGCCCCAACGGGCGATCTCCAGCCGGGCGATGTCGGGCAGGCGCCAGCTGCGGAAGTCGTCCAGCGGAATCACCGGATCGTCCTCGGCCATCAGGATGTCGGCCGGCACGCGCAGGTCGAGCAGGCGCTCGCCGGCGATGCAGTAGCTGTCGAAGTAGGCGTCCAGGCTGGCGAAGCCGGCATGGCGCTCGGCCAGCCAGGCCATCAACCCGCGCATGTCCAGCGCCAGGGTGGCGTCGTCGTAGCCGTGACGGTCGGGGAACAGCTCGCGCTTGCGCAGCAGCGACTCGCGCCACTTGCGACGGAAGTACCAGTCGTAAAACTGCGGACCGTTCTCGATCCGCTGCATGGTGGTGGCCGGGTCCAGCAGCGGGCACACCGCGGCCACGTGCTGCAGCGGCAGCCCCGCGGCCGGCGCGCGCAGCGCCAGGCGCAGGGCGAAATTGCCGCCCAGCGAGTAGCCGGCCGCAAGCAGGGTCGGCGCCGGGAAGCGCCGCCACAGGTCGCAGGCGGCGTTGACCACTTCGTCCAGGCGCTCGGAGTGGAACAGGTCCACGTTGAGGTGGTGGGTGCCGCCGTGGTCGCGGAAGTTGAGCCGGAACACCTGGTAGCCCAGCGCCAGCATCTTCGCCGCGGTCAGGCGCATGTAGCTGGAGTCGGCGCTGCCTTCCCAGCCGTGCAGCAACAGCACGGTGCCGCGCGGCGCTTCGCCGGCCGGCACGCTGAGCCATCCCTGCAGGCGCACGCCGTCGCCGCCATCGAGGATGTGCGAGGTGGTGGTGGCGCCGCTGGCGGCGAGCAACTGTTCGCCACGGCGCACGCGCAGCAGGCTGGAACCCAGTACCGATTGGACGTGCGGGTTGCGCAGCCAGCGTGGGGGGGAGTAATCGGTCGCGTTCATGGAGAGCGAGCTTGCGCCTGTCGACTGGAGTAATCGGTCAAGCGCGGCAGGGGCAGTGTCCCGCTGTTCAGGGTTGTGCCATCGCCGTGACGATGCGCGCGCGGGAGATCTCGGCGATGCGTCGGCGCCCTTCCACGTCCTGCAGCCGGATCGGCTCCAGGAAATGCACCTCGGCCACCCGCCCCGGCTCGCCGAGCAGGCGCAGGAAGTTGGCGAAGAAACTCTCGTGCGGCCCGAACGCGACGATCTGCTGGGCCGAGCCGCCGGCGCCGTAGCGCAGGGCCACCGGCTGCACCGCCACCTCGGCCTCGACCGCGGCCTGGAAGATGCGCGCGTGGAACGGGCCCACATCCTGGCCGCTGCGGGTGCGCCCTTCCGGGAACACGCCGACCGAGCAGCCGGAGCGCAGCCGCTCCAGCATCGCCTGCAGCACCCCGCCCAGCGACTCGGTGCTGCCGCGCTGGTGGAAGATGGTCTGCCCGCGTGCGGCCAGCCAGCCGACCAGCGGCCAGCCGGCGATCTCGCGCTTGGCGACGAAGCCCATCATGCGCTGGCTGTGCAGCATCACGATGTCGATCCAGCTGACGTGGTTGGCGACGAACAGCACCGGGTTGGGCAAGGGCGCGCCGATGCGGCGCACGCGCAGGCCGAAGATGCGCAGCAGCCAAGTCGACCACCAGCAGACCATGCGGTCGCCGAAGGATTCGGTGCCGGCCCGGCCGGGCGACAGCGCCATGCACACCAGCAGGAACGGCAGCGACAACAGCACGTGCAACGCCAGCAGCGGCACGCGGTAGCCGTAACGAACCCAGCGCAGCGCCCCACCGTATTGGCGCATGGCGGGTGGGGAGAACTCGCTCATCTGAACAAGGGTACCGGAAGCGGGGGCCTAGCGGAGAATTGTGTCACCCCGAAGACGCGGCTGGCGCCGCCGCGGCAGCGCGTGCCGAGGCAGGGTTCAGCCCGGGCGCCGGGCTCAGCCGCGGTCGACCACCGCCAGGGTCAGCCGCGACACGCATACCGGCTTGCCGGCCGCGTCCTCGATGTGGATCTCCCACACCTGCGTGGTCCGGCCCACGTGCAGCGGCCGCGCGGTGCCGGTGACCGTGCCGCTGCGCGCGGCGCGCAGGTGGTTGGCGTTGATCTCCAGGCCCACGCAGATCCGCCCCGGCCCCACGCACAGGTTGCCGGCGGTGCTGCCCAGGGTCTCGGCCAGCACCACCGAGGCACCGCCGTGCAGCAGCCCGTACGGCTGCCGCGTGCGCGCGTCCACCGGCATCGTCGCCCGCAGCCAGTCCGGCCCGGCCTCGGTGAAGACGATGCCCAGGTGCGCGATCAGGGTGTCGCGGCAATCGGCGTTGAGGACAGCGAGATCGGCAGGTTCGCGAAAGGACATTGGTTGGAGGGCCGGGATTGGGGATTCGGGATTGGGGATTGGCAAGAGCGGCATCCCCGGCGCTGACATTATCGCGCCAGGACGAGGCATGAGCTCGCAGGAAGGCGCTTTTGCGAATCCCCAATCCCGAATCCCGAATCCCCGCCCATCAGAGAATCGGCACCAAGCCCGAGCCGAACGCGGTCAACATCCGCACCAGCAGCCACTTCGGGCCGACGTTGACCTCGGGGAAGTCGCCGACCGCGCTGTAGCAGCGGTGGAAGCCGGGATCGCGCCGGGTCAGCGGTGCCGGGCAGTCGGGGCCGGGCTGGAACTCGTAGTCGGTGGCGTAGCGCCAGGGCCAGAAATCCAGCACCGGCAGCGCCTCGGAGACCTTGCCCATGCTGTAGTTCAGGCCCGACAGCACCGGCGGCTTGACCCGCGGCGCCACCACCCAGGAGTTCTCCGGCTCGATGTCGCGGCCGATGCTGGCCGCCAGCGCCTGCGCAAACGCTGGATCGTCGACGATCACCGCGCCTTCGGTGTTGTAGGTCTCGCTGCGCGGGTCGAAGTTGTGGGTGCCGATCACGCCGACGCGGCGGTCCACCACCAGCGACTTGGCGTGCAGGCCCATGCGCGCGCCCTCGCGGGTCACCGGCAACGGCCGGTTGGCGATGCGCCGGCTCAGGTAGGACGGGCGGGTCTCGGTGCGCAGCACCCGGCGCGCGACCTCGCTGCCGTCGCCGCGGCCGCCGGACGGCCCGCCACTGCCGCTGCCGAGCAGCGAACTGCGCCCGGCGGCGCTGCCGCCCAGCAGCGTGTTGCGTCCGCTGCCGGGCTCGCCCTGGTTGTCGTCGCTGGCCGCGGTGGACGGCAGTTCGCCCTGCAGCGGCGCCGGCAGCAGGTTGGCGTAGTCCACCGGCGCGTCCAGCGGGAACGGCTTGTATTCGTAGATGTCGAAGCCGAGCTCGCGCAGGTTGCGGCGCTTGTACTTGTAGGACAGCGCGTACACCACCGGGTTGTCGGTGGCCGCCAGGCTGTTGGTGGCCACCACCACGCGCGGCGGCGGGGTGCGCTTGCGCAGGTCGCGGAAGATCTCCTGCGCCGGGTCCGACAGCACCAGGTACGGCGTCTGCAGGATGATCTCCTCGCGCGCGTCGGCGATCAGCCGGTCGAGCTTGGGCGCGGTGGAGATGGCCTTGGGGCCGTGTTCGCGGCGGTGCTTCTGCGGCAGGTCGGCGACGTAGTCCACATGCTTGACCGGCAGCGCCGGAAGCACGAAGGCGTTCTCCACGAAGGCCGGATCGGCCGCCTCCTCGCTGACCCGCTGCACCCGCTCCGGGCGCAGGAACTGCGCCGGCGGCATCGCCGGCACGCCCTCGCGCAGCAGCAGCTTGCCGACGTCGTTGAGCCGCGCCACCGGCACGCTGCGCCGCGCGGCCCAGTAGGCGTCGAAGTTGGCGGCCATCGACCGCGCCACGGGACCGGCGACCAGCACGTCGCGGTCGCGGAAGTTGTACTCGGCGTCCCAGTCGTAATAGTCGTCCTGGTAGTTGCGCCCGCCGACCACGCCGATCGCATCGTCGATCACCAGCAGCTTGTTGTGCATGCGCTGGTTGAAGCGGCGGAAGCAGCACAGCACGCTGGCGGCGTAATGGAAATAGTTGGGCTTGGCCAGGCCGAAGGTGGGGTTGTAGATGCGCAGCGAGAAGTTCTCGTGCGCGCCGGCCAGGGCGCCGAGGATCTGCAGGTCGGAGATCGCCGAGAGTTGGTCGATCAGTACCCGCACCTTGACCCCGCGCCGCGCCGCGGCCAGCAGCTCGTCCATCACCAGCCGCGCGCTGTCGTCCTTGTCGAAGATGTAGGTCTGCAGGTCGATGCTGCGGCTGGCGCTGCGGATCAGGTTGACCCGCGCCACCAGCGCTTCTTCGCCGTGGTCGAGGATGGTGGCGTAATGCCGCGGCGCGCCGTCGCCGGACTGGGCGAAGGCCTTGCCGGCCAGCCCGCGCAGCGGCGAGGCCAGCGCGCAGTGGTCCCCGCGCGTGCAGTCGACCTGGCGGTCGCGCGCGGCCTCGGCGATCGCCACGGCACGGCCGTGCTGCGCCTGCGACAGGCTCGCGCAGCCGCTGCCGAGCAGCAGCGCCACCACCACCAGCACCCGCATCCATCGTGATGTCACCGAGTGGACGCCTCGGTCAGGCGTGCGCGCAGCACGAAGGTGACCCGGTCGCTCAAGGCCAGATCCCACTTGTCCATTCCGTAACGTCCACGCAATACCGTACCGCGGCTGATGACGTCGCAATCATAGCCTGCGCGGGTGCATGCGGCCGGCATGACGGTCAGCGTCTCGGCGTGGCTGATCCCGCGGATGCTCAGGACGCCGGGGATCGGCCCGCCCTTGCCCAGCACCTGCGGCGAGAACGGCTGCGAGTCGAAGGACACGGTGGGGTAGCGCGGCGCGTCGAAGAAATCCTCGCCGCGCATCCAGCCGGTGTAGCGCGGCTTGCCGGGGATTTCCACGTAGGCGGTGAACAGGCGCAGGTGCACCTGATGGCGGCCATCGGGCAGCACGTGCACGGTGCCCTCGTAGCGCGGGAAGAAGCCTTCGATGCGTTGGCCGAAGCGGGTGCGGATCTCGAACCCGAAGCGCGACTGCGCCGGGTCCAGCGCGTACTCGCCGGGTGCCAGCAAGGCTGGCGTCACCTGCGCACAGGCGGCAGCGCACCACAGACACAACGGCAGCAGCGCGGCGCACAGCGCCGGCCGCAGGGACCTGCGCAGCGCGCTCAGGGCCACCAGAACGCGGTCAAGCGCGCCACGCCCGGCTCGATCGCCGCGTCGTGCGGGACCCCGAGCACGGCGACGCTGGCGGTGGGCATGCCGCGGTAGTCGCCGGACTGGCCGCTGTGCATCAGTGCCGCCAGCCGCTCCAGGCCCGGGTTGTGGCCGACCAGCAACAGCCGCTCGACGTCGCGGTGGCCGTCCAGCAGATCGGCCAGGGTGCCCGAAGTGGCCTCGTAGATGCGCGGCTCCAGGCGTTGCTCGACGTAGCCGGTCAGCTCCAGCACCGCCTCCAGGGTCTCGCGCGCGCGCCGCGCCGGCGAACACAGCACCCGGTCCGGCACCAGCCGCTGCTCCAGCAGCCAGCGCCCGGCGGCCTCGGCCTCGGCCAGGCCGTGCGGCGACAGCGGCCGGTCGAAATCGGCCTGGCCGGTGTCGGCCGGTTCGGCGTGGGCATGGCGCAGCAGGATCACTTCTCGCAAAACGATGGTCATCGGTCAGGCCTTCTTGAGCCACTTGAGCAACGGTTCCCAGTCCTGCTGGTGGTCGCGGACCTGGACGGAGTGGTAATCGAACAGGCTGCGGCCCAGCCCCACCAGCACCACGTAGGCCTGGCTGTCGCGCAGTTGCGCCACCACCGGGTAGGGCCATTCGCCCAGCATCTGCAGCGCCTGCTGGGTGGCGTTGGTCCAGGGCTTGCTGCGGTTGAGCACCAGCCCGACCGGCAACTTGCGCTGGTGCACCCGCGGCACCTTGGCCAGGGTGTTGAGGAAGCCGACGGTGGCCTCGATGTCCAGCGCCGACGGCATCACCGGCACCACCACTGCGTCGGCCTCGTCGAGGAAGTGGCCCAGATCCTCGGCCATGGCGCCGGCGGCGGCATCGACGATCACCCGCTGCGCGTCGTCGGGCAGCGCCGCGCGCCAGCTGCGCTTGCGGCTGGCGTCGATCGGCAGCACCGCGCTGTCCAGGCCGGCGCGGCGTTCGGCCCAGCGGGTCGAGGAGCCCTGCGGATCGGCATCGGCCAGCACCGTGCGCTTGCCGGCCAGCGCGTAGGACGCCGCCAGGTGCGTGGCGACCGTGGTCTTGCCCACGCCACCCTTGGAGCCGGCCACCAGGATCGTCTTCATGCACGCCTCGCTTCCGGGGGAAGAAGCCGGAGCGTACACCGGCCCTACGTCAGCCGGTAGTCAACATGCAGCATGCCGACCGACAGCACGCCGGCCGCCGCCGGGCTTGCTATCGTGGCGGCCCCCTTCGGCTTCCGATGCCATGAGCGAACTGCAGGACCTGGTCGCGCTGATCCGCGCCAACACGCCCCTGATCGTGATCGAGACGCAGGAGGAGGCGCGCATCGTCGATCTGTTCCGACAGGCCTTGATGCAGGTCTGGCGCGCCCTGCACCGCTGGTCGATCACCGAGGGCCTGCGCCGCATCGACCTGGACCGCGAGGACCCGCCGAGCGGGCCACCGGACGCCAGCGCGGTGCTGCAGGCGATCAAGCAGGCCGATCAGCGCGGCATCTACCTGCTGCTCGACGTCACACCGTACCTGGGCTATGCCAGCCACCAGCGCCTGCTGCGCGACATCGTCGAGCGCCGCCATTGCCAGCCGCACGTGCTGGTGCTGATCGGCACGCGGATCGAACTGCCGCCCGAACTCGAGGCGCTGGCGACCCGCTTCAATCCGCGCCTGCCCGACGCCAACGCGCTGCTGAAGATGGTGCAGGAGGAAGCGCAGGGCTACGCGCGCGAGTTCGGCGGACGCCGGGTGGAAGTCGACGGCGAGGCGGTCAAGCAGATCCTGCGCAACCTGCGCGGCCTCAGCCTGATCGACGCGCGGCGCATCGCCCGGCAACTGATCTACGCCGACGGCGCGCTCACCGCATCCGACCTGCCGCAACTGGCCAAGCTCAAGTTCGAACTGCTCAACCGCAGCGGCCACCTGCAGTACGACAACGACGCCACGCGCTTCGAGGACGTGGCCGGTGCGCGCCGGCTCAAGCAATGGATCGCGCAGCGCCGCGCGGTGTTCGCCGGCACCGCGCCACCGGGGCTGGACCCGCCCAAGGGCGTGCTGCTGCTCGGCGTGCAGGGCTGCGGCAAGTCGATGCTGGCCAAGGCCACCGCCGCCGGGTTCGGCGTGCCGCTGCTGCGCCTGGACATGGGCGCGCTGTACGCCAAGTACCACGGCGAGACCGAGAAGAATCTGCGCGATGCCCTTGCCGCGGTCGAACAGCTGGCGCCGTGCGTGCTGTGGATGGACGAAATCGAGAAGGGCCTGGCCAGCGGCGGCGAGGACGGCGGCGTGTCGCGGCGCGTGCTCGGCACGCTGCTGACCTGGATGGCCGAACGCGGCAATGCCGACGGCAGCGCCGGGGTGTTCATCGTCGCCACCGCCAACCAGGTGCACGAGCTGCCGGCGGAACTGCTGCGCAAGGGCCGCTTCGACGAGATCTTCTTCGTCGACCTGCCCGATCCGCAGGCGCGCGTGGAGCTGTTGCGCCTGCATCTGACCCGGCGGCAACTGCACGCGGACGCGTTCGCGCTGCCGGCCTTGGCTGCCGCGGCGGATGGGTTCTCCGGCGCCGAGATCGAGCAGGCGATCGTCTCCGGGCTGTATGCCGCGCATGCCGAACAGCGGCCGCTGGACACCGAGCTGCTGATGCAGGAGATCCGCAACACCCGACCGCTTTCGGTGTTGATGGCCGAGCAGGTGCAGGCGCTGCGCAGTTGGGCCAGTGGGCGGACGGTGCCGGCGGATTAGTTGCGGGCGGTCCAGTCGCGGCGTTGTGGGGCTGTGTAGGAGCGGCTTCAGCCGCGACCAGGCGCTATCGGTCGCTTCCGGTGTTGGTTGCGACTGCTCCTGCTTTCATGAGGCTGCGCCCGACCCTCACCCCAACCCCTCTCCCGGGGGGAGAGGGGCTTAAGCTTCTCCTTCTCCCCACGGGAGAAGGTGCCCCGAAGGGGCGGATGAGGGTACGGACGCGCGTGATGCCATGCCGTGCAATTTAGCTCCGTCGCGCCACCACTACCGCAATGCCCCCAACAACCACGCCCACGCCGGCAAAGTGACCAGCGACAGCAGGATGCCGTAGCCGACCAAGGCCGCGGCCAGGCGCGGCGCCAGGCGATGCGAGATCGCCAGCAGGGCGGCGGTGATCATGGTCGGCATCGCCGATTCCAGCACGTTGGCCTGCAGCGCCTGCCCACGCAGGCCCAGCGCCCACGACATTGGCCAGGCCAGGGCCGGCAGCACCAGCAGCTTCAACATCAGCCCGGCAGCCAGCGGTGCCAGTTCCTCGCGCGGCAGCCGCAACTGGATGGAGAACCCCACCGCCAGCATCACCAGCGGCAGCATCGCGTCGGCCAGGTGCTGCAGGCCGGAGGCGATCCACGCCGGCGGCTGCGCCGGCATCAGCGTCAGCGCGAACAGCAGCGCCCACAGCGGCGGGAAGCGCGCCATCCGCAGCAGGGTCTGCCGCGGCGATGGCGGCGCCTCGCCGCTGTAGCGCGCCAGCACGTACAGGCCGAAGCTGGACAGCAACACGAAGGTGCCGAACTGGTCGTAGACCACCGCATACGGCAGGGCCGCCTCGCCGAGCAGCGCGCGCACCATCGGGTAGCCGATGAAGCTGGAATTGGCCAGCGCCACGCACAGCAGCAGCACCGCCTGCTGCTCGCGGCGCAGCCGCAGCGGCCCGCGCAGGGCCAGCATCGCCAGCACGCTCACGCCGGTCAGCAGCCACGGCGTCAGCATCAATCCGAGCAGCTCCCAATTGAACTGCAGGCGCGGCACGTAGATCAGTACGGACGCCGGCAGGCACAGGTACAGCACCACGCCGTTGAGCACCTCGGTGGTGTTGGCCGGCAACACGCGCAGGCGCGCGAACAGCTTGCCGAGCGCCAGCATGGCCAGAATCAGGGCAAAGGCATCGAAGGCCATCGCGACAACGCAACTCGACGAGAATCGGCCCGCATCATCGCATGCGCGGTGTGGACGCGATGGAGGCGCGGCCGCCGCGGCCGCGCCGACATGCCAGCGCGTGGCAGATCAAAGATGGCGATCGTGATCCGCAACGCGCGGGGCATACCGGCCCACCAGCGCCGCGTCGGCAACGCCTGCGTGGGCGACATCGCGCTCGGCGCGACGCGTGGGGACGCCTGCGTGCGTTGCGCCTCAAACGGCAGCAAACGCGAAGGCGACAGCCGCATCGCTTTCGACGCAGGCCTCGACGCGCGCCCCGCCCTGCCGCGGTAGGCGCGCTGCGCGCCGACTCAGGGCCAGGCCGGCGGCGCTGCCTTCCAGGCGGCCTGCACTTCGGCAAGAGTGGCACGCTCGTCGTCGCGCCAGGTCGGCAGCAAGGCCACGAAATCGGCCGTGGCGCCCCATTTGTCCGGCCAGGTGCGCGCCGCCGCGGCATACCACTTCACCGCCTCGTCCTTGCGCTGCAAGCGCCACAGTGCCAGCGCCAGGGTCGGCGGCAGCCAGTCCGGCGCGGCCGGGCGACCGTTGACCAGCGCGCCCCACTGCGCCAGCGCGCGCGCCGGGTCGCCGGCACGCAGCAGGTCCCAGCCGTAGTTCCACTGCACCTGGCGCCGCTGCACACCGGCGGGCAGCCCGTGCAACGCGGCCTGGTACAGCTGTTCGCCCAGTTCCTGGCGGCCGCCGGCCATGGCGATGCCGGCCAACTGCGCGCGCGCTTCGTTGGCATCGGGGTCGCGCTGCACGGCGCTGGCCAGGCGATCGACCAGGGCCTCGCCGCTGCCGGCGATGGCGGTGACCGGACGCGTGGTGCTGCGGTCTTCGTCGAAATAGAACTCTTTCGGTGCCGGCAATGCCTGCGCCCGCACGCTGGCCGCGGCGGCCAGCCCGATGCAGGCCAGCATCGCGGCCACTGCGTATGTGTATGCCTTCACTGCTGCAATCCCCTGGAGTGATCCCCTCACCCGGGTCCCATCCTACCCCGGCGGGGCCGACGTGGACGAGAACGAGCGCAAAAATCGCCGCTGATACAATCGGGACGATCGCGCGCGGCAGGCGCTGCGCGCCCGCCAGCCTTCCATTTCCGGGCAAGCCATGAACCGCATCGCCGATCCGCGTCCGTCGTCCTCCCTCGCCGCAGCGGCCGCTGGCGGCGTGGATACCGGCTATACGCTGGAAGACAAGTACACCCGAACCGACGGCCGCATCTACCTGTCCGGCGTGCAGGCGCTGGTGCGGCTGCCGCTGATGCAGCAGCTGCGCGACCGCGCCGCCGGGCTGAACACCGGCGGCTTCGTCAGCGGCTACCGCGGCAGCCCGCTGGGCGGGTTCGACCTGGAACTGTGGCGCGCGCGCAAGCACCTGGACGCGGCCAACGTGGTGTTCAAGCCCGGCCTCAACGAGGACCTGGGCGCGACCATGGTCTGGGGCACGCAGCAGACCAACCTGTTCCCCGGCGCGCGCGTGGATGGCGTGTACGCCATGTGGTACGGCAAGGGCCCGGGCGTGGACCGCTGCGGCGACGTGTTCAAGCACGGCAACGCCGCCGGCACCTCGCGCCACGGCGGCGTGCTGGCGCTGGCCGCCGACGACCACGCCTGCCGCAGCTCGACCCTGCCGCACGGCTCGGAGGACGAGTTCGTCAGCGCGATGATGCCGGTGCTCAACCCGGCCGGGGTGCAGGACATCCTCGACATGGGCCTGCTCGGCTGGGCGATGAGCCGCTACACCGGGCGCTGGATCGGCTTCAAGACCATCGCCGAGACGGTGGAATCCTCGGCCTCGGTGCAGGTGGACCCGTTCGCGCGGCAGATCGTGCTGCCGGAGGATTTCGAACTTCCGCCCGGCGGACTCAACATCCGCTGGCCGGATCCGCCGCTGGACCAGGAAATGCGCCTGCACCGCTACGCGGTGCGTGCGGCGCAGGCCTTCGCCCGCGCCAATGGCATCGACCGCACGGTGATGGACGCGCCGCAGGCGCGGCTGGGCATCGTCACCACCGGCAAGAGCTACCTAGACGTGCTGCAGGCGCTGGAATACCTGGGCCTGGACGCGGACGCCTGCGCGCGCATCGGCATCCGCGTGTACAAGGTCGGCATGACCTGGCCGCTGGAGCCGCTGGGCATCGCCGCGTTCGCGCGCGGGCTGCAGGACATCGTCGTGGTGGAGGAGAAGAAGGCCTTCATCGAGCGGCAGATGAAGGAGCAGTTCTACAACTGGCCTGCCAGCGCCGGCCCGCGCCCGAGCATCGTCGGCAAGTACGACGAGGCCGGCGAATGGATCCTGCCGTCCACCGGCGAACTGACCCCGGCCACCATCGCCGGAGTGATCGGCCAGCGCATCCTGCGCCTGCCGCAGTCCGCCGCGCTCGACACCGACTCGATCCAGCAGCGGCTGCGCTGGATGGAGGCCAAGGAAGCGGAAATGGCGCTGCCGCGCGCCAACTTCCCGCGCGTGCCGCACTACTGCTCCGGCTGCCCGCACAACACCTCCACGGTGGTGCCGGAGGGCTCGCGCGCGCTCGGCGGCATCGGCTGCCACTACATGGTGACGTGGATGGACCGCGCCACCGACACCTTCACCCACATGGGCGGCGAAGGCGTCACCTGGGCCGGGCAGGCGCCGTTCACCGACACCCCGCACGTGTTCCAGAACCTGGGCGACGGCACCTATTTCCACAGCGGCTCGCTGGCGATCCGCCAGTCGATCGCCGCCGGCGTCAACATCACCTACAAGATCCTCTACAACGACGCGGTGGCGATGACCGGCGGGCAGCCGGTGGACGGCACCCTCAGCGTGCCCGACATCGCCCGGCAGATGCGCGCCGAGGGCGTGCACACCATCGCCCTGGTCAGCGACGACATCGGCAAGTGGACGCGGCGCCGCGAGCTGTTCCCCAGCGACGTGGAGTTCCACGACCGCAGCGAACTGGACGCGGTGCAGCGGCGCCTGCGCGAGGTCAAGGGCACCAGCGTGCTGATCTACGACCAGACCTGCGCCACCGAGAAGCGGCGCCGGCGCAAGCGCGGCAAGCTGCCCGATCCGCCCAAGCGCGTGCTGGTCAACTCGCTGGTCTGCGAAGGCTGCGGCGACTGCGGTGAGAAGAGCTTCTGCGTGTCGGTGCTGCCGAAGGAGACCGAGTACGGACGCAAGCGCCAGATCGACCAGTCCAGCTGCAACAAGGACTACTCCTGCGTGTCCGGGTTCTGCCCCAGCTTCGTCACCGTGCACGGCGGGCAGCCACGCAAGGGCCGCAAGGCCGAGGCCGCGGCACTGCTGGAGCAACTGCCGGCGCCGAACTTCCGCAGCGACCTGAGCCAGCCCTGGAACATCCTCATCACCGGCGTCGGCGGCACCGGCGTGGTCACCATCGGCGCGCTGCTGGGCATGGCCGGGCACCTGGAGGGCAAGGGCGCCAGCGTGCTCGACCAGACCGGCCTGGCGCAGAAGGGCGGCGCCGTCACCACGCATATCCGCATCGCGCGGCAACCGGAAGACCTGCACGCGGTGCGCATCGCCGCCGGCGAGGCGGACCTGGTGCTGGGTTGCGACATGGTCGTGGTCAACGACTACTGGGCGCTGTCGAAGGTGCGCGGCGACCGCTCGCAGGTGGTGCTGAACACCTACGAGGCGATGCCCGGTACCTTCACCACGCATCCGGACATGCAGTTCCCGGCAGCCGACATCATTGCCGGCGTGCGCCTGGCGCTGGGCGGGCGCGATCCGCTGCTGCTCGACGCCACACAGCTGGCCACCGCGCTGCTCGGCGACGCCATCGCCAGCAACCTGTTCATGCTCGGCTACGCGTGGCAGCAGGGCCTGGTGCCGCTGTCGCACGCCGCACTGATGCGCGCCATCGAGCTCAACGGCGCGGCCGTGACGATGAACCAGCAGGCCTTCGCCTGGGGTCGCCTGGCGGCGCTGGACCTGCCGGCGGTGCGACGCGCGGCGGGTCTCGCCGATCCGGCCGCGGACGAGGGCGAACGCCAGACGCTGGGCCTGCAGCAACTGCCGCCGGGCGAGTGGGAAGGCCACGAGGCCGGCGCCAGCGCCGCCCCGCGCAATCCGTCCAATCCGCGTCCGGCGCGCGAATTGCCGGCCGCCGCCGACAGCGGCGAGGCCGGGCACGCGCCGCTGGACGACAGTCGCCTGTCGCGCTCGCTGCACGAGCTTGTCGCGCGCCGCCACGCCTTCCTGGTCGACTACCAGGACGCCGCCTACGCCGCGCGCTACACCGCGCTGGTGGAGCGCGTGCGTGCCGCCGAGCAGCGGGTGGCCCCGGCCTCGACCGCGCTGACCGAAGCGGTGGCGCGCTACGCATTCAAGCTGATGGCCTACAAGGACGAGTACGAAGTCGCGCGGCTGTACACCAGCGGCGCGTTCGCGCAGCAGGTGCAGGCGCAGTTCGAGGGCGACTACCGCCTGCGCTTCCACCTGGCGCCGCCGCTGCTGGCGAAGAAGGACGAACACGGCCGGCTGCGCAAGCGCGAGTACGGGCCGTGGATGTTCACCGCGTTCAAGTGGCTGGCCAAGCTGCGCCGGCTGCGCGGTGGCGCCTTCGACGTGTTCGGCTACAGCGCCGAGCGCCGCGGCGAACGGCAGTTGATCGCCGACTACGTCGCCACCGTGGACGAACTGCTGCAGCGGCTGCAGGCCGACAACCTGGCGCTGGCGGTGCAGATCGCCAGCATTCCGGAACACATCCGCGGCTACGGCCACGTCAAGGAAGCGCACCTGCACGAAGCCAAGCAGCGCGAAGCGCGGCTGCTGGCGACCTGGCGCAATCCGAAGGCGCTGCATATCGTGCAGGCGGCCTGAGCGGGAGACGAACGCCTGCCGCCGTGCAGCGGCGGCGCAGTGGCGGCATCGAAGGCGTCTGACCGAACGCGGCGCGGCGGGCGCCGCGCCTGCCGCCCTCCCGCGCTCCCTGGCGTGCATCTGCTGCAGGAGCGGCTGCAGCCTCAACCCGACTCCAGCAGCACGCAGGACAGCAGCATCGCCCAGGGCAACCGGCCTTGGGCATCATCCGCGCGTTGCGTGGATCGCCAGCGATCCACGACCGCATCACCCTCGAAGGAACATCGCGTGAAGCGTTTGGTCAAACTCGCATGCATGGCGCTGGTGGGCGCCATCCTGCTGTTCTACCTGCTGGCGGAGCACGCTGGCCCCTGGATCATGCCGCGGTTCATCACGATACGCGTCGTGGCGGGGCCCGATCGGCCGCTCTCCGGCGCGAGGATCCGCGTCCAGCAGGACGTGTGGTCGATTCCGTGCCTGAGCTACATGGGGATCTCCGGCGCGAGTTGCGCATCGGGCAAATGGACGGTCTTCCATGGCCGCCTGGATCGCAACGGCGAGGCGCGTGTCTTGGTCTTTCAGGCAGCCGGGCTGCGGGCGGATTCGTATATCGCCTGCATCAATGGGAACCAGTACGAGGGCTACTTCGCCTACACCGAGTGGCCAGAGCAACAGGACGTGCAACGTCTCACCCTGGACTACAAGCGCCTGGAGCAGCAACGAACAGGTTGCATGAACGGCTATGGGGAAGAACCGCTGGCAGCCCCGGCATGGTGGGATGCGGCGTTGAAGGAAGACGCCGAGGCCGATGCGCAGGAGGACGATCCGTTGCAATCGACGGCGCAACAACCTGCGGGTAGTTCGCTGAAGTCGGACGGACTGTAGGGCCAGGCTGTAGGAGCGGCTTCAGCCGCGACCTGCCATGTCACCCGGTGGCGATGCAGCCTGTGCCAGCGCCTTCCCGCGCACCACTACCATGCAGATGGATCCCGGTCGATCGCGATGCTGTCGATGACGGAAGGGTCTGCGCGTCGGGACTGAAGTCCCTCCCACATGGTTGGGTCCGCACACTCCGTATACGCCACAGCGGCCCTAGGCGAGCGGCCGCTGTGTCGTATCGAGACGTCACTCTGTCGAGTGCCGGGTGGTAACTCGAGCGAAGGCACTCAACGGAACGAACGTCGAATCAGACCCGCGGATCGGGCGGATTGCCGCGGCCCGGGCGATCGTAGCGATCCGAATCGAAGGCTTCGCGCACGGCGGCCTTGGCCTGCGCCCAGCTCAGCCGCGAGCGATCCTTGGCGCGCTCCCAGCCGCTTTCCAGGTCCGTGTCCAGGCGGTCGTCCCAGACCCGGTCGCGGTAGCGGCTGCGCGCCTGCACGCCGTAGCGGTAGGCCGGGCGGTAGTCGTCGTAGCTGCTGTCGGTCTCGCGGTAGTCCACGGTGTCGAAGCGATCGGCGTAGTAGCGGTCGCTGTCCTCGTAGGTGCGGTAGGTGGCATCGGCGCGCTCCCAGGAATCGCGCGCGGCCAGCTTCGCCTCGTCCCACTCCAGGCGCGAGTCGCCGCGGCGCGTGCCCCAGTCGTGCGACAGTTCGCGCTCGTGTTCGTCCCACGTGCGCGAGGGATACTGCTCGCGGGCCTGCAGGCCCAGGCCGTAGGCCGCGGCGTAGTCGCGATCGTAGTCGTAATCGGCCTTGGCGTAGTCGCGGTTGCGGTATTCCTCGCGCCAGTAGGCGTCTTCGCCGGTGGGATCGATGCGCTCGGCCACGCCCTTGCCCGCAGCCGCGCCAGCGACCACGCCCACCGCTGCGCCGATCAAGGTGCCAAGCGGCCCGAACACGGTGCCGGCCAGTGCGCCCGCGGCCACGCCGCCGGCGGTGCCGCCGATACCGACCCCGACCGGATGCGAACCCGGGGTGCCGGAGATCGGGTCGCGATTGAGATCGCGGGCTTTGTCGTTGTTGTCCATGGGAACGCTCCGTGGCGAAGGAAGGAAGCACCGACCGCAGGCCCGTTCGGCGGCGGCGGGTGTCGACGCACAGTCGCAAGCGCGCGGTGAATCCGCCGTGGCACAGTGGTGAACCCGTCATGAGGGGCACGGCACGCTTTCGTCACCTGGACGCAACGCGCCACCGTCGGGCCGATCGCGCACCCGGTTCAGATCGTCGTCGCGGTCAGCCGCGCCTAGCCGCGGCGCCAGACCAGGCAACGGTTGTTGGCCGGCATCGCCACGTCTTCCTGCAACGTCAGGCCCTGCGCCTGCGCCAGCGCGTCCACCGCCTCGGCATCGCGGATGCCGCTGGCCGGGTCGCGCGCCTTCAGCCACGCATCGAAGTCGCGATTGCTGTCGCTGGTGAAGGCGCCGCCGTAATTGAACGGCCCATACACCACCAGCATGCCGCCGGCGCTGGCGGCAAGCAGTTGGCCGACCCCGGCGAAGAACGCCTGCACCGCGTCCCAGCCCATGATGTGCAAGGTATTGGAGGTGAACACCACATCGTAGCCGGTGTGCGGCCACGGCCCCTCGCGCACGTCCAGCGCCAGCGCCGGCGGCGTGTTCGGCAGGCCTGCCGCCGCCAGCCACTGCGCGATGCCGGGCAGGTGCTCGGCGCGCTCGCTGCATTGCCAACTCAAATGCGGCAGCGCCGCGGCGAAATGCACCGCGTGCTGGCCGGTGCCGCTGCCGATCTCCAGCACATGGCGGCGACCGGCGAAGTGCCGCTGCAGCACCCGCAGGATCGGATCGCGGTTGCGGTCGCAGGACGGGGCGTAGGGTCGATCGCTCATCGTGTCGTGCACCTGTGTGTGCCGTTGCGTGCCGCGACGGCACGCACCAGCGCGAATGGCAGCGACTGACGGCTCATCCGCGCGAGCGCACGAAAATGCGCTTGCCGCCGCCCTCGTTGCCGCGCTCCTCCAGTTCGAAGTGCGTCGACAGCCGGCGCAGCAGGTCGCTGAGCTTCTTGTGGCCGTACAGGCGCGGATCGAAATCCGGGCGCACCTTGTTCAGATAGCTGCCGACGCTACCCAGCCCGGCCCAGCCCTGGTCGTCGGAGGCTTCCTCGATGGCCTGGCGCAGCAGGGTCAGCGGCGCCTGCTTGGTCTCGTTGGCAGCGGGCGTCGGCTCGGGTTTGGCCGGCGTCGCGGCCGGCTTCTTGCGGCCCTTGGCCGCCGGCTTGGCGGCCGCAGCGGCGGGCTTGGCCGGTTCGGCGGCGCTGGCCTCGCTGCGCAGCACTTCGGTGTAGATGAACTTGTCGCAGGCCTGCACGAACGCATCCGGGGTCTTGCGTTCGCCGAAGCCGTACACCGTCGGCCCCTCCTCGCGCAGGCGCTGCGCCAGGCGGGTGAAGTCGCTGTCGCTGGAAACCAGGCAGAAGCCGTCGAAGCGGCCGGTGTAGAGCAGGTCCATCGCATCGATGATCAGCGAGCTGTCGGTGGCATTCTTGCCGCTGGTGTAGGCGAACTGCTGCACCGGGCTGATCGAGTGCTTCAGCAGCGCCTGCTTCCACTGGGTCATGCGCGTGCTGGTGAAATCGCCGTAGATGCGCTTGACGCTGGCCAGGCCGTACTTGGCGACTTCGGCGAGCAGGCCTTCGATGACCGACGGCTGCGCGTTGTCGGCGTCGATCAGCACCGCCAGCCGCGGCTGGTCGTCGTCGCTGTCGGAACGGTGGCGGGTTTTCATGGCGTGCACCTGCGGCAAGGAAAGAGCGGGAGAAGCGTGGAAGCGGTCACCACTGTGCCAGCGCGCGCTGCCCACAGCCAGCGCAATGCGGCGACCGCCATGGCTCATCGCCCTGCCGGCAGCGCCTCGTAGGCCTGGCGCACCGCGGCCTCGCCGTAGCGGCGTTCCAGCCGGCGCACGGTGAAGTGGCCGCGCGCCATCGCCTGGAAGTGGGCGATGAACACCGTGTTGAGCAGCGCGCCGCTGGCCGCGCCGACCAGCGGCACCGCCTGCGCCGCCAGCTTCTCGCTGACCGTCACCGAGAACTTGGCGGCGATGCGCGACAGCAGCGACACCAGCACCGGCGCGCCCTTGCTGCCCAGGCCATGCGCGGCGATGTACTGCGCGGCGGCGCTGAGCTGCTGCGCCATCGCCGCACGCACCGCGAAGTAACCCGATTCGCTGCCATCGTCGCGCTGGCTGCGGCCGCCGTGCGCCAGCACTTCCAGGCAGGCCAGGGCGGTCGCCGGATCGTCCAGGCGCTCGCCTTCGGCGCGGGCGATGTCGGCAATGGAGCGCAGCATCAAGGTGGTGGTCAGCGGCAGTTCCACCACCAGCCCGGGCAGGCCGAAGAAGCCGCCGGCGGCGCCGGTCGCCGCCACCGCGGCGCCATGCAGGCGCGGCCGCGCGCGTTCCGGCGCCTGCCCACGCAGGGTCAGCAGCGCCGAGCGCAACGCCACCCGCAGCGCGCGCTGGCTGACCGCATCGATGCGCGAGGACAGCATCTTCGGCAGGCGCTTGCTGATCAGCGCCTCGATCGGCGCGCCCACCGCATTGGCGATCTTCGCCGCCAGGCCGGGGTGTTCCAGCAGGGCGCGCGCCTGGGCCAGGTCGCGGTGGTCGGCGGCATCCATCACGGGGACGGGCAGTAGCGTGGTCATGGCCGAAGCTCGTGGCGAGGGAGGCGACAGCATGCACCGGGCGGCAGCGACATGGTGTCGAGAGCCGATGACCGGTTCGGGACGTTCAGCGGTCGGCGCGCCCGTGCGCCCAGGGCCAGCCCTAGATCCGCTCCAGCGCGCGCTGGCGGGTGCGCGGTCCGAACCGGCCCACCACCGCGGCGGCAATCAGCAGGCTGGCGGCGATGAAGCCGAGCACGCCGCGATGGCCGGTGCGGTCCAGCAGCATGCCGATCAGCAGGCTGCTGGCGGCGGTGGACAGGCGGCTGAAGGAATAGCAGAAGCCCACCGCGCGGGCGCGCAGCGCCGTGGGGAACAATTCGGCCTGGTAACCGTGGTAGGCGAAGCTCATCCAGGCATTGCAGAAGGTGACCGCCGCGCCGCAGGCGATCAGCAACAGCGGCTGGTGCTGCCAGGCGAACAGCAGGCCGAACAGCATCGCGCCCAGCGCCGACACCACCACCTGCCACTTGTTCTCCCAGCGCTGCGCCACGCCCATCAGCAGCAGCGGTGCCACGGGATACGCCAGCGAGATGGCGAAGGCGTAGCCGAGCCCGTGCACGCTGTCGGCGCCTTGCCGCGCCAGCAGCGCCGGCAGCCAGTTGCCGAAACCGAAGAAACCGATCGCCTGGAAGATGTGGAAGGTCACCAGCATTGCCATGCGGCGCCGGTACGGGGGCTGCCATAGCGCGGAGAAGCGCGGCGGCGGCGCAAGGGAGGCAGGGAGCGGATCCGGCGCCGGCAACGGCCGCCCCAGGTCGGCGGCACAGCGCGCCTCCAGCCGCTGCAGCACCGCGTCGGCCTCGGCGTGGCGGCCCTGGGTGGCCAGCCAGCGTGGCGACTCCGGCAAACGGCTGCGCAGCCACCACACCGCCAGCGCGAAGCCGCCGCTGAGCAGCGCCACCCAACGCCAGCCGCTCAGGCCTAGCGGCGCGTGCGGCACTAGCGCCCAGGCGCTCAGCGCCACCGCCGGCACCGCCAGGAACTGCACGCAGAACGCCAGCGCGAACGCCGCGCCACGCATTTGCCGCGGCACCATTTCCGACAGGTAGGTGTCGATGGTGACCAGCTCCACGCCCAGGCCGATGCCGACCACGCCGCGCCACAGGATGACCCCCGGCGCGCTGTGCTGCAGGCCCATCGCCACGGTCGCCACGCTGTACCAGAGCAGCGCAAAGGAGAACACCGCGCGGCGTCCGACACGATCGACCAGCGGGCTGAGCAGGCTTGCGCCGAGGAACAGGCCCAGGAAGGTCGCCGAGGCGAACGCGGCCTGGTCGGCGATGCCGAACACGCCGGCCGCGCCCTCGGCGAAGATGCCATCGCGCAGCAGGCCGGGGCTGAGGTAGGCGGTCTGGAACAGGTCGTACAGTTCGAAGAAGCCGCCCAGCGCCAGCAGCGCCACCAGGCGCCACAGGGTGCGGGTGGGCGGCAGGCGCTCCATGCGCGCCGCGACCAGGGCGACGGGATCGGAAGCGGCAACGGCGACATCGCGCATGCGGGTGGGTCCTGGGGGGAGGAAACGCGCCGCCGCATGCTGCCCGATCCGCCGCCGCGCGCGCCACCGCGTCGGGCGAAAACTGCAGACCGCGCCGCTTCGGCGTTCAGCGAGATGTCGGCTTCGGCGCGGCCGGACACGGCGGGTGCCGGCAACGGATCAGCGCAGGAACAGAATGTCCAGGTCGCGGTCGGGCATGAAGTCGCGCTGGCGGAACTCGAAAGTGAGCGCATCGGTGCGCTGCAGGTCGCCGTCGAAGCACAGGCTGAGCAGGTCGCCGGGGGCGCGCTTCTTCAGGGTGAGGTGGAAGTCCTGGATCGGCCCTTTCCAGTTGGCGCCGGTGCGCAGCACGTAGCGCAGGTTGCTCCACTGCAGGCCGTTGGCGCCGGCGCGGCGACGCATGCGCTGTTGGGTGGCGGCGTCCAGGCAGGTGGGCTTGGCGTACTCGCCGATCAGATCGCTGGCGAGCATCGGCACGCCGGTGGCGACGCTGGGCACGTAGCTGTGGCGGATCGCCACCGTGCCGCCGGCGGGGAAGCGCTGCTGCCAGACGAAGTATTCGCTGAGGGTGAAGCGCGGCTGCCCGTCCGCATCGAACCAGCGCCCGGGCAGCGGCTTGCGGCCGGCCGGGACGTTGCCGCTCTCGACGTACTCGGCCAAGTCGTCCGGCGTCCAGCCACTGGCCGCCCAGGCACGCGAGATGTCGCTGCCGTCAAGCTTCGCCACCAGCCGGCGCTCGGTGCGCACCGGCTTGCCGTCCACCCACAGCTTGAAGTCGGTGAGCGCACTGTGGTCGGCCATGCCGAAGTACATCGGCGGCATCGGGAAAGCGATCGGCACCAGCAGCTCGCGCGTGCTGGTGTTGGTGAACACGTAGTCCACCTGCACCCGCTCCTCGCTGACGAACAGGTCTTCCTTGCTCATGCGGATGTCCGGCTGGCGGATCAGCTCGATGGAGCCATTGGCGTCGCCGATGCTGCTGTCGTTGGCGAAGGCGGACGCGGCGGCGAACAGCAAGCACGGCAGCAGGGAGGGCAGCAGGCGGCGCGGCGAGACGTTGGTGGTCATGGAATCGGGGGTCGATCGGATGGGCGCCGCGACCGCAGCGCGGCGCCGGCGAACGAGCGCCATGGTAACCGCGGCGCATCACGCGCCGCATCGCGCCCCTCCACGGCGTTTGCTACGGTAGCCGCCGCCGTCACGGGGGGAAGGCCATCGCCATGTTCAAAGCATTCGCAACGCTGGCGCTGCTGGCGTCCGCCGGGCTGGCCGCAGCGCAGGCACCGGGCGCGCGCAGCTACGCCAACCCGATCGACCTGGACTACCGCTACAACTTCGAGCAGTTGAACGAAGGCATTTCCTACCGCACCGGCGCCGATCCGGTGTTCGTGCACTTCGGCGATGCCTACTACCTGTTCCAGACCCTGGCCGACGGCTACTGGCGCTCCCCCAACCTGCTCGACTGGCAGTTCGTCACGCCCAGCCGCTGGCCGTTCGAGAGCATCGTCGCGCCGGCGGTGGTCGCCGACGGCGACCGCCTGGTGATCATGCAGTCGGCCTTCGAACCGCGCCCGCTGCTGCAGACCCGCGACCCGGCCAGCGGCCAACTCGACTTCCTGACCCGGCTGCTGCCCACGCTGCCGCGCGCCCAGCCGATCGGCACCGAGATGAAGGGCAGGCCGCTCAGCGACGTGCCGCCCGGCCCCTGGGATCCGGACCTGTTCATCGACGACGACGGCCAGTGGTACCTGTACTGGGGCTCGTCGGACCGCTACCCGCTGTACGGCATCGCCATGGACCGCAGTGCGCAGGGCTTCGCCTTCCGCGGCGTGCCGACGCCGCTGCTCGCGCTGGACCCGGCGCAGCATGGCTGGGAGCGCTTCGGCCCCGATCACCGCGGCGCCCGCTTCCCGGACGGCAGCCCGATCGGCAGCTTCCTGGAAGGCGCATGGATGACCAAGACCGGCGGCCGCTACTACCTGCAATACGGCGCGCCGGGCAGCGAGTACAACGCCTACGCCAACGGCGTGTACGTCGGCGAGCACCCGCTCGGCCCGTTCGTCTACGCACCCTACAACCCGGTGGCGTACAAGCCCGGCGGTTTCATGCAGGGCGCCGGCCACGGTTCCACCTTCCAGGACGCGCACGGCAACTGGTGGAACAGCGGCACCGCCTGGATCGGCGCCAACTGGACCTTCGAACGGCGCATCGTGCTGTTCCCGGCCGCGTTCGCCGACGACGGGCAGATGCGCGTGTCCACCCGCTTCGGCGATTTCCCGCACTGGATGCCGGACGGCCCGGTGGCCGACCCGGAGACGCTGTTCACCGGCTGGATGCTGCTGTCCTACCGCAAGCCGGCCACCGCCTCGTCCACCCTGGACGGCTTCGCCGCCGACCGCACCACCGACGAGGACCCGCGCAGCTACTGGGTCGCCGCACGCAACGCGGCCGGCGAGACCCTCACCGTGGACCTGGGCGGGGAGCGCAACGTGCGCGCAGTGCAGATCAACTTCGCCGACTACCGTGCCGGCCGCTACGGCGATGCGCCGGACATCTACACCGCGTTCCGGCTGCAGCACTCGCGCGACGGCCGCCACTGGCTGCCGCTGGCCGAGGTCGGCGACGGCGCCGACCGCCGCGACCGGCCCAACGCCTACCTGCAACTGCCCGCATCGGTGCGCACCCGCTACATCCGCTACGTGCACGGCCACGTCGGCGCCGCCCATCTGGCGATCAGCGACCTGCGCGTGTTCGGCAACGCCGACGGCGCCCCGCCACCGGCGCCCACCGGCGTGGTCGCGCACCGCGAGGCCGACCGCCGCAACGCCCGCGTGCACTGGCAGGCGGTACCCGGCGCCGTCGGCTACAACGTGCGCTGGGGCCTGCGCGCCGACCGCCTCACCCTCACCTACCAGGTGTTCGCCGACCGCGGCACCGACCTGGAACTCCGCGCGCTCAACGTCGACCAGGACTACGTGTTCGCCGTCGAAGCGTTCGACGAACGCGGTGTCTCCCCGCTGAGCGCACCCATCGCCGTGCCATGAAGCCATCACGGCCTTCCCGTATGCTTGGCGCCACCTCGACCGCGCACCGGCGATGCGGCGCGCGGCAGGATCGGTTGCCGATCGAAGGAGAAGGACGATGCACCAGCACCAGGGAACCCAGCGCCAGCGCCGGTTGCGCGCATGGCTGATCGCCGCGGTGGTCGCTGGCGTGTGCGGCAACGCCGCCGCGCAGCAGATGGACCCGCGCGACGCGCAACTTCAGCAACAGCAACGCCTGCTGCAGCAGCAGGCCGAGCAGATCCAGCAGATGCAGCAGCAACTGCAGCAGACGCCGCCGGCCGGCGCCGAAGCCGCTGCACCGAGCGATGGCCTGTCCGCCACCTACCACGACTGCCGCAAGCAGGCCCAGGGCCTGGACGAGAACCGGCGCTGCATCCAGCGCGAACAGCGCGTGCAGCAGGAACGCCTGGACCGCGCCTACGACAAGCTGCGCTACCGCCTCAGCGGCATGGACCGCTCCCGCCTGATGGATGCGCAATCCACCTGGCAGCAGTCCAACGACCAGGCCGCACAGCTCGACCGTACGTTCGGCGCCCGCGGCCAGGAGGCTGGCCTGCAAAGCGCCGAGGCCACCCTGCGCCGGATCAGCTCCCGCGCCGACGAACTGGAAGGCTATACGCGCGGCGGGCGTTGAGGGCAGTGACAGGCAAGCTGTCGGACGCTACGCGGCAGCGTGTTGCGGTGCTGAACAGGCGATTGTCCCAGGCAGCAAAGCACAGCTGAGGTCTTTCAAAGGCGTTGCACGGAGGCCGGAGATGGCAGGCATGGAACAACGAGATCAGATTCGTAAGCGGAGCACGTCGCCACAACTGCCGCACCCTGGCCTTGTCTCATCGTTCAAATGGGCGCACGCGCGCTGGCTCGGCACCCGGTGCCTCGGGGCCTTGTCCGCGATCGTGCTAAGTGGCGCAGTCGCGGCGGCTCCGTCCTTGCCGTCGGGCGCGGAGTTGTTGGCGTTGCAGAAGGACGCGCTGCGTCCCACATATTCGCAGTGTCTCGCCAAGGCGATGCAGCAGGAGGGGCGGGAACGCTGCGTGGACGAGGAGTTCGCCTACCAGGACGGCGAGTTGAACAGGGTCTACCGCGCCCGCATGACGGCCCTGCCGTCCGCGAAAGAGCGATCGGCGTTGCAAGCCGCACAGCGCCAATGGATCGCGCAGATCTACCAGAATCGGTGCAAGCTGCCAGAGCAGGCAAGCCCGGCGATGCGCCTGGATGCCAAGCAATGCAGGCTGGCCACGACGATCAGCCGCCTGCGCCAACTGAACGATCCGCAGTTCGTCGCGTCGATCAGTGCCGCCAAGCCGATCACGCCGTCGCCCGATGCAGGCTCGGCGGCGAAGGTGTTCACTGCGACTGGGCTGCCGGATGCGGCGGGACAGGTCGCGTTTTCCCTGGGAGATCTAAGCCTGCAGGTCGCAGACGCACATTGTCGCGACACCGGCGGGCTACTGCTGCGCTGCGCGCCCGCGACGGTCGTGGTGCGGCGTCCGGCGGGTGAGCAGTCCATCCCGGTCCCGTCGCTGGTCTTTTTGAACAAGACAACCGACCAGCAAGAGTATGTCGCCGCCTATCGCGGCCCCATTACTCAACAGGGCGAAGAGAGCGAGGGCCTGCATTACACCGTGATCGTCTCGGACATCAATGGTGACGGCTACGACGATCTGCTGTTGTGGACCGACTTTTCCGGCCGCCTCGGCGCGCCCGCCTATACCTATTATCTATTCGATCCAAAGGCCAAGCGCTTCGTGAAGAGCGAGAAGCTCGCACAGGCGACACGCGGCCTCACACTCTCCGGCATCAGCGGCACGACCCTGCATCTGTGGTCGGAAGAAGGACAATGCAAGCGCACCATGGTGGCGCTTGCTCTGCATGGAACGACACCGACGCGGCATTCCAGCAAGACCATCGATTCCTGCAAGTAGCTAAGCCAGTGCGGCGCAACCCTCGCATGACACAGAGAGACAAGGACCTCCCATGAGCGACGGATACGGCAAGCAAAACGCGGGATTCGGTCTGACACGCGAACAATCGGTCGACCTGATCGTCCGCAGCTGCCTGGACCACGGTGTCACTGATACCCGGCAGATCGCGTATGTGCTGGCCACGGCACAGCACGAATCCAAAGACTTCCAGGCCCCTGAAGAGGACTGGGGGCGAAAGCAGGCCGTGACGCTGTCGTATCACGGTGGCGAAGCCTATTACGGCCGCGGCTATGCGCATCTCACCCATGTCGAGTTGTACGAGAAGCTTGGCGAGAAGGCCGGGCTAGGCCGCGAACTCGTGCAATCGCCAAGCCGGGCCGCGGAACCCGCCATTGCGGCGAAGATCCTCGTCGCCGGCATGCGCGATGGCGACTTCGTGCAGGGTCAGACCCTGGCCGCCCATATCAACGCCGACAAACAGGACTATGCCGGCGCACGCGCGATCATCAATCCCCGCGATGCGGCAAGCGTGCAAACCATCGCCGGTTATGCGCGCACTTGGGAAGCTTCGGTACCGGCGCTGGTAGAGCGCGCCCAACGCGAAGCCGTGGCACCCGCGCAGCCGCCGGCCGCATCCAATGCGCCAGCATCCGTCGGCAAGGGCGACGCGAATCAAACTGTGTTCGAAGCACAGCAGTATCTGGCCGCGCTGGGAATGACCGATAGCAAAGGCAAGGCCATCTCCCCCGATGGCGACTTTGGTGCTGGCACCGAGCATGCAGTCAAACAATACGAGCGCAGCAAAGGCGTTGCAGAGCCAACCGGCCGCGTCGATGCCGCCATGCTGGCCGAACTGCGCGCCGATACCCTGCAGGCGCAGCCGCAATTCAAGCGCCAGACGATGACCGACCTGTACGGCCCCTTGAAGGACGGAGAGCTCCGCCGAGGCGAGAAGGGGGAACCTGTCTATGAACTGCGCCGTCAGTTGCAGGGCCTGGGCTACATCCAGAATGCGCCTCCGAACTGGGGCGGCGACCGCCTCTACGACGAGCACATCGAAGCCGGCGTCCGTGCATTCCAGAAGGCCAATGGGCTGCAGGAGACCGGACGCGCCGATACGGAGACGCGGCGGCAGTTGAATGCGTCCGCGGTGAGCCAGCATCTAGCGCCCACCACCGAATTCGACCGTCCGGAAAATTGGCCGCCGCAACCGCCACCGTATACTAGGGCCGAATATCAGACCCGCCAGCAGGCGCCGGCGCAACCCGCTCCATCTGCACCTGCAACGCAGGAGCCATCACCCGATCAGCGGCGAGGCCAAGCACCGACGCCAGCAGCGCCTGCGGTCATGCACAGCTCGCTGTATCAGGACTGCTCCAACGGCGTCGACGCGCTGGACCGGCAACTCGGCCGCGCGTCCGATACCGCGAGCGCATGCATGAAGGCCAGCCTGACCGAGTTGGCCACGCGCAACGGCCTGACCCGCGTCGATCATGTGCTGCTCAGCGAGCGCGGCCGTCAGGCCGAGCCGGGGCAGTACGTCTTCGTCGTCGAAGGCGATCCACGCAATCCCGCCAGCCTGCGCGCGCACATGCCGACCGATCAAGCGATCAATACACCAGTGGAGGTGTCCTTCGGTGCCTTGGCGCAATCGGAGCAGCAACGCCAAGCCAGCCTGCAGGCTCAGGTCGCCATGGAGCAACAGCGCGACGCACAGACACGCGAGGCCAACAGCAGAAGCATGGGATGACACGGCCCGTGCCGACGGTGCCCGAGCCCTGGCTAGCTGGCGACACGCTCACTGCCCCGCCGCGCAGCCCCCACCCTGTTCCGCGCACACCTTCATGGCGCGCTGCAGCTCGGCCTCGCTCAGCTGCGGGGGTGGTCGCGCGACGGCGGCCTGGACCTGGTCGGGACCGCCGGTCAGCGCATGCAGGCCCTTGGCCGCCTTGCCGGCCAGGTAGTAGACGCCAAGCGCGATGTAGCCGCCGCTCTGGCTGACCTGTTCCACCGAGGGCGGCGGCCGCCAGTCCTTGTCGAAGCGGTTGGGCGGTGGGGTCACCGGATTCTTGAAGCGATACAGATCCAGCGGCTCGCCCTCGTCCGGCGGCAGCGCGCGCACTTCGCCGAGGGTCTGGATGTCGTCTTTGGCAGCGTCGGTGGCCGGCGGCATGGCGACGGACGACGCGGGCGGCGCAGCGGCATCGGTCGCAGGCGCCGCCTGTTGCGCCTGCACCTGCGTGCACGCCGCCAGCAACGCGACAGCCAGCAACGCCCTCAGGCGCCGGCCGATCGGTTCCGTTGTGCCCATGCTGTCCATGGCGCCCGAGCTTACGGACGCGGCGCGGCCATCTCTAGCGCGTCGCCACCGCCGTTCACGTCGGCGACAGCGGGCGCAGGCACAGCCAGATCGCGCACCAGTGCGCCAGCGCGCCACCCAGCACGTGCGCATGCCAGATCGCGCGGTTGTAGAGCATCGACTTGCGTACGTAGAAGGCCACGCCCACCGTGTAGATCGCGCCGCCGGCGGCGATCAGCCACAGCACCGGCGTGTCCAGTCCGGCCACGATCGGCTTGACCGCGGCCATCCCCGCCCAGCCCAGCAGCAGGTAGATCGCCACCCAGAAGCCCTTGGCGATGCCGGGCAGGAACAGCTTGGCGAATACCCCGAACAGCGCCACGCCCCACACCGCCAGGGTCATCGACCAGACCCAGGCGCCGGACAGCGCCAGCACGAAGAACGGCGTGTAGGAACCGGCGATCATCACGAAGATGCCGGCGTGGTCGAGCTTGCGCAGCACCGGCTGGCGCTGCGGCGGGGCGAAGTTGTACGCCGCCGAGCAGGCGAACATGGTCAGCAGCCCCAGCGCGTAGATGCTGGTGGCCAGGATCAGCGCATCGTTGGCATGGGCGCGCCAGACCAGCAGCGCGCCGCCGACCACGGCCAGCAGCAGGCCGGCGGCATGCACGAGCAGATCGGCACGGCGGGCGGCGGCGGTGCGGTAGTGCGGGGGAAGCGCGGAAGCGGACACGGACAGGAACAGTGGGCGACAGGGGCCGCCGGTGCCGGGGGGACGACAGGATACCTGTCGAGGACGACAACGCGCGCAAGGCGACCGGGGCAACGCACCGATGGCGCGGCATCCATATGGGCAACGCACCCGCAACCGCCCCGCCTGAATCCGCTCATCTGCCGTCCTCGCCTCGGCGCGCCCCGTCTCATACCCTGAGACGCGATTTCGCTTCCCTGTTCCGCTTTGAGAGCCGTGCCGATGCCCGCCCACGCCCACGCCCTAGCCCCGCGCACCGAGGACGCCGAGCGCGCCCTGTCCACCACCGACGGGGTGCCCTCGCGCGATGGCGCCCTGCTCAGCGCGCGGCTGGAGCGCCGTTACCACGACCGCATCACCGGCAGCTTCACCATCCCCGGCCAGGCCGGCCGCTACGCGCCGATCCCGGACGACGTGCCACCGGCGCTGGCCGCGGCATTGCGCGAACGCGGCATCGCGCAGCTGTACAGCCACCAGGCCGAGGCCTGGGAGGCGGCGCAGCGCGGCGAGCACGTGGCCATCGTCACCCCCACCGCCTCGGGCAAGTCACTGTGCTACACGCTGCCGGTGGTGGCCGCGGCGATGACCGCGCAGGCCAAGGCGCTGTACCTGTTCCCGACCAAGGCGCTGGCGCAGGACCAGGTGGCCGAACTGCTGGACCTCAACCGTGCCGGCGACCTCGGGGTGAAGGCCTTCACCTTCGACGGCGACACCCCCGGCGATGCGCGCCAGGCAATCCGCCTGCACGGCGACATCGTGGTCAGCAACCCGGACATGCTGCACCAGGCGATCCTGCCGCATCACACCAAGTGGGCGCAGTTCTTCGAGAACCTGCGCTACGTGGTGATCGACGAGATCCACACCTACCGCGGCGTGTTCGGCAGCCACGTCGCCAACGTGCTGCGCCGGCTCAAGCGCATCTGTGCGTTCTATGGCGTCACGCCGCAGTTCATCCTGTGCTCGGCGACCATCGGCAACCCGCGCGCGCACGCCGAGGCGCTGATCGAGCAGCGCGTGCACGCGATCACCGATTCCGGCGCGCCCAGCGGCGACAAGCACGTGCTGTTGTGGAACCCACCGGTGGTCAACGCCGACTTGGGCCTGCGCGCCTCGGCGCGTTCGCAGAGCAACCGCATCGCGCGCATCGCGATCAAGTCCGGGCTCAAGACCCTGGTGTTCGCGCAGACCCGGCTGATGGTGGAGGTGCTGACCAAGTACCTGAAGGACATCTTCGACCACGACCCGCGCAAGCCGCCGCGCATCCGCGCCTACCGCGGCGGCTACCTGCCCAGCGAGCGCCGCGAGGCCGAACGGGCGATGCGTGCCGGCAGCATCGACGGCATCGTCTCCACCTCGGCGCTGGAGCTGGGCGTGGACATCGGCGCGCTGGACGTGGTGGTGCTCAACGGCTACCCCGGCAGCGTCGCCGCCACCTGGCAGCGTTTCGGCCGCGCCGGGCGCCGCCAGCAGCCGGCGCTGGGCGTGCTGGTGGCCAGCTCGCAGCCGCTGGATCAGTACGTGGTGCGGCATCCGGACTTCTTCGCCGACGCCTCGCCCGAGCACGCGCGCATCGCCCCGGACCAGCCGCTGATCCTGTTCGACCACATCCGCTGCGCCGCGTTCGAGCTGACCTTCGTCGCCGGCGAGGCGTTCGGCCCGGTGGACCCGGCGGTGTTCCTGGAAGCGCTGGCCGAGAGCGAGGTGGTGCACCAGGAGGGCGACCGTTGGGAGTGGATCGCCGACAGCTACCCGGCCAATGCGGTGAGCCTGCGCTCGGTGGCCGACGGCAACTTCGTGGTGGTGGACAAGACCGACGGCAAGCAGCAGATCATCGCCGAGGTCGACTATTCCGCCGCCGCGCTGACCCTGTACGAGGGCGCCATCCACATGGTGCAGAGCACGCCCTACCAGGTGGAGAAGCTGGACTGGGAAGGGCGCAAGGCCTACGTCACCCGCACCCACGTCGACTACTACACCGACAGCATCGACTTCACCAAGCTCAAGGTGCTGGACCGCTTCGACGGCGGCGCAGCCGGGCGCGGCGACGCGCACCACGGCGAGGTGCACGTGGTGCGGCGCGTGGCCGGCTACAAGAAGATCCGCTACTACACCCACGAGAACATCGGCTACGGCCCGGTCAACCTGCCCGACCAGGAACTGCACACCACCGCGGTGTGGTGGCAGTTGCCGCAGGCCACCCTGCTCAAGGCGTTCGGCAGCAAGCAGGACGCGCTGGACGGTTTCCTGGGCGCGGCCTACGCGTTGCACGTGGTGGCCACGGTGGCGGTGATGGCCGATGCGCGCGATCTGCAGCAGGCGGTGGGCGATGGCGACGGCGCCTGGTTCGCGGTGGCCGATGCCAAGGGCCGTGGCCAGTTGCGCGGCGGCGACAGCGGCGAGCCGGCCAGCGTCGAACTGCAGCAGTTCGTGCCCACCGTGTACCTGTACGACAACTTCCCCGGCGGCGTCGGCCTGAGCGAGCCGTTGTGGCGACGCCAGGCCGAGCTGGTGCAGCGCGCGCGCGAACTGGTACAGGGCTGCGACTGCGTGGCCGGCTGCCCGGCCTGCGTCGGCCCGGTGCTGGCAGCGCAGGAGGAAAGCGCGACCACGCCGCGGGCGCTGGCGTTGCGCGTGCTGCGCCTGTTGCTCGACGGCGGGGACGACGCGGCGCTGGACGCGCGCGGCCCGGCCACGCTCGCCGCCGACGTCGATGCCGACGCGCTGCCGGAGTGGAGCGCATGAGCATCAGCCTGGAGCGCCTGCGCGCGCTGCGCCGGCAGGCCGGCGATGCCAGCGCCGAGCGCACGCCGGCGTCCTCCGGCAATCCCACCGCGGCCGATGCGCCTCGCGCGTCGCGCACGGACGCTGTGGCGACGACGCCTACGCACGCGCCGCGGCAGGCAACGGCGCAGCCGCGCGAGGTCGCATCGCACGCGGCACCGCCGGCCGCACGCACGCAACCCGCTCCCGCGCGCAGCGGCGGCACCGACACCGCCGTGGCGCCACCCATCGCCATCGCCCCGTTCGACCGCGGCGGCACCGATGTGTCCGCCCTGCGCCGCCTGCTCGGCCTGCGCGAGCGCGCCGTCGCGCCCGCCGCGGCAGCGGTCGCGCGCAAGCCAGCCGCGCCGGATCGACATCTGCCCGGGGTGGAGATCGCGCCCGGGCTGCACCTGATCGAGGCATTCCTGCCGCAGCCGATCCCCGCCGGCGCGCTGTCGCTGGCCTTCGCCCGCCGCGAGGATGCGGTGGAACCGACCGACCTGCTGTTCTTCGACACCGAGACCACCGGCCTGGCCGGCGGCACCGGGACGCGCGCCTTCATGATCGGCGCGGCCGACTGGACCGTGCATCCGGCCGATGGCCCGGGCCTGCGCATCCGCCAGTTGCTGATGGCCACGATGGGCGCGGAGAAGGCGATGCTGGAGGCGTTCCGCGCCTGGCTGCGGCCAGGCACGGTGCTGTCCAGCTACAACGGCCGCTGCTACGACGCGCCGCTGCTGAAGACCCGCTACCGGCTGGCGCGCTGCGCCGATCCGCTGTCGGCGCTGGACCACGTGGACCTGCTGCATCCCACCCGCCGCCGCTACCGCGGCACCTGGGAGAACTGCAAGCTCGCCACCATCGAGCGGCAGTTGCTGCGGGTGGTGCGCGAGGACGATCTGCCGGGCTCGGAAGCGCCGGCGGCGTGGCTGGGCTACCTGCGCGGCGGCAACGCGCGCAACCTGCGTCGCGTCGCCGCACACAACCATCAGGACGTGGTCACGCTGGCGCTGCTGCTGCAGCGCCTGGTCGCCGCCGAGGCCGAGGAACGCGCGCTGGCGGCGGCCGCGTCGGCGTAGGCGCGGCTTGCGGCCGGCGGATCACTCCAGCCGCTGCGCACTGCCGGCGGCGATGGCCGCATCGAACAGGCGGTCGACCTCGCGATCGAGCTGCGCGTTCAATTCGCCCTGCCGCGCGCCCAGTTCGCCCTGCTGCCGGCCCAGCGCAGCCTGCTGTTCGCCGAGCACGCGCATCTTCGCCGACAGCGCGTCCTGGCGCTGCGCAAGCGCTGCCTGTGCATTCGCCTGCGCCTTGGCAGCGACGGCGTCCATGTCGATACGCGCCAGCGCCCGCGCCGCGGCCTCCTGCGCCAGCTTGCCCTGTTCCCGGCCCAGCTCGCCCTGCTCGCGGCCCAGTGCACCCTGGCGCTTGCCGAGTTCGCCCTGCTGTGCGCCCAGCTTGCCGATCGGCTCGAACAGCGCGTCGAAGCGGGCCAGCAGCGCAGGATCGTGCACCACATAGCGCTTGCCGCCGCGGCGGAACCACAGGCCATCGCCCTGGGTCTCGCGCTTCATGCTGGCGAGTTCGTCGCTGCTGCCGCTCATCGTCGAGTGGTTGCCCTTGACCCGGACATACGACTGTTCGAGTTGACCGTTGCGGGTCTTCTGCACCGACCGCTTGCTGATCCGCGAGCCGATGGCCGGCGGCGCAGCGGGGACCGCCGGTGCCGGCGGCGCCAGCGGCGCGGGCGGCGGCAGTGGCGCGACCGGCGGCGGTGCAGGCTGCGCGGGCGTCGCTGCCGCCACCCTGGCCGCCCTGGACGCACGCGGCGGCAGCGGCGCGGCGGGCGCGTCGGCGGCACGCGCGGCATCGTCCATGTCCGCCGCGTCGGTCGCTTCGGCAGCTTCGGCGGCTTCTGCCGCAGCAGCCGCCGCCTCGCGTCCACGTTCCCGCGCGGCATCGGCCACGTCGGCCGCCTGCGCGGCGGCATCGCCGGCAGCATCGGCGGCAGTCTGCGCCGCCTCGGCGGCCGCGGCAGCCGCATCGGCCGCGGCTTCGGTGCCGGCATCGACATCGGTCGCCACGTCGGCCGCCGGCGTGCGCGCCGGCCGGGTCGGCGCCGCGCTCGGGGCCGCATGGCCGGGCTGGGCCACCAGGCGCAGCGGCATCACGCCGAGCACGGTCACCGCGGTCAGGATCAGGGCCGCGCCCAGGCGCGGAAAAGCGGACGTGGTCTGCAGCATCTGCAATCTCCGTTTCAGGCTCAGGAAGGTCGGCGAGGCGCTGGCCACGCCGGCGCTGGGCCGCGGCGCCACGCCCAGCTGCACCAGCAGCCGCGCGTAGTCGTGACGGCAATGGCGGTGGCCGGCGACCACGGCCGCATCGCAGGCCGCCTCGCGGGCCAGGGCGTACTCGCGGTTGGCCAGATGCACCAGCGGATGGAAGAAGAACAGGTGCTGCGCCACGGCCGGCAGCAGGCCCCACCACAGGTCGCGGCGCTGCAGGTGCACCAGTTCGTGGGTCAGTGCCATGTCCAGATCGTCGGCGCGCAGGCTGGCCATGCGCCGCGCCGGCAGCAGCAGCACCGGCCGCCACGGCCCGATCAACTGCGGCGAATCGATGTGCGCGCACAGCCGCAGCTGCGGCGGCTCGCGCAGGCCGTGCGCCTCGGCGGCCAGGCGCAACGCGCCGAGCAGGGCGGCGTCGGTGCACGGCGCCGCCGCGCGCGCACGCTGGCGGCTGCGGCGGTAGGCCAGCACGCTGTGCGCGGCGCAGACCAGCACGCCGGCCAGCCACAACGCCGCCAGCGCCTGCGCCCACGGCCAGGCTGCCAAGGACGGCGTGGCCGGCGGGGTGGCGATCGACGCGACAGCGGTGGCGGCGGTCGCGTTGACGTTGAGCTGCGGGGGCACCGCGGAGGCGGCCTGCACAGACGACGTCGCAGCGCGTACCGGGGTCGCCGGCATCGTGGCGACGACCGCCGGTGGCGTCGCCATCTGCGCCGGCGCGGCCGGCAGTACCGGCAACTGCACCGCCCCGGCCCACAGCAGGCCCAGCACGCTCTGCGCGGCCACCAGCCACCACAGCCGGCAACGCGTCGCCGCCGGCAGGGTCGGTAGCCAGCGGCACAGCGCCCAGACCAGCGCGACCAGCACCACCGTCTGCACGCTCGTCGCCAGCAGCCGCGACAGCAGAGTCTCGAACACGTCCGTCCCCAACAGGCTGTGCATGGCTTAGTCCTCTCGCCGTTGCGATTGCAGTTTGGCCACCAGGGCCTCCAGTTCGGCCAGCTCCGTGTCGCTGACCTCGGCGCGCTGCGACATCCACGCCACGAACGGCGAGACCGAGCCCTGCAGAGTCTTCTCGACGAAGCTGCCGACCGCGCTGCGCACCACGTCGTCCTGGCCGCTGGTGGCGGCATAGCGGTACACGCCCTGCACCTGGCGACGGCGCAGATAGGACTTGGCGCGCAGGCGCTCCATCATGGTCAGCACCGTCGAACGCGCCAGTCCGCGGGCCTCGCCGAACCCGGCGGCGACCTCGCCGACGCTGGCATCGCCGCGCTCGGCGATGTACTGCAGCAGGGCCAGTTCCTGGTCCCCGATCGATTTGCGACGCATCCGCCCGCTCCGATGACTACACGTGTCGGCAAAGCTACCCGTGACGACAACTGTCGTCAATAGGTCGCAGGTCACGGGCGACAGGCGGCTGCAGGCCTGGCGATGGTGTCCGGCCGCGAGGCTGGCAGCGCTTATCGCAGGCTGGCGGATGTCTGGGTAGTCGGTTCGTCCATGCCTCACGTTCGCTGCGCTCCGACTGTTCGCGCTGGGGACCGAATGCCCTATACCCAGGTATCGCCACGCATACGCGCGGCAGGCAAGGCTGTACCAACGCGCAATGGTGCAAGCGCACATGCGGTGCAAGAATTCTCTGCATCGCTTCACGCCGCTGTCTCCACCTCGGGTCACGCGCTGCCGCGCGGATGCGCCGTTCGCCTTCATCGATTTGCAGCGAACAGCCGCAAAGCCACGCGCCACGCCCCCTGGTCCGCGCCGCACTGCCGGCGCCCTTCCATCGCAAACGCACAACCAGCCGGGCGTCGCCGCGAGGCCGCCGCCCAGCGCTGGGTGCGCGCGTGCGCCACCGCTCCCACTCCACGCCGGATCCCACCATGCACGCGACTTCCTCCCGTCTCCGCGCCACCGCCTTGCCGCCGCCCGCACCGCATCGCCGCATGCGCGCGTGCACGCCGTCGTTGTTGTCCGCGACGCTGACCGCCTGCCTCGCCGCGTCCACGGCACACGCCGCGGAGGCGACTGCCAGCGGCAACGCAAACACCACGCCGACCACGTTGTCCGCACTGGACGTGGTGGCCTCGCCGCATGCGGCGTCGGTGGCGCCTACGCAAGTGGTCGGCCCGAACCGCTACGTCATCAATGCCGGCGACATGGACGCCGACGTCGCCGGCAGCAACGGCCTGGCGCGGCTGAAGACCGTGCCCGGCGCCAGCTACACCGCCACCGACGGGCTGGGCCTGGACGTCTCCGCCACCAGTCTGTTCGTGCGCGGTTTCCGCATGAACGAAATGGGCATCACCTTCGAAGGCGTGCCGTTGAACGACAGCGGCTTCCTGTCGTTGACCGGCACCAGCGTGGTCAACGTCGGCGTGCCGGATGCGATCGGCACCATCACCGTCAGCCCCGGCGCGGCGCCGGTGAGCGTGTTCTCCAGCAGCGCGAACGGCGGCGCGCTGGAGTACCGCCTGGGCGAACCGAAGGACTCGCCCGGCCTGCGCGTCAAGCAAGGTGTGGGCAGCGACGCGACCCAGGTCACCACCGTTTCCGCGCAGAGCGGACAGCAGGGCGACAACGGCCCGAAGCTGCAGGTGGACCTGCAACGGCTGGGTGCGGACAAATACCAGGGTGGCGGCACCCAGCGCTTCCTGCGCGGCGACCTGAAGGCGACGCAGGCCGTGGCCTGGGGCACGTTCACCGTGTTCCTGTCGGCCAGCCACGCGGCGATGTGGGGCTACAACAACCTGTCCTTCGACATGCTCGGCAAGCTCGGCTGGCGCGCCGACAGTTTCTATCCCGATTACGCCAGGGCCTATGCCGTCGCCCTGCCGCAGAACGCCGGCGCCTCCTGCGGCGTCTACAGCTGCGGCACGCTGGCCGGGCTCTTGCCGTACGACACCGGTCAGGTCACCGACGACCGCATCGCCTCGCTCGCGCACGACTTCCGCATCTCCGACGCGCTCAACGGACATGTGCAGGTCTACAGCGCGCGCAGCCGCACCCACGCCACGCTGAGCGACCCGACCACGCCTTCGCCCAATGGCGCGCCGTTCTCCGAGCAGGTGCAGGCACCGCACCTGCAGCGCAGCGGCGCCCTGCTCAGCCTGAGCTACCTGCTCGGCCGGCACACCCTCAGCGCCGGCCTCTGGCAGGAGCACGCCAGCGCCGACGCGGCGACCTTCTGGTACAGCGAGCCGCTGCTGGGACAAGGCCGGCCGCTGCGCACCATCGGGCCGTGGGACACCTACGGCCCGGCGTTCCAGACCGACAACGGCTCGCAGTGGACGACCCGCGCGCGCCAGGTGTACGTGCACGACGACATCGCCCTGGGCGACACGCTGGTGCTGGGCCTGGGCGTCAAGGCGGTGGATTTCCGCACCAGCGGTGGCGGTGTCGGCGGTGCGCCGGACCGGCCGGCCTCCGGCACGCTGCGCGCCAAAAGCGCGTTCCTGCCGCACCTGTCGCTGTTCTGGAGCCCGACCGCGCAGACCGACGGCTTCATCGACCTGGGCAGCGCGATGAACGGCTTCCGCGTCGCCCAGCGCGGCAACATCGGCTACACCGCCTCCGCCTGGACCGTCCCCGACCAGGCCACGTTCGACCGCCTCGCCCGCCACCTGCAGCCGGAACAGGACTGGAACCTCACCCTCGGCGGCACCCATCGCTTCGACCGCGCCACCGTCACCGCCGACGTGTTCTACGGCGACATCCGTCACCGCTTGCTGTCGGCCGCGGTCGGCACCCAGTTCGCGCAGGTCAACACCGTGCAGGTGATGCCGAAGATGCACACCTTCGGCGCCGACCTGGGCGTGACCGCCGACCTGACCCCGCACCTGCAGTTCTACCAGGGCGTGGCGCTGGCGCGCTCGGTCTACGACCGCGACGTGGTCGTCGACGGCAACGTCTATCCGATCCAGGGCAAGGCGCAGCCCGGCTATCCGCAACTGTCGCTGGTCAGCGACCTGTCGGCGCATGTGCGCCACTGGCGCTTCGGCGCCACCAGCACCGAGTACCTGCATCAGCCCTTCACCTACGAGAACGACCTGCGCGTACCGGCGTTCTGGCAGGTCAACGCGTACACGGCCTACACGCTTGGCGCGGACAGCCCGCTGCCCGGCCTGGAACTGCGCCTGGACGTGAGCAACCTGCTCGATCGCCACAACATCGGTACCGCGAACATCGCCGGCTCGGCGTTCGCTGGCGACTACCAGACGCTGCAGCGCAGCGCGCCGCGGCAGGTGTTGTTCAGTACCTCGCTGGCGTTCTGAGCGGGCGGCGCGCATGCATGGGGCAGACACGGCGTTCACGGCGATGCCACGCCGGCGCGACTAGAAGTTTCCGCACCGGTTCGCCGACGCACGCCGCGTCCGTCGGCACTCGCCGCCACACGCGGCGCCCCACGACCGCAGCGGCTTCTGGACAGCAGGACATCGGCATGAGCGACGACACCCGCAACACCGGTTCGCCCGATCGCGACCGCATCAACCTCCACGAAGACTACGAAGTGCGCTACTGGACGCAGGCGCTGGGCGTGTCCGCCGACGCGCTGCGCGCCGCCGTGCAAGCCGTGGGCAGCAGTGCCGCGGCGGTCCGCGCGCACCTGCGCAAGTGACGCGGGCCGGGCCCGCGCCATGAGCCTCGCCGACTACCGCCGCAAGCGCCGCTTCGACAAGACCCGCGAGCCGGAGCCGGGCAAGCCGGTGCCGTCGGGGCAGCGGCCGATCTTCGTCGTGCAGCTGCACCACGCCAGCCGCCGCCATTACGATTTCCGACTGCAGGTCGGCGATGCGCTGAAGAGCTGGGCGGTGCCGAAGGGGCCGAGCTACGACCCCAAGGTCAAGCGCATGGCGGTAGAGGTGGAAGACCATCCGCTCGACTACGCCACGTTCGAGGGCGAGATCCCGCAGGGCGAATACGGCGGCGGCCACGTCGCCCAGTTCGATCACGGCGTGTGGAGCAGCGCGGACGATCCGGAGGCGCAACTGGCCAAGGGCCATCTACGCTTCGAACTGTTCGGCGACAAGCTCAAGGGTGGCTGGCACCTGGTGCGCTCGGGCAAGCCGGCGCGGCAGCCGCAGTGGCTGCTGTTCAAGGAGGACGACGCCTTCGCCGGCGACCTGGAGGCCGACGACCTGCTGGCCGATGTCACCGCGGCGCTGGCGCAGGACATCAAACGCGCCGGCGCCGGCAAACCGGACAAGCGCAAGGTCACGGCGGTGGCGCCAGTGCGCAAAGGCCGCCGGACGAACTGGGCCAAGTTGGCCGAGGCGCTGCCGGGCGCGATGCCGGCGGCGGCGCCGGACGGACCGTTCGCGCCGCAGCTGGCCCGGCTGGGCGATGCCCCGCCGCAGGGCGCGCAATGGATCCACGAGATCAAGTGGGACGGCTACCGGATCCTGGCCACCGTCGCCGACGGCGTGGTGCGGCTGTGGTCGCGCAACGCGATCGAATGGACCGACAAGATTCCCGAGATCCGCGATGCCATCGCCGCGCTGGGCCTGCGCTCGGCGGCGCTGGATGGCGAACTGATCGCCGGCAAGGGGACCAAGGAGGACTTCAACCTGCTGCAGGCGGTGCTGTCCGGCGAGCGCCAGGGCAAGTTGGCGTTGGCCCTGTTCGACCTGCTGCATCTGGACGGCATCGACATCGCCGCCGCACCGCTGTCCGAACGCAAGGCGCTGCTGCAGCGGCTGCTGCAGGACGCCGATACGCACCTGGCCTTCAGCTCGCACATCGACGGCGACGGCGACGCCGCGTTCCAGCTCGCTGGCGCGCAGCACTTCGAGGGCATCGTCTCCAAGCGCGCCGACCGCAGCTACCACGGCGGCCGCAGCGACGACTGGCGCAAGACCAAGCAATTGCGCTCGGACGAATTCGCGGTGGTCGGCTACACCGCGCCCAAGGGCAGCCGCAGCGGCTTCGGCTCGTTGCTGCTGGCGCGGCCGGATGCCGAACATGGCTGGCTGTACGTCGGGCGGGTCGGCTCCGGCTTCTCCGATGCCCTGTTGCGCGAGCTGACCGCGCTGATCGGCAAGGCCGGCAGCGCCACGCCCAGTGTGCACGTGCCCACCACCGAGACCGATCTGCGCAGCGCGCGCTGGTTCGCGCCGCGCTTCGTGGTGGAGGTGTTCTACCGCGGCATCGGCGGACAGCAGTTGCTGCGCCAGGCCTCGTTGAAGGCGGTGCGACCGGACAAGGACATCGCCGACCTGGGCGATGCCGACGCACCGGCACCGCGCGCGGCGGCGGCGCGGGTGACGCCGGCGGCCAGGAAAGCCAAGGCAGACGCAACGGCCAAAACAACGAAGGCGACCAAGGTGACGAAGGCTGCGAAGTCGAGCGAAACCAAGACCAGCGGTCCTCGGCGCAGCAAGCGCGACGTCGCGACCACGGGCACCGCGCGCACACCGCCGACGCTGTCCAGCCCGGGCCGCGTGGTCTTCCCCGACATCGGCGCGACCAAGCGCGAGGTGTGGGACTACTACAGCGCGGTGATGGACCACCTGCTGCCGGAGATCGCCGGCCGCCCGCTGTCGATCATCCGCTGCCCGGCCGGCGCCGAACGCGCGTGCTTCTTCCAGAAGCACCACACCGCCGGACTGGAACTGGTGTCGTCGGTGCGGTTGAAGGAAGAGAGCGGCACCCAGGCCGAGTACCTGGTGGTCGAGGATGCCGCCGGGCTGCTGGAGCTGGTGCAGTTCAACGCATTGGAGTTCCACCCGTGGGGCGCGCATGCCGCGTCCCCGGAGCGCGCCGATCGCGTGGTGTTCGATCTGGACCCGGGCCCGGACGTGCCCTTCGCCGAGGTCAAGCGCGCGGCCACCGACATCCGCAAGCTGCTCACGCAACTGGAGCTGGAATCGTTCCTGCGCGTGTCCGGCGGCAAGGGCCTGCACGTGGTGGTGCCGCTGGCGCCGGGCTGCGACCGGGACCTGACCAAGCGCTTCGCCCACGGCTTCGCCGACGCACTGGCGCAGTCGCAACCCGAGCGCTTCCTCGCCACCGCCAGCAAGCGCCTGCGCAACCAGCGCATCTTCGTCGACTATTTGCGCAACGGCCGCGGCGCCACCGCAGTGGCGTCGTACTCGCTGCGCGCCCGCGCCGGCGCCCCGGTGGCGATGCCGCTGGCCTGGAGCGACCTGCCCAAGCTGCACCGCGCCGACGCCTTCAAGCTGCGCGACGTCCCCGCCAAGCTGAAACGGCGACGCAAGGATCCGTGGGCCGGCATCGACGCGCTGAAGCAGAACCTGGCGCGCTGGGCCGAAACGGAGTGAGCAAAGCCCCTCTCCCGTCGGGAGAGGGGTTGGGGTGAGGGTCGGCGCGAAGCGACTCGCTGAGATTGAACACGAGCGACCCGTACCCTCATCCGCCCCTTCGGGGCACCTTCTCCCGGGGGGAGAAGGGAGTCAAAAGCCTCTCTCCCTTCGGGAGAGGGGTTGGGGTGAGGGTCCGGCGCGAAGCGACGCGCTGAGATCGAACACGAGCGACCGCACCCTCATCCGCCCCTTCGTGGCACCTTCCCCCAAAAAGGGGGCCATGGTCCCGAGGGGAGAAGGGAATCAAAAGCCCCTCTCCCGGCGGGAGAGGGGTTGGGGTGAGGGTCCGACCGCCAGCCAACTCACCCGCCAACCCACTCGCCCCCTACCCCGTCGGCCCACCCATCACCGGTAGGATCGCGCCATTGATGTAGCTGGCAGTGATCGGCGAGGCCAGGAACACATACGCCGGCGACAGTTCCTCCGGCTGCGCCGGGCGCCCCATCGGGTTCTGTTTGCCGAACTCGGCCACGTCCTCCGCAGGCTTGTCGGCAGGATTGAGCGGCGTCCACACCGGCCCTGGCGCGACCGCGTTGACGCGGATGCCGCGCGGCTGCAACTGGCTGGCCAGGGCCATGGTGAAGGCATGGATCGCGCCCTTGGTCGCCGAATAGTCCAGCAGCGACTTGCTGCCGAACAGCCCGGTCTCCGAACCGCTGTTGACGATCGCCGAACCACGCTTGAGATGCGGCAGCGCCGCGCGTGCCATGTGGAAATAGCCGGCGATGTTGGTCTGCAAGGTCTCCTGCAGATGTTCCTCGCTCAGGTCCTCCAGCGCATCGCAATGCAACTGGAAAGCCGCGTTGTTGACCAGCACATCGAGCCCACCGAAGGCGTTGACGGTCTGCGCCACCGCGCCCTCGCAGAACGCTGGATCCTTCACGTCGCCAGCGATGGTGATGCAGCGGCGGCCTTCTTTCTCGACGTGCTGGCGGGTGACCTGCGCATCCTCGTGCTCGTCCAGGTACAGCACCGCCACATCCGCGCCCTCGCGCGCGAACAGCACCGCCACTGCGCGGCCGATGCCCGAGTCGGCACCGGTCACGATCGCGCTCATGCCGCGCAGCTTGCCGCTGCCCACGTACTCCGGCGCCTCGAACCGCGGCTGCAGCGCCAGCGCGTGCTCGTTGCCCGGCTTGGCCAGGTGCTGCCTGGGCATGCGCTGCGGCTGCTTGCGCGGCCCGGCCTGGCCGGCGTCACCCGGCTTGGCGCGCTTGGGCTTGGGCTTGGGCTTGGCGTCGCCGGCATCGACCGCGCGCTGCAGCGCGCGCTGCTGCTGCGCGGTCTTGGCGCTGGACGACGCCACGGCGCCACTGCGCTTGGACGGGGCGGACTTGGTGGCGGCAGGACGCTTGCGGGAGGCCATCGGCAATACTCCGGATGCGGGAGGAGGACGCGGTCGCGCAACCCTCCTCGAAGGGAAGGAACGGGCGTCGCTCAGGCGCGGTCGGCGAGACCGCTGACGCCGGCGTGCTGGGCGCAGTGCGCGCAGCAGAACATGCGCTCGCCGGCCTGCACGCCGTGGCCGACGATGCGGCAATCGCAATGGCTGCAGCGCGGGGCGAAGGCGTGGATGGCGCACTCGAACGAATCGAAGGTACCGCTGCGCGCGCCCTGGGTCAGGGTGAAGGCCTGGTCGTAGTCGTTTCCGCAGACATCGCAGGTGGCCATGATCGGCTCCGGTTGCTGGGGGAATCCCGAGTCTGGCCCCGCCCGCGGCCACGACCGGTGAAACCGCCGGCGCGATCTCTTCATGCGGCGCAAACATGCGCCGCGACAGGCTCGCGCCATCGATCGAAGGAGACGCCCCATGATCCGCCACCCGCTTGCCCGCCTCGCCCCGTTCGCCGCCGTGCTGCTGCTCGGCGCCTGCAGCACCACCCAGGTGGCGCAGGTGCAGCCGATCGACGGCGTCATCTCCGGCCAGTGCCATATCGACAAGGTCCGCGGCGCGGTCGGCCTGGCCGCCTCGCGCATGACCGTCGAACGCGCCCGCGTCGACAGCGACAGCCTCAAGGTGCAGGTGGTCAAGAGCAGCGTCGCCGACAACGGCGCCACCTCCAGCGGCGTGGACAGCGCCAACCGCGGCGCCCGCGAAACCGGCGGCGACCGCCTGACCGTCGAAGTCGGCCCGACCAACAACATCACCACCGTGTATTGCGGCTGATCCGCACCGCGGGGCCGTGCCGCCGCATCTGCGGCGGTACGGCGCTCAGGCGCGCTTGCGCACCGCGGGCGCGGCCTTGCGCTTGCTGCGGTGACCACTGCCCTGTGTACTTGCCACCGCACCCTTGCGCGTGGTCCGCGCGGCCTTGCGCAAGGGCGGCGCTTTGGCCGCGTTACGGCCAGCGGCCTTGGCCGCCTTGCGCGCCGCGGTGCGTGCCCGCCCCAGGTACTTCAGCGTGATCAGATCCCACTGCCGCTCGCCGCGCACGCCCTCGCACAGGCCGTGCAGGCGGCCGCAGCGCCAACCGTCGAACACGCACGGGTCGATATAGGCCTTGCGGCACACCGCCGGGGTGTTGCCCAGCGCCTCGGCCACCTCGCGGATCACCGCATTCTGCGCCTGCGCCAGCGCGCGCTCGCCGCCGGTGTCGGGCAGCGGCAGCGCGGCCAGCCGCTGCAGCGCGGCGCGGGTGCCGCCCCAGGTGCGGAAGTCCTTGGCGGTGAAGCTCTCGCCCATCGCCTCGCGCAGATAGTCGTTGACCTCGCCCGAATCCACCGGCTGCAACTGGCCGTCGTCGTCGCGGTACTGGAACAGCGCCTGCCCGGGCAGTTGCTGGCAGCCGCGGATCAGCTTGACCAGGTGCACGTCGTCGACCTCGATGTCGTGCTCCTGGCCGCCCTTGCCGCGGAACTGCAGCCGCGCACGGCCGCCCTTCACGAAGGCCAGGTGGCGGTTGCGCAGCGTGGTCAGGCCGTAGGAGCGGTTGCTGCGCGCGTATTCGGCGTTGCCCACGCGCACCAGGGTCTCGGCCATCAGCGCCACCACCATCGCCAGCACCTTGTCGCGCGGGTAGCCGGGCAGCGCCATGTCGCGGCGCAGGCGCCGACGCAGCCGTGGCAAGGCCTGGCCGAAGGCGACGATGCGCTCGAACTTGCCGTCGCCGCGCACCTGCGCCCAGTCGGCGTGGTAGCGGTACTGCTTGCGCCGGCGCGCGTCGCGGCCGGTGGCCTGCAGGTGACCGTTGTCGCGCGTGCAGATCCACACCTCGGTATAGGCCGGCGGGATCGCCAGTTGGCGGATGCGCTGCAGGGTGGCGGCGTCGCGCACCGCGCTGCCGTCGGGCAGGCGGTAGCTGAAACCCTTGCCGGCACGGCGGCGGACGATGCCCGGCTCCTGGTCGCTAACATAGACCAGGCCGGCGCTGCTGGCGGCCTGGCGGGACTGCCGGGCACGCGCGGCCTCGGCGGCGGCGGTGGAACGGGACTGGGTGGACATCGGACCTCCGGAAGCCGGAACCGCGGCCCGCGCCGCCGGTTCCACGAGCCTGGATTGTCGGCAGCGCAACGGCTACGGCACGTGATGCCGGCCGGCTGCAGCGCTTAACGAGAGGCGAACGCGCCATGTCCGATGCTGCCGGCGTTGGAACGTGCGTCGCGCCGGAAGGCCGGATCCCCGTGGCCGGCGCGCCGGCGGCGCCGTTCGCCGCCGGTGGCCCTGGGTGGCCTCAAAGCGCGACGCACGTTCTATGCTTCACGCGTCCTTCCCTCCATCCATAGGAGCCCCGATGAGCAACCTCCTTTCCTCCCGTGCGTCCACGCGTGCCGGCCTGCTCGGCACGGCCTGCCTGGCGCTGGCCCTGGCCGCCTGCGGCGCGCCGCCGCCGGACGAGCAGGAACAGGTGAGCGCCAAGGCCCAGGCCGCCGCGCAGCAGGCCGCCGCGCCGGACCCGGCCAACGCGCCGGACGCGCCGCCGGTGGGCAGCTGCGATGCCTCGCAGGCGCAGGGCCTGGTCGGCCAGACCTTCGCTCCGGCGCTGCTGGACCAGGCGCGCAGCGATACCGGCGCCAAGACCGCCCGCGTGCTCAAGCCGAACCAGGCGGTGACCATGGAGTTCAACGGCGAACGGCTCAACATCGAGGTCGACGAAAAGAACCAGATCACCGGCGTTCGCTGCGGCTGAGCGCTCGGCCAAGACCCCGGCGCGGCGGCGGCGACACGGCCGCCGCCAGCGCTGAAGTTGCAGGTGTAACGGTGTATTGCGGCACCGCACCAACTATGTTTTAGTCGGGATTCCGGTGACCTCAAGAAGCGCTCCAGGATAGAGCGGGGGCGAGTGTCGCCGCGTTCCTTCGGATCGCTTTCAGAGGCAGACATGGCCCCCCGCAACCGCCACGGGCTCTACGACCCCCAAGACGAGCGCGATGCCTGTGGTTTCGGCATGGTCGCGCAACTCGACGACCAACCTTCGCGGGCGCTGGTGGATACCGCCATCGCCGCGCTGTCGCGCATGACCCACCGCGGCGGCGTCGCCGCCGATGGCCTCACCGGCGACGGCTGCGGCCTGCTGATCCGCAAACCCGAGCCGTTCCTGCGCGCGCTGGCGCGCGAGGCCGGCCTGAGCGTCGGCGCGCGCTTCGCCGCCGGCAACGTGTTCCTGCCGCGCGACGATGCCGATGCCGCCGCGCGTTGCCGGCAGGTGCTGGAAGAGGAACTGCGTCGGGTCGGCGCGCAGCCATGCGGCTGGCGCCTTACCCCCACCGACGATGCGGTGTGCGGGCAACTGGCCAAGGACACCCTGCCGCGGATCGAGCAGGTGTTCGTCGACGCCGGCGCCGAGCAGGGCGAGGACGCCTTCGCCCTGGCCCTGTTCCTGGCGCGCCGCCGCGCCGAGCAGCGCCTGCGCGAGGTCGGCGATTTCTACGTCACCACGCTCTCGCCCAACGGCATCAGCTACAAGGGCATGGTGCTGCCGGACAAGCTCAGCACCTTCTACCCGGACCTGCAGCGCAACGACCTGGCCTCCAGCGCCATCGTGTTCCACCAGCGCTTCTCCACCAACACGCTGCCGCGCTGGCCGCTGGCGCATCCGTTCCGCCTGCTCGCCCACAACGGCGAGATCAACACCATCGAGGGCAACCGGCACTGGGCGCAGGCGCGCAGCAAGGTGTGGAAGACCCCGCGCTTCGACATCGCCGAGTTCGACCCGGTGATCTCCATGCACGGCTCCGATTCGCAGAGCCTGGACAACATGCTCGAGCTGCTGGTCGCCGGCGGCATGGACCTGCTGCAGGCGCTGCGCATCCTGGTGCCGCCGGCCACGCAGTCGCTGGAGTTCAAGGACGCCGACCTGGCCGCGTTCTACGAGTTCTACGGCCTCAACACCGAGCCGTGGGACGGCCCGGCCGGCATCGTCGCCTGCGACGGCCGCTACGCCGCATGCATGCTCGACCGCAACGGCCTGCGCCCGGCGCGCTGGATGCTGACCTCCGATCGGCACTTCCTCGTGGCCTCCGAAGCCGGCGTGTGGGAACTGCCTGCCGAGCGCGTCACCCGCAAGGGCAAGCTCGGCCCCGGCGAGATGATGGCCATCGACCTCAAGCGCGGCGACCTGCTCGATTCCGATGCCATCGACCGCATCAACCGCGGCCGCGCCCCGTACAAGCAGTGGCTGCAGCAGGGCGTGACCTACCTGCAGACCGAGCTGATCGACCCCTCGCTGGTCGAGGAGCCGTTCGACGAGCGCACGCTGCGCAGTTACCACAAGCTGTTCCAGCTCAGCACCGAGGAAGTGGAGCAGGTGCTGCGGCCGCTGGCCGAGACCGAGCAGGAAGCCACCGGCTCGATGGGCGACGACACCCCGATGGCGGTGCTCAGCCGCCACACCCGGCCGCTGTACGACTACTTCCGCCAGGCCTTCGCCCAGGTCACCAACCCGCCGATCGACCCGTTGCGGGAAGACTGCGTGATGTCGCTGACCACCCAGCTCGGCAAGGAGACCAACATCTTCCATGCCGGCCCGGAGACGGTGAACCACGTCATCCTCAACTCGCCGGTGCTCAGCCAGCGCAAGCTGCGGCAGTTGCTGAAGATGCCGCAGTACCAGACCCGCAACGCGCAGATCGACCTGTCCTACAGCGTCGAGGAAGGCCTGGAGGCGGGCCTCAAGCGCATCTGCGCCGAGGCCGAACAGGCCGCGCGCGACGGCAAGGTCATGCTGCTGCTGACCGACCGCTACCCGGTGCCGGAGCGGCCGATGGCGCATGCGCTGCTGGCCACCGGCGCGGTGCACCACCACCTCTCGCGGGTGGGCCTGCGCTGCGACGTCAACCTGATCATCGAGACCGGCACCGCGCGCGATCCGCACCACATGGCCTGCCTGCTCGGCTTCGGCGCCACCGCGGTGTATCCGTACCTGGCCTACCAAACCCTGTTCGACCTGGGCCGGCGCGGCATCCTGCTGCTCAAGAGCGGCGGCGAACAGACCCAGATCGGCCGCAAGTACCGCAAGGGCATCTACAAGGGCCTGTCCAAGATCATCTCCAAGATGGGCATCTGCACCATCGCCAGCTACCGCGGCGCGCAGCTGTTCGAGATCGTCGGGCTGGATCCGGACGTGGTGGCGCTGTGCTTCCCGGACACCGCCGCGCGCATCGGCGGCGTCGGCCTGGCGCGGCTGGACACCGAGGCGCGGCAGCTCGCCGCGCGCGCCTGGAACGACCTGCTCAAGCCGGAAGTGGGCGGCCTGCTCAAGTACGTGCACGGCGGCGAGTACCACATGTACAACCCGGACGTGGTGCTGACCCTGCAGCGCGCCACCCGCAGCGGCCTGCAGGCCGACTGGGACGCCTACGCCGCCGCAGTGCACGGGCGCCCGGCCTCCGCTTTGCGCGACCTGCTGCAACTCAAGCGCGCGGCCACGCCGACCCCGCTGGACGAGGTCGCCCCGGCCGAGGACCTGCTGCGTCGCTTCGACACCGCCGCGATCAGCCTCGGCGCGCTGTCGCCGGAGGCGCACGAGGCGCTGGCGATCGCGATGAACCGCCTCGGCGGGCGCAGCAACTCCGGCGAAGGCGGCGAAGACCCGGCGCGCTACGGCACCGAGAAGCGCTCCAAGATCAAGCAGGTGGCGTCCGGCCGCTTCGGCGTCACCCCCGAATACCTGGTCAACGCCGAGGTGCTGCAGATCAAGGTCGCGCAGGGCGCCAAGCCCGGCGAAGGCGGCCAGTTGCCCGGGCACAAGGTCAACGAACTGATCGCGCGGCTGCGCTACGCCAAGCCGGGCATCGGCCTGATCTCGCCGCCGCCGCACCACGACATCTACTCGATCGAAGACCTGGCGCAGCTGATCTACGACCTCAAGCAGGTCAATCCCAGCGCGCTGGTGTCGGTGAAGCTGGTCAGCCATGCCGGCGTGGGCACCATCGCCGCCGGCGTGGTCAAGGCCGGCGCCGACCTGATCACCGTGTCCGGCCACGACGGCGGCACCGGTGCCAGCCCGGTCAGCTCGATCCGCTATGCCGGCGTGCCGTGGGAACTGGGCGTGGCCGAGTCGCACCAGGCGTTGGTCGCCAACGACCTGCGCACGCGCACCATCCTGCAGACCGACGGCGGCCTGAAGACCGGGCTGGACGTGGTCAAGGCCGCGATCCTGGGCGCGGACAGCTTCGGCTTCGGCACCGGGCCGATGATCGTGCTCGGCTGCAAGTACCTGCGCATCTGCCACCTCAACAACTGCGCCACCGGCGTGGCCACGCAGGACGAGCGCCTGCGCGCCAACCACTTCGTCGGCCTGCCCGAGCGCGTGGAGAACTTCTTCCGGCTGCTGGCCGAGGAAGTGCGGCAGTGGCTGTCGTACCTGGGCGTGCGCTCGCTGGACGAGATCGTCGGCCGCACCGAACTGCTGCAGCAACTGGACATCTCGCCGCGCGAAGGCGTGCGCGTGGACCTGTCGCGGCTGCTCAAGGACGTGCGCCACGACGGCGGCCACTGCGCCGCGCAGCGCCTGTACGAATCGCCGGACAGCCTGGCCACGCAGATGGACGGCCTGCTCGCCGACGCCATCGCGCACAAGCGCGGCGGCGACCATCGCTTCCTGATCCACAACACCGACCGCTCGATCGGCGCGCGCCTGTCCGGCGCCATCGCCCGCGTCCACGGCAACCACGGCATGGACGATGCGCCGCTGACCCTGCGCTTCCGCGGCTCGGCCGGGCAGAGCTTCGGCGCGTTCAACGCCGGCGGCCTGCACCTGGAACTGGAAGGCGAGGCCAACGACTACGTCGGCAAGGGCATGGCCGGCGGCCGCCTGGTGGTGCGTCCGCCGCGCGGCGCGCGTTTCGAGGCGCGCAGCACCGCGATCATCGGCAACACCTGCCTGTACGGCGCCACCGGCGGCGAACTGTACGCCGCCGGCCGCGCCGGCGAGCGCTTCGCGGTTCGCAACTCCGGCGCGCTGGCGGTGATCGAGGGCGCCGGCGACCACTGCTGCGAGTACATGACCGACGGCATCGTGCTGGTGCTGGGCAAGGTCGGCCTGAACTTCGGCGCCGGCTTCACCGGCGGCCTGGCCTACGTGCTCGACGTGGACCGCGACTTCGTCGACCGCTACAACCACGAACTGATCGACATCCACCGCATCTCCGCCGAAGGCTTCGAGAGCCACCGCCAGCACCTGCACAAGCTGATCAGCCGCCACCGCGAACTGACCGGCAGCATCTGGGCGCAGCAGATCCTCGACGAGTTCCGCGACTACGTCGGCAAGTTCTGGCTGGTCAAACCGAAGGCGGCGAGCATCGAGTCGTTGACCGAGTCGCTGCGGCGCGCCGCTTGATGGTGGTGCCGGGAATGGGGAATGGAGAATCGGGAATGGTCACAGCCCGGCTCGCCAGCTCCCCTTCCGCTCACGCAGACCCGCTTTTCCGATTCCCCATTCCCCATTCGCGATTCCCAGCCCTATGAGCCGCAAACACGCCTTCCAGTTCCTCGACCTGCCGCGGCAGATGCCGCAGCGCATCCCGGTGGAACTGCGTACCTCCGGCGACTGGAACGAGCTGTACGGCAAGTTCGACAAGGCCGATGCGCAGTACCAGGCCGGGCGCTGCCTGGATTGCGGCAACCCGTACTGCAGCTGGAAGTGTCCGGTGCACAACGCCATCCCGCAGTGGCTGCAGCTGGTGCAGGAAAACCGCATCGAAGAGGCCGCAGCGCTGTGCCACAGCACCAACCCGCTGCCGGAAGTGTGCGGCCGGGTGTGCCCGCAGGATCGGCTGTGCGAAGGCAGTTGCACGCTGGAGGAATTCGGCGCGGTCACCATCGGCGCGGTCGAGAAGTACATCGTCGATACCGCGCTCAACAACGGCTGGCGCCCGGACCTGAGCCAGGTCGAGCCCACCGGCAAGCGCGTGGCGGTGATCGGCGCCGGCCCGGCCGGGCTGAGCTGCGCCGACCGCCTGGCCCGCGCCGGCATCCAGGCGGTGGTGTACGACCGCTACGAGCAGATCGGCGGGCTGCTGCAGTTCGGCATCCCCAGCTTCAAGCTGGACAAGAGCGTGATCGGCAAGCGCCGCGAGGTGCTCGAAGGCATGGGCGTGCAGTTCCGGCTGGGTGTGGAGATCGGCCGCGACGTGAGCCTGGAGCAGTTGCTCGAGGAGTACGACGCGGTGTTCCTGGGCACCGGCGCCTACCGCTACACCGATGGCGGCCTGCCTGGCCAGGATCTGCCCGGCGTGCTGCCGGCGTTGCCGTTCCTGGTGCAGAACAGCCGCATCGTCGGCGGCAACGATCCCTGGGGCCGGCCGATCGCCGGCTGGGAAGACAAGATCGCGCTGCCCGACCTGAGCGGCAAGCGCGTGGTCGTGCTCGGCGGCGGCGACACCGGCATGGATTGCGTGCGCAGCGCGATCCGCCTCGGTGCGGCCAAGGTCACCTGCGCCTACCGCCGCGACGAGGCCAACATGCCCGGCTCGGCGCGCGAGGTGGCCAATGCGCGCGAGGAAGGCGTGCGCTTCCTGTTCAACCGCCAGCCGCTGGCGGTGGAAGCCGATGCCGCCGGCAACCTGGTCGGCGTGCGCGTGGTGCAGACCCGTCTGGGCGAGCCGGATGCGCGCGGGCGCCAGGCCGCGGTGCCGGTGGAAGGCAGCGAATCGCTGCTGGACGCGGACGTGGTGATCATCGCCTTCGGCTTCTCGCCGAGCGTGCCGGAGTGGCTGGCGGCGCAGGGCGTGGAAGGCACCGCCAACGGCCGCATCCTCGCCGGCGGCGGCGAGTCCGACGGCAGCGGCCGCCTGCCGTACCAGACCACCAACCCGAAGCTGTTCGCCGGGGGCGACGCCGTGCGCGGCGCCGACCTGGTGGTGACCGCCGTGGCCGAAGGCCGCGATGCCGCGGCCAGCATCGCCGAATGGATCGGCAACCGCCTGCCGGTGACGACCCAGGCAGCCGCCTGAGCTCCCCGCCCGGACTTCGACAGAAGTCGGGCGTTCGGGACGACGGCGACGGCAAACCTTGCGGGATCGGCGGAAGCGGCCGAAGGCGGCATCCTCGATCCCGTACGCCAGCACGCGCCGGGAACAGGCTGCGCGCAGCGTCGCTGGCGTGACGAACACCCCGCTCTGCCATCGCTGCACGCCCGGGCAGGCGGTCATCGCGACCGCGGTCACGCCGCCACTGCCAGTTGCACCACGCGTGCGCTGTGATGCCGGCTGGCGTCCGCGCACGGCCTGTCTGTTCCAGGTGAATGCCCGGCTAACACGGGTGCGTCCAAGCTGGCGGTCATGGGGGCGATCCTTGCACGCTTGCGCCTGCCGTCCGCACCCCCGAGCGGGCGGCGCTCCCCCTTCACTCCAGGAAGCTCCCCCATGTCGCTTTCCTCGTCGTGTTCCCCGCGCTGGCGTTCCCTGCCGCTGGCGCTGCTGCTCGCCACCGTCGCCTGCAACGCCGCCGCCGAAGGCCGCAGCGTGCTCAAGTACGCCGGCGTCAACCTGTCCGGCGCCGAGTTCAACTCCGGCAAGAAGCCCGGCGTGCTCTACAAGGACTACACCTACCCGACCGCCAGCGACTACAGCTACTTCGCCAGCAAGGGCATGAACACCATCCGCCTGCCGTTCCTGTGGGAACGCCTGCAGCCCACCGCCAAGGGCGAGTTCGACCCGGCGCAACTGGCGCTGTTGAAGAAGGCGGTGGAGCAGGCCAAGGCCAACCGCCTGTACCTGATCCTGGATCCGCACAACTACGCCAAGTACAACGGCGCGCTGGTCGGCAGCGAGGGCGCCCCCGACGACGTGTTCGCCGATCTGTGGCGGCGCCTGGCCAAGGAGTTCAAGGGCGACGACAACGTCATCTTCGGGCTGATGAACGAGCCCAACGCGGTGTCCTCGACCGACTGGGCCAGTGCGGCGCAGGCGGCGATCGATGCCATCCGCAAGGCCGGCGCCAACAACCTGATCCTGGTGCCGGGCACCGCCTACACCGGCGCACACAGCTGGCGAAGCACCGCCTACGGCACGCCGAACGCGGTTGCCCTGCAGCCGCTGAAGGATCCGCGCAACCGCATGGCGTTCGAAGCGCACCAGTACCTGGACCGCGACAACAGCGGCACCAAGGGCGAGTGCGTTAGCGCCACCGCCGGCGCCGAGAAGCTGGCCGGATTCGTCAGCTGGTTGCGCGAGAACAAGAAGGTCGGCTTCATCGGCGAGTTCGCCACCGCGAATACGCCCACCTGCAATGAGGCGCTGGAGAACATGCTCAGCTACATGCAGAAGAACGACGACGTGATCCTGGGCTGGACCTGGTGGGCGGCCGGCGCGTGGTGGAAGCCCGACTATCCGTTCAACGTGCAACCCGGCAAGGACGGCAGCGAGAAGCCGCAGATGGAAATCCTGTCCAAGTACGCGCGCCAGATCACCGGCAAGAAGTGAGCCGCCGTTGCCGGCGCTGCATGCCGGCAACGCCTTGCGCATCCCCGCACCGCGTCGTGCAGCATCAGCGACCCACACACCAGGCACAGCGCATGCAGCGCGATCCAGTACCGGATCGCGTTGCCAATCGCCGCACAGATCCATGCATGCGCACCTGCGACGTATCGCCCTGACCTCGGCAATGCACTACGGTGTCCGCACACCGTTGTCATCAGCCCGGCTGCTCTCTCTGCATCGGCCGGGTTCCCCCTCTGATGCCGAAGGAGATCCAGCATGATCGCGCGCATCTTGCGGCGGCGGTCGCGGCACGCCTGGCGTGCCGCCCTGCTGCTGTGCCTGTCCGTTCCGCTCGTCCCGTTGCACGCGCAGCAAGCGCTGCGTCTTGCCGGCGTCAACCTGTCCGGCGCCGAGATCGCGCCGTCGAAGATCCCCGGCGTGGTCGGTGTCGACTACACCTATCCGCGCAGCAGCGACTACACCTATTTCGCCGGCAAGGGCATGAACCTGCTGCGCCTGCCGGTGCGCTGGGAACGCCTGCAGCCGCAACCGCAAGGGCCGCTGGACGCCGCGCAACTGGCGTTGCTCGACGACGCCGTGCAGCAGGCCAAGGCGCAGGGCATGTACGTGATCGTGGACATCCACAACTACGCGCGCTACGACGGCCGCCTCGTCGGCAGCACCGGCCTGCCGGTCGCCGCCTTCGTCGACCTGTGGCAGCGTCTGGCGAGCGCCTACGGCAGCGACAATGCGGTGGTGTTCGGGCTGATGAACGAGCCCAACGGCATCACGCCGGCCGCATGGGCCGCCGCCGCACAGGCCGCGGTCGACGCGATCCGCGCCACCGGCGCCAGCAACCTGATCCTGGTGCCGGGCGCGCTGTGGACCGGCGCGCATAGCTGGTACACCCCGGTGGGCGGCACCTCGAACGCCAGCGCGCTGGCCGCGCTGCACGACCCGCTGCAGCGCATGGCGATCGAAGTGCATCAATACCTCGATGCCGATTCCAGCGGCACCAGCCCGGTCTGCGTCAGCGACGACATCGGCGTCGAACGCCTGCGTGCGTTCACCGGATGGTTGCAGGAGACCGGCCACCTCGGCTTCCTCGGCGAATTCGCCGCCGCCGACAATCCGGTGTGCCGCCGCGCGCTCGATGGCATGCTCGCCGACATCGCCCAGCACCCGACGCTGTGGCTAGGCTGGAGCTATTGGGCAGGCGGCGCCTGGTGGCGCGCCGACTATCCGTTCAATGTGGAGCCCGACGCCGACGGCCACGACCGTCCGCAGATGGCGATCCTCGCGCCCTGGGCGCAGCGCATCACGCGCTGAGCGCGACCGACGCCGCAAGAGTGACGAACGCGCACAACGCGGTGCGCGCGAACGCATGACGTGCGACGTGCAATGCGTCGCACATTTCCCACGACGACGATCGCTCTGGCATGGCGATTGCAGCGTTGTGCACGGCCGCGCACGCCGCATCGCGGTGGCGCCTGCCGCTCTTCCCCACGAAGGATCCGCCATGCCACGCATGACCCGTGTTTCCCGTTCCCCGCAGTGGCGGCAGCGCGCCGCGCTGTGCCTGCTCCTGGCCGCCTGCGCGCCGTTCGCCCACGCGCAGCAGACGCTGCGCTACGCCGGCATCAACCTGGCCGGCGCCGAATTCAACTCCGCGAAAAAGCCAGGCGTGCTGTTCAAGGACTACGTGTATCCCACCGACGCCGACTATGCGTACACCGCGGCGCAGGGCATGAACATCGTGCGCCTGCCGTTCCTGTGGGAACGGCTGCAGCCGCAGGCCGGCGGGCCGCTCGATGCGGCACAACTCGACGCCCTGCGCACCGCCGTCGAACGCGCCAAGCGCTACGACCTGCAACTGATCCTCGACGTGCACAACTACGCCAAGTACGACGGCGTACGCATCGGCGGCGACGCGGTGCCGGCGGCGGCGCTGGCCGATCTGTGGCGGCGCCTGGCGTTGGTGTTCGGCAACGACGGCAGCGTGGTGTTCGGGCTGATGAACGAACCCAATGGCCTCGCCTCCGGCGACTGGGCCGCCATCGCGCAGGCAGCGATCGACGCGATCCGCGGCACCGGTGCCGACAACCTGATCCTGGTGCCCGGCACCGCCTTCAGCGGCGCGCACAGTTGGAACAGCACCTGGTACGGCGTGTCCAACGCGCAGGGATTGCTGACGGTCCACGACCCGGCCGCCAACCTGGCGTTCGAGGTGCACCAGTATCTGGATGCCGACTCCTCCGGCACCAGTGCCGCCTGCGTCAGCACCAGCATCGGCGCGGAACGCCTGCAAGCGTTCACCCAATGGCTGCGCGCCAATGGCTATCGCGGCTTCCTCGGCGAGTTCGGCGGCAGCAGCGACCCCACCTGCCTGGCCGCGCTGGACACCATGCTCGGCTACGTCCACGACAATGGCGACGTCTGGCTGGGCTGGACCGCCTGGGCCGGCGGCGCGTGGTGGCGCAGCGACTACGCGTTCAACCTGCAGCCGGACAAGAGCGGTGCCGACAAGCCGCAGATGGACGTACTGGCGGTGCGCGCCCAGCAAGTCACGCAGTGACTGCAGCAACGCCGGGTCCGCAGCGGCGGCCCGGCGATCGCGGCGATTGAGTCGACACCGCCATCGGGCGCAGACTGTCGCACCTTTCCCGTACGGATCGACGCATGCGCCTGGGCCTGGCCGCCAACCGACTGCACCACCAGGGCAAGGATGCCGCGCTGTTCCGCTGGCTGCGCGCCAGCGAAGCCGGTATCCGCGAATTGCAGCTCGGCCTGCACGCGGTCGGCCGTACCCACGAAGCGATCGTTCGTGCCGGCCTGCTGGCCGGCCATGCCGGCCTCAGGCGCTACCCATTCGGCCGCGAGGGCGGACTGATGAAGCTGGTGGCCGAGGTCGTGGGCCTGGAAGGCGCCGAGCGGACCCTGGACGGTGCCATCTACCTGATCGATCCGGTCGACCCGTCCTCGATCTTCCCCGAGGCGATCGCGCTCAAGCGCCAGTGCGTGATCCACGGCAAGCCGTTCATTTCCACCGTGGCCAGCGCCCGCGACTGGGTCGAGATGGAGCGCATCCACGCCGCGTTGTCACCGGATCCCGGCGCCGACGATCTCTATACGCTGCCGCGGCAGACCCTGGCGCTGATCGCCCACGATGCGATGAAGCCGCAGATGCTGGCCTTCGCCAGCGAACATTTCGACCTGCTGTCGCGCTTCGCCGAGCGCGTGGCCACCGGCACCACCGGTCAGCGGCTCAACGAACTGGCCTGGAGCCGCGGCTGGCCGCAGGGCCAGGACTGGGTGCACCGCTACCAGAGCGGTCCGATGGGCGGCGACGCGCAGATCGCCGATCGCGTCCTGGAACGGCGCTGCCACCGCGCGATCTTCTTCGAGGATCCACACGTCGCGCGTCAGCACGAGGCCGACATCCAGTTGCTGGAACGCGCGGTCACCACGGTCACCGACAGCGCCGTGTGCATCACCTCGCCGGCGATCGCCGCGCGCTGGGCGCAGGCCGCCGAACGCCGGCTCGGATCGGCCTGAGGTTCGACGGTCCCGCGCGCTCGCGTCGCGCGTTGACCGTCTGCAGGACACGCCGCGACGCAGCGGTGTCGTGCGTGACCATGCGCACAGTCACACGCCGATCGCCAACACTGCCGCGCCTGTCCAGATCCCAGGGGGGATCCCATGTTGCGTTTCACCCTGCGCCTGTTGCTGCTCGGCGCGGCAATGCTGTGCGCGTCACCGGCCGCGTCCGCACAACCGGCCGAACGCCTGCGCGTGCACGGCTCCAACAGCCTCGGCGCGCGGCTGATGCCGGCGCTGGTGGAATCCTGGCTGCAGAGCATGGGCTACCGGCAACTGCAGCGGCATCGCGTCGATGCGACGACGCTGGAGATCGCCGCGGTCCGCGACGAGGCGCCGCTGGTGGTGGAGATCGCCGGCACCGGCGCGGCCGCCGGCTTCGCCGACCTGGTGCATGGCGACGCCGAACTGGCGATGCTGGCGCGCCAGCCCGATGCGCACGAACGCGAGGCCGCCTGGCAGCTCGGCGACCTGGGGTCGCCGGACCAGCAGTTCGTCGTCGCCCTGGATGGCGCGCGGGTGCTGGTCGCCGCCGACAACCCCATCGCCGCGCTGAGCGTCGCGCAACTGCGCGACATCCTCAGCGGCCGGACGACGCGCTGGTCGCAACTCGGCGGCGCGGACCTGCCGATCGCGCTGCACCGCAGTGCCATTCCCGGCGGTCTCGACGACTTCCTGCGCGAACGCCTGGCGCTGCCGGCACTGCGCACGCCGGGGAACGTCCTGCATGCCGACCTGGCCGAGGCGGCACGCGCCGTCGCCGGCCATCCCGACGCCTTGGCGGTCGTCGGCCTGACCACGCCGGTGCCGGCCGGGACGCGCGCACTGGCCATCGCCGACGGCGGTATCGCCGTGCTCCCGACCGACGCCGCCGTGCGCGGCGAGGACTATCCGCTGGTCCAGCGCTACAGCCTGTACGGCGGCCAGATGATGTCGGCGCTCGGCCGCAGCCTGGCGCTGTACGCGATCGGCCCGCAGGCGCAACGGGTGGTGCGCCGACTCGGCCCGATCGCCATGACGATCGACGTCGACCCGGCCACACCGCACGGCGCCACCGCCGCGACCCGCGCGGACGGCACCTATGTCCAGGCCAGCGCCGGTGCCCGGCGCCTGACCACCACGCTGCGTTTCAGCCTGCAGTCGCTCAATGGCATGTACGAAGCGCGCAGCGCACAGGATCTCGACCGGCTGGTCGCCTTCATGCAACAGCCGGCGATGCACGGCCGCGCCCTGGCGGTGATCGGCTTCGCCACACCGGACAGCGCCAACCGCCTGTACCCGACCATCGCCAGCAACGACCGCGCCGACGTGGTCGCCGCCTACCTGGTGCAACGCGGTGTCGCAGTGGAACGGGTACGCGGTCTCGGCGCACTGCGTCCGCTGATCGGCGGTGAGGACGCGGCGGCCAAGGCGCGCAACGAACGCGTCGAAGTGTGGCTGCTGGATCGGGCGCGATAGGACAGCCGGAGCGTGGTTGCGGCCGGTTAGGTACGACGTCGCTCGACCGCTCATCCCCTCCGGAACCTTTCCCCGAAAAGCAAGCCGTGGTCCCGAGAGGAGAAGGAAACGCCAAAGCCCCTCTCCCGTCGGGAGAGGGGTTGGGGTGAGGGTACGGAGCGCCCTCGCCGGCGGAAGATGGGAGGTCAGCGCGTTGTCAGGCATTGGCAGCCGCGCGCGCGTGACGCCGCGCTGGCGCCGATACGACCCGTCGCCATCCGCGCACCGGCGAGCGCATGCTGGCGACCGTGCTCCCGGACTCGGGCCATCCGGCGTTCACCGCATCGCGCCTACAGTCGCCCGACACCCTCGCCAGCGCTTCCGGAGATCGCCATGCTTCGCTCATCGCACGCCGTTCTCGGCGTGATGCTTGCCGGACTCGTGCTGACCCACAGCACGCCCGCCGCCGCGGTACAACGGCTGTGGCCGACCGCGGAGCAATGGCAACGGCTGCATGCGTCGGCCGCCACCGATCCGGCCTGGCGGCAGGTCGAGGCAGCGCAGGCCCGACTGGCCGATGCGGCACGCGCGCAGGGCGCACATCCGCTCGACACCCTGAGCACCGGCGGTCGCCTGCGCGGCGATCCAGTGAAGGCGGCAACCGAAACCAGCCTGGGCGACATGCCGCGCATCCAGGCGCTGGCGCTGCGCTACGCCCTGGACGGCGAGCGCGCCGACGCGCTGGCCGCCGGCGACCAACTCGCGCAATGGGCCGCGCGCAATGTGCCCAACGGCAATCCGATCGACGAGACCGGGCTGGAACCGGCGATCTTCGCGTACCGCATCGTGCGCCCAACGCTGCCGGACGCACAACGCCACGCCATCGACGCGTGGATGCGCAAGATCGCCGATGCCGAAATCGGCTCGCGCGACCTCAAGCGCAAGACCGCCACCAACAACTGGCACAGCCACCGGCTGAAGACCGTGGGCATGATCGGCGCCGCGCTCGACGATCAGCGCTTGCTGGACTACGCCCGCACCGGCTTTCGCCAGCAGATCGCCGACAACCTGCTGCCCGACGGCCGCAGCATCGATTTCGTCGAACGCGATGCGCTGTCCTATCACGTCTACGACCTGCGTCCGCTGGTGACGCTGGCACTGCTGTTCTCCGAACGCGGCGAGGATCTGTACCACTGGCGCGCACCGAACGGCGCATCGCTGGCACGCAGCGTCGACTGGCTGCTGCCGTATGTGCGGGGCGATCGCAGCCACGCCGAATTCGTCGGCAGCCAGGTACCGTTCGACAAGGCACGCTCGGCCAATGGCGAAGCGGGTCATGTGATCGGCGCACCTTACGCGGCCGAAGGCGCGGTGCCGCTGCTGGTGCTTGCAGCGGCCTACGACCCTGCTTGCGCGCAACTGGCACAGCAACTCGGACACGGGACGCCACCCTGGCGCCTGGCGATCAGCACGTTGCCCGATTCACCGCGCTAGCTCCCGTCGACTCCGCCGGCATCGGAATGCCGGTGCTCAGCCACGCATCACGTAGGGTCCGCGACGCGACAGGTCTCGATGCGAGCCATCGCACATCTCATCGCGCGGCACAGCGGCGCGGGAGATGGTCGCGCGGTTTGGCCTCATCCGCCCTGCGGTGCACCTCTCCCGGATAAGGGGGGCCGGTCCCGACGGGAGAAGGGAGAACCGAGCCCCTCTCCCGCCGGGAGAGGGGTTGGGGTGAGGGTACGGCGCGCAGCGCCTCGCCGATCCGTCATTGCGAGGCTTCGCCAGCTCCTTCATCCAGCCCTCTTCCCCCGCAAAGGGGGCCGGTCCCGACGGGAGAAGGGAGAACCGCGCCCCTCTCCCCCCGGGAGAGGGGTTGGGGTGAGGGTGCGGCGCGCGCAGCGCCTCGCCGATCCGTCATTGCGAGGCTTCGCCCGCATCCTCATCCGCCCCTTCGGGGCACCTTCCCCCAAGAAGGGGGCCATGGTCCCGACGGGAGAAGAGAGAACGAGGTTTCGCCCGTCCCCGCTCGCCTGCGCGCGTCGGATCGTTTTTCCGCGCGCAATAAAAAATCCCCGTCCATTCGGACGGGGATTTGGGGTAAAGCCCCTGGCGATGACCTACTCTCGCATGGCTTGAGCCACACTACCATCGGCGCAGCTGCGTTTCACTTCCGAGTTCGGGATGGGATCGGGTGGTTCCACAGCGCTAATTTCACCAGGGAGACGGTTGGAGTGTCGCCGTGCGGTCGATCGGTCGTGTGACCGAGGACGGCAGGCGCCAGCCTCTCATGGGGTGTGATGTAGCGAGCGAGTGAGAGCGATCGACGTGTGTCGCGCTAAGGGATGCTTCGAGGAAGCATCTTGAGGTTATATGGTCAAGCCGCACGGATCATTAGTATCAGTTAGCTCAATGCATTGCTGCACTTACACACCTGACCTATCAACCACGTAGTCTACATGGTTCCTTTAGGGGACTTGTGTCCCGGGAGATCTCATCTTGAGGCGCGCTTCCCGCTTAGATGCTTTCAGCGGTTATCGCTTCCGAACATAGCTACCCGGCAATGCCACTGGCGTGACAACCGGAACACCAGAGGTTCGTCCACTCCGGTCCTCTCGTACTAGGAGCAGCCCCTCTCAAATCTCCAACGCCCATGGCAGATAGGGACCGAACTGTCTCACGACGTTCTGAACCCAGCTCGCGTACCACTTTAAATGGCGAACAGCCATACCCTTGGGACCGACTACAGCCCCAGGATGTGATGAGCCGACATCGAGGTGCCAAACACCGCCGTCGATATGAACTCTTGGGCGGTATCAGCCTGTTATCCCCGGAGTACCTTTTATCCGTTGAGCGATGGCCCTTCCATACAGAACCACCGGATCACTAAGACCTACTTTCGTACCTGCTTGATCCGTCGATCTTGCAGTCAAGCACGCTTATGCCTTTGCACACAGTGCGCGATGTCCGACCGCGCTGAGCGTACCTTCGTGCTCCTCCGTTACTCTTTAGGAGGAGACCGCCCCAGTCAAACTACCCACCATACACGGTCCCCGATCCGGATTACGGACCTAGGTTAGAACGTCAAGCACGACAGGGTGGTATTTCAAGGATGGCTCCACTGCAGCTAGCGCCACAGTTTCATAGCCTCCCACCTATCCTACACAGACGAACTCAACGTTCAGTGTAAAGCTATAGTAAAGGTTCACGGGGTCTTTCCGTCTTGCCACGGGAACGCTGCATCTTCACAGCGATTTCAATTTCACTGAGTCTCGGGTGGAGACAGCGCCGCTGTCGTTACGCCATTCGTGCAGGTCGGAACTTACCCGACAAGGAATTTCGCTACCTTAGGACCGTTATAGTTACGGCCGCCGTTTACTGGGGCTTCGATCAAGAGCTTCGCCTTGCGGCTGACCCCATCAATTAACCTTCCAGCACCGGGCAGGCGTCACACCCTATACGTCCACTTTCGTGTTTGCAGAGTGCTGTGTTTTTGATAAACAGTCGCAGC
>NZ_CM161513.1:0-170000 GCF_056725115.1 Xanthomonas sp. NCPPB 3570 | reverse complement strand
CATCGCTGTGGCCGCAGTCAACGGCGCACTACATCTGGAGGCGGCGCAACTGCGCCTGGCACAGCCGGTGCTGGTTTGGCCGACGCTGTCGTGGCAGGCGCTGTTCGGGATCGCGCTGCCGCTGTTCGTGGTGACGATGACCTCGCAGAACCTGCCTGGGGTCGCGGCGATCCGCGCGTCCGGTTATGCAGTGCCGATCTCGCCGACCATCGGCTGGATCGGCGTGGTCAACACGCTGCTGGCGCCGTTCGGCGCCTACGGGCTGAACCTGGCGGCGATCACCGCGGCGATCTGCATGGGCCGCGAAGCGCAGGAAGATCCGCAGCGGCGCTACATGGCCGCGGTGTTCGCCGGGCTCTTCTATGTGCTGATCGGCGTGTTCGGCGCCACCGTGGCCGCGCTGTTCGCGGCCTTTCCGCGGGAGCTGGTGATGGCCATCGCCGGCGTCGCGCTGTTCGGCACCATCGGCAACAGCCTGGCCTCGGCCTTGCGCGAGGAACACGAGCGCGAGCCGGCACTGATCGCGTTCCTGGTCACCGCGTCGGGCCTGTCGCTGTTCGGCATCGGTGCGGCCTTGTGGGGCCTGCTGGCCGGCGCGGCGACGCTGGCGCTGTGGCGGCGCACGCGCTGAGCGTGCGCCGCGGACGATGACTCAGCGCGGATCGCGCAACTGCAGCAACCAGTGGCTGGACACGCCGGAGTGGTCGGGCAGCGGTTCGAAGTCGAACTGGCGGTGCACGGCCGTGGTGCCGTCCACGCGCAGCGGCAGGGTGACGTAGGCCGCGCGCCCCTGCCGCAGCAGGGTGTCGATGCGCTGGGTCTCGGCCGACACGGCATCGCTGGCGTACAGCCGCTCCAGGTCGCAGCCGATCAGGTCGGCGACCTCGCGCTCGTACAGTGCGGCGAAGGCCTCGTTGACGAAGGCCAGGCGGCTGGGCCGCGGGCCGTCGCCGCGCTCGACGATCGCCACCGGTTCGCGCAACCGCGACAGTGAGGCCTCCAGCAGGGCGAAATCCTGCTGGAAGCGCTTGCGCTCCATCAGCTCGATCAGCACCCGCAGGCTGCGCGCCGACTCCAGGCTGATCGGCGACCACGGCAGCGCGCGGCCGCGCACGGTCTCCTGCCACAGGTCGAAGCTCTTGCGCGGCGACAACCGCGAACCGGCGATGTCCTGCAGCTTGGCCAGCTGCGGATTGCCGGCCCAGTTGACCGTGCGTACCTGCTCGCGACGGGTCCACAGCAGGGCGCTGCGCGCCTGCGGCATCAGCGGCACGAAGATGAAGCCGGCCGCCAGCGGCGCCAGATCGGCCAGCGCCGGGAAGGTCTCGCCGATCTGGTCCGAGTGCAGCGCGCCGACCGCGTCGTGGCGCAGCGCTTCGTGATGGGTGGATTCGATCTGTTCGCGGATCCGCGCCAGGTCCTCGGTCGACGGCAGCATGCCGTGGCGGGTGACGTGGTCGCCATGGAACACCGCCACGCCGTCGGCATCGACCACGTCGAGCAGGTCCGAGGCCATCTCGTCGAGCATGGGCGCGGTCAGCATCTCGGCGTCGTTGAAGTTGGTGATCAGCTTCTCGCGCACGGTCAGCAGCACCGACTCGGTACGCGCGCGCGCCACCGCGGTGATCGCACCGATGCGCCCGGCCAGGGCGCGGCTCAGCGCATCGGCGACATCGCGCATCTCGTGGTTGCAGAAATACGGGCGGTAGTGGTGGCAGGCGATCAGCCCCCACAGCGCGTCGTTGACCACGATCGAGGCCACCAGGGTAGCGGTGACGCCCATGTTGGCCAGGTACTCCAGGTGCACAGGCGAGACGCTGCGCAGGCTGACGTCGCTCAGGTCAACCGGCGCGCGCAGGCGCGGATGCAGGGTGGGCTGGATCGGCGACGGCACATAGCCGACGTTGGCGATCTGGCGCACGCGGTTGCGCAGGTACAGCGCGCGGGCCTGCGCCGGAATGTCGCTGGCCGGATAGTGCAGGCCGAGATACGGCTCCAGCTCCGCCGCGCGCGCTTCGGCGACCACGTCGCCGTTCCAGTCGTCGTCGAAGCGATAGATCATCACCCGGTCGTAGCCGATCAGGCTGCGCAGGCTCTTGGCGGCGCGCTGGCAGGCGTCCTCGATGCTCTGGTCGGTCTCCAGCCGGCGCAGCACCGGCAGCGCTTCGCGCAGGGTGGCGTCGGCCAGCGGCGCATCGCGCGGCTCCAGTTCCAGCAGCCACTGTTCCGGATACAGATGCCAGGCGCCGACCCAGCGCTGCGTCGCGGCCGCGTCCTTGAACCCCACTTCGACATAGGCCAGGTCGCTGCGCTCGGCCGCGTCGGGCAGCAGCCGCGTGCGCGGATCCTCCAGCACGAGCAAGGCGTCGTAGCGCTGTCCGAGCAATGCGTCCAGGGGCCGGCCGAACAGGTCGGCGGCGCTGGCGCTGGCCTGGACGATGCGCCCGTCCTGCGGCTCGATCACCAGCAGCACGCCGTGCGGCTGCACCGATCCAGGAATATGGATGGGCTCGCGTGCGCAGGCGTCCATGTCCAGGGGCACGACGATGTCGCTCATGCGGCGATCTCCAGGGCGAAGTGGGTATGGAAGTGCGCGAACATGGCGCGGGCGCCGTCGACCGCGGCCTGTCGCAGCGGCGCGCTCGGCAAGGCTAGCTCCAGGCGCTGCTGGAAATGCCGCCAGGCGGCCGGGTCGGCATGGCCGAGTTCGAAATAGGACAGCGCCGGGGCGACGGCGGGCAGGGTCTGCCGCAGGTGCCGGGCGATCACTCGGCCGCCCAGGCGGGAACCTTCGACCACGTAGAGCATGCCCCAACGCGCGCCGGCGTCGGCGGCCGGCGGCAGCGGCTGCGGCGCTGGCGGGGTTGCCTGCAGGGCATGCAGATCCTGCGCCAGCAGCGGGGTGCGCGGCTGGTACCGCCACTGCGCATCGCCGCAATGGCGCAGCCAGGCCGCTTCGCGCTGCTCCCAGCCGGCCAGCACCGCGTGATGGCGGCGCAGCACCTGCACGTAGGCGGACAGCGACAGCGTCGGGTCCATCAGCGCGCGCATCGCCGGCAGGTCTTCCACGGCCTGGTGCTGCTGCGCAGTGGCCTCGCGCAGCAGGCGCGCAGCGGTCAACGGCAGGGCGGTTCCGTCGGGAGGGGACATCATGCAGGCGACTGGTACAGCAGCCGGCCGGCCGCGACGAAAGAGAGGACACAGCGTAACAATCGCGACCGCGCGGTGCCAGGCGAGACCGCGCGGGAGCCGCGACGCCCATCCCAGCAAGCTGAGCCGTTCATGCCGGCCGCGCTGCCTGCGCAGCGCCTCAGCCGGCAGCCACCCCGGCAGCCGGCACCCGCGCACGGCGCCAGGCCACGATCCAGCCGCCGCCCAGCAGCAGCGCCGCCAGCAGCCACGGCACGCCGGGGAAATGCAGCAGCGCGTGCGGGCCGATGAAGGCGGCGAACACCCATGCGTACAGCAGCGGCCCGATCACCCCGGCCAGACTGACCAGGCTCATCAGCGCGCCCTGGATGCGCCCCTGCGCATCGGCGCCGACATGGCGGGTGACGATCGCCTGCGCCGCCGGCCCGGCCACCGCCCACAGCGCGCTGATCGGCACGCCGAGCAGGAACAGCGCGCCGCTGCCGGCCACGCTGTAGATGGCGAAACCGATCACGCCGCAGCCCAGGCCGAACAGCAGCGCGCCGCGCTCGCCGAAGCGGCGCACCACCCGCGCCACCAGCACGGCGTTGACCACGATGCTGCACACGCCGACCAGGGCCAGCACCCAGCTGACCTGTTTCGGTCCCCAGCCGAAGCGGTAGTCGGCGAACAGCACGAAGATGCTCGGGTAGACGTAGTGCGCCAGATTGGCCAGGAAGATCACCGCGGCCAGCGCGAACACCTGCGGGTAGCGCTGCAGCAGGCGCAGCGCGCCGAACGGGTTGGCGTGCGCCCAGTCCACCCGCGCGGTGCGGCGCTCCGGCGCCAGCGATTCGGGCAGCACCCACAGGCCGTAGAGGAAGTTGAGCAGGGCCAGCCCGGCGGCGAACCAAAACGGCGCGCGCAGGTGCAGGCTGCCGAGCCAGCCGCCGAGCAGCGGGCCGACCACGAAGCCCACCCCGAACGCGGCGCCGATGATGCCGTAGGCCTGGGCGCGCTTGTCGGCCGGGGTGATGTCGGCGATGTAGGCGTTGGCCGAGGTGAAGCTGGCCGAGAACACGCCGGAGACCATGCGCGCCAGCAGCAGCACCGGCAGGCTCTGCGCCAGCGCCATCACCATGAAGTCCACGCTCAGCCCCAGGCACGAGGCCAGGATCACCGGGCGCCGGCCGTAGCGGTCGGACAGCGCGCCCTGCAGCGGCGAACTCACGAACTGCAGCGCGGCGAACAGGAAGCCGAACCAGCCGACCCAGCGCGCCGCGGCAGCGAAGTCCCCGCCGGTAAAGCCGCGCACCAGCGTGGGCAGCACCGGAATGATGACGCCGAAGGACAGCACGTCGATCAGTAGGGTGACGAAGATGAAGGCGACCGCAGCGCGGCGTGAGCGGACAGCGGGAGTCGGAGCGTGCACGGCGGGCCTCCTGGCGGACGCGGCAGTGTAATCGGCGCCGCTGCGGGTGCGGGAGGTCGGAGTGGACAGGGCCGCGTGCCTGCCGCCTCGCGGTGGCTGGGCTGGGTGCGGTTGGCGCAATCTGATCGCGAGCGGCGGAGGTCATCGCGTCGGGACTGAAGTCCCTCCCACAATGGGGGTGCGGCTTGGCCGGTTGCAGGTGGAGGCCGCCCCCTTCTTGCATCGCCGGTCCAATTGCATCGCTCGGTGCAGGCGCGGTGTCGACTGCGACCGGCCGGGATCACCCTGTCGGGACTGAAGTCCCTCCCACAACAGCGTCGCGACTGGGCGAATTGGCCCGGAACTGAGGCCCTCTACCCCGAGCGACTCCCCTCTCCCGCCGGGAGAGGGGTCGGGGGTGAGGGTCCGGCGAAGGCAGCGGCGCCACTCATGCCACCAAGGCGCGGCGGCGCAGCAGTTACGGCTGGGCCGTCACTAATGCCAACTACCGTTCCGCAGCGGGCGGCGCCACCGTCCGGCCGGGGTCACTCGGCCGGGGTCACAACGCCACGACGGAAATCGTCTGCTGCAGCACATGCTGGGCGCCCGGGGCCAGTTCGATCACCTCGGGCCCGGCGTTGGCGGCCTCCAGGCACACGAACTGGCGCCAGTGCGGGCCGACGTCGGCCATCTTCTGCGCGCCGGCCTCGCCCGGGTTCCAGGCCACCAGGGTGCGGCTGCCGGTGGTGGCGATCTCGATGCGGCGCTGCAGGCCCGGGTCCAGCAGGATGTAGCGGCCGCCGGAGCCGGTGTAGATGCGGTCGCTGCGGCCGGGGTCGCGCGGATCCTGCAGGCTCCAGTCGCCATGCTGGCGATGGGCGGTGGCGTAGTTCTCGAACTTGTCCAGGTACTCCAGGCCGTCCAGGCCCTGCACCCGCACCTGGGTGGCGTCGGCGACGCGGAAGTAGTTGTGCAGCGCCTGGGTGAAGCGGGCCGGCGCGGTGCCGACGTTGTCGGTGACCAGGCGCTGCTCCAGGGTGGCGCCGATGCGCAGCTGCATGCGCAGGCGCAGCGGCAAGTCGTCGAAGTCCGGCGGCGCCAGGGTCAGGACCAGCGTGCCATCGGCCTCGCGCCGCGCGTCCTGCAGTTGCCACAGCACGGTGCGCACGAAGCCGTGCGCGGGCACGGCGTCGCTCTGGCCCTGGCGGCCGAAGTACGGCCAGCACACCGGGGTGCCGCCGCGGATCGGGGTCGGCGTGGGCTGCGCGCTCGGCGACAGCCACAGCGCGTCGGTGCCACCCTTCGGCACGAACGACAGCACCTGGCCGCCGAACAGGCTGATCGCGGCGGTGGACTGCGGGGTCTCCACCAGCAGCGAGGGATAGCCGTGGAAGTCGCCTGTGCTCAGGCCGGGGACGTCGGACATGGGATGGATGCTCCGTGGCGCGGGGGATTGGGCGAAGGCCGGGTAGGCGGCCGGCAGCCGGAACGCGGTGGGCGGCATGCCGCCGAATGGCGTCTTTGTCGGTGTCGGTGCGGGTGCAGGCGACGATGCCGGTGCAGGCGATTGCGGCGGCGTGGCCGGTGTCGGTGCGGGGGCCGCAGGCGCGCCGCCGGCCTCGCGGCGCAGCGCGTCGAGGATGCGTTGCCCGGCGCGGCCGTCGGCCGGCTGCAGGCCCAGGCGCTGCTGCTCGGCCTGGATCGCGCGGCGGGTGGCGGTGCCGATGGCGCCGTCGGCCTGGCCGATGGCGTGGCCGCGCGCCAGCAGCAGGGTCTGCAGTTCGCGCCGCTCGGGGCGGCCCAGGCCGGGGTCGTCGGTCGGCCAGGCGGCGACCAGCCCGGGCTTGCCGCGCAGCCGGTCGGACAGCAGCGCGATCGCCAGCGCATAGCTTTCGGCGGCGTTGTAGGCGTAGATCGCGTCATAGTTGCGGAACACTAGGAACGCCGGGCCGTGCACGCCGGCCGGGATCAGCACCGCCGCCGGGGTCTGCGCTGCCAGCGCCGGCAGCGCACTGCCATCGGCGGCGGTGAGGCCGCGCGCGCGCCAGTCCGACAACGGCCGGCGCTGGGTGCGCCCGGCCAGCGCCGGGTCGAAACCGTCCGGCAACTTCACTTCCAGCCCCCACGGCTGGCCGCTCTGCCAGCCGGCCAGCTTCAGGTAGTTGGCGGTGGACGCCAGCGCATCGGGAATGCTGGCGACCAGGTCGCGGCGGCCGTCGCCATCGCCGTCCACGGCGACGCGGGCGTAGGTGCTGGGCATGAACTGGGTGTGGCCGAAGGCGCCGGCCCAAGAGCCGGTCAGGCCCTCGGGGCGCAGGTCGCCGGCCTGCAGCAGCTTCAGCAGCGCGAACAGTTCGCTGCGGAAGAACGGCTGGCGGCGGCCTTCGCAGGACAGGGTCAGCAGCGACACCAGCAGCGGGCGCTTGCCGGAGATACGACCGTAGTCGCTCTCCACGCCCCACACCGCGACCACCGTCTCCGGGTCCACGCCGTACTGTTGGGCGACCTGCGCAAGCAGGTCGCGGTGCGCGGCGAGCATGGCGCGGCCGTCGTCGATGCGCTGGCTGTCGACCAGCCCGGCCAGATAGTCCCAGATCGGCGTGGTGAATTCGGGCTGGGCATCGAGCAGCGGCAGCACGCTCGGATCAGGCTGCAGGCCGGCGGTGAAGCGATCGAACGACGCCTCGGCGACGCCCGCCTTCGCCGCGGCCGTGCGCAGGCCGGCCACGCAGCTGGCGAAGGCCGGATCGGGCGTGGACGGCGCCGCCGCGGGTGGGGTCTGCGCCAGCGCGCACGGGGCCGCCAGCAGCAGGATCCAGGCCAAACGCATCATCGCAACATCCTCGCCGACGGCAGGGCCGACATCATAAACAACCGCCGCGTGTGCACTCCGCTCACGCGGTGTGGGCGGAAGACGGCGCGCGACCGGCACTGCATTCTGCGTGTGGCTTGGTTGGCAGATCGCGCGACGCGGAGCCTCGGCAGGCATGGCGTTCGCTATCCACAGCGCTCGTTCCAAGCGCAAGAGGACCGACGACAGCCCTGCGAACGAACGGGCGGAGCGCGGTCGTCCGCACCGCCAACGCGACGCGTGCCGGTTCAGTCCAGCGCGTCGAGGTAGTACCAGCGCCCGTCCTTGCGCACGAAGCGGCTGTGCTCGGTCATGCGCACGGCACTGCCGCCGCCGATGCGATAGCGTGCCAGGAAGGCGACCTCGGCGCTGTCGGCACCGGTCTGCAGCACGCGCTGCACGGTGAGGCCGAGCCAGACCGTGCGCGGGTCGATTTCCACCTGCGGCGGGCAGGTGGACGGATGCCAGCTCGCACGCAGGTAGTCGGCGTCCTGGCGCACGTAGGCGCTGTAGCGCGAGCGCATCAAGGATTCGGCATCCGGCGCCGCGGTACCGGCATGGTACGGCCCGCAGCACTGCGCGTAGTCGCGCGGACGGCCGCAGGGGCAGGGATCGGCAAGGCGCGGGGCGGACGGTGGCATGTGCCGATTGTGACGGCTGGCGCGGCATCGCGCACGCCGCGCACGCGTTGCGGACGGTGGCGGCTATGCTTGCGGCCCCTTGCGCGGAGCGCCGGCGTGCTCGAGTCGATCCCCACTGAATTGCCCTGGCTGCTGTGCATCGCCTTCGTCGCCGGGCTGGTGGACGCGGCGGTGGGCGGCGGCGGCCTGATCCAGTTGCCCGGGCTGTTCGCGACCCTGCCGCAACAGGCGCCGGCGGTGGTGCTGGGCACCAACAAGTTCAGCGCCATGGCCGGCACCGGCACCGCCGCCTGGCGCTACGCGCGCCATGTGCGCCTGCCGTGGCGGCCGGTGCTGTACGCGACTGCGACGGCGTTCGTGTTCGCCTTCCTCGGCGCCACCGCGGTGAGCCTGCTGCCGAAACAGGCGGTGCGCCCGCTGATCCTGTTGCTGCTGATCGCGATGCTGGGCTACACGCTGGTCAAGAAGGACTTCGGTGCGCTGCACCGGCCGCGCCACATCGGGCGCCGCGAACTGGCCATCGCGCTGGCGATCGGCGCGGCGATCGGGTTCTACGACGGCTTCTTCGGCCCGGGCACCGGCAGCTTCCTGATCTTCCTGTTCATCCGCTTCTTCGGCCTGGATTTCCTGCGCGCCTCGGCCGCGTCGAAGGTGGTGAACCTGGCCACCAACCTGGCGGCGCTGTGCTTCTTCGTGCCCAGCGGCAAGATCCTGCTGGCCGCGGCGGTGCCGATGGCCGTGGCCAACGTGGCCGGTGCGGTGACCGGCACGCGGCTGGCGCTGCGCGGCGGCACGCCGCTGATCCGGCGGTTGTTCCTGGTGCTGGTGGTGGTGCTGATCGGCAAGATGGGATGGGATCTGCTGCACTGAGTGCAGCGCGGTTGCCGCGTGCCTGTCCTCCCAACGCGGCGGCTGCGCGCGTGCCCGTGGGCACACGCGGGCCAGCACCGGCTCAGCCGTCGCGGCGCTTGGCGGTCGCGGGAGGCGTCTTGCGCGCCGCAGGCTTGGCAGCCTTGGCCGGCTTCGCAGGCTTGCTGGCTGCGGCAGCTTTCGCGGTCTTCGCTGACGCCGACCGCGTGGCGGGCTGAGTTGCCGTGGACGGACGTGCCGCCGCTGCGGCGGACTTGCGTGGCGCCTTCGCCGACGCGGCCTTGGCAGCAGGCGTCGTGGCAGCCGTGCTGGCAGGTTTGCCGGGCGTCGCTGGCGAGGTCTTGCGCGCGGTCGGTGGTTTGCCGCCGTTGCCGCGGCCATCGTCCGCCTTGCCGGATGCGCGCGCCGGCGTGGCAACGGCGTCTGCGGTGGCCTCCGCGGTTGCGTCCGCTGCGGCAGCGGTCGGCGGCAGCGGCAGCTCGGCGCCGGCCGGGTCCACCACGGTGGCCGACTCCACCGCAGGCGTCGTCGCCTCGTTGCGGCTGCGCTCGGGCAGCTTCAACCGGTGCGCCTGCTCGTCGTATTCGATCAGCAGCACGCCGGAGTTGTGGCGGCCGCTGATCTCGACGAAGCAGGCGCCGCCGATGAACGGCTCCAGCGTCATCACCGATTTCAGCGGCGTGGCCACCACCATCTGAAAACCGAAGTTCTCGAAGATGTTCATCGCCAGCGCGGTGAACTCGTTGTCGGCCTTGTCGAACGCCTCGTCCAGCACCACCGCGGCGTAGCGCGGCAGTTCGCCGTCCTCGCCGCCGAGCTGGTAGCGCAGCGCCGCGGCCAGACAGGTGGTGGCCAGCTTCTGGCGCTGGCCACCGGACTTGCCGGCGCCGCTGCGGTAGATCTCCACCTGCGCGCGGCTGTCCGCGTCCAGTTCCACGCCGACGAACTCCACGTGCTGGCGCACGTCCAGCACCTGCTCGCGCCAGCGCCGCAGTTCCGGCTCCTGCGCGCCGAGCCGCTGCACCAGCCCGCGCAGCATGGCGAACTGCGCCTCGGCAAGGGCGCGGTCCTCGGTCTGCTGATGGCCGAGCACGGCGCGCAACTGCTGCTGGAACTCCTGCACCTCGAGCAGGCGCCGGTCGCTGACTTCGATGGTCAGCAGGGTGCCGCGGTTGAACGGCACCTGCTCCAGGCTGGCGTTGACTTCGTCCATGCGCTGCTTGATCGCCTTGTGCGCTTCGGCGGTGTAGCGCTGCAGGGCCAGCAGATTGTTCTTGCTCTGGGTCTGCAGCAGATCGAAGAAGCGGCCTTCGTGGCGCGGCAGGCCGTCGCTCTCCAGGCGCTGCAGGCGCGCCAGGAAGTCGTCGGCGCTGGCCAGGCTGACGGTGAAGTCGCCGCTGTCCTCCGGCCACTGCTGGCAGTAGCGGCGGAAGCAGTCCAGCACCTGCTGACTCAGCCGCGCATCCTGCGCCTGGCTCTGCGCCAGCTGTTCGCCGAGCCCGCGCTCGACGCTGCGCAGATGCGCCTCCAGGTTGTCCAGGCTCAGCGGCGGCAGCGCCGCCAGCCGCGCGTCAAGCCCCGCCACCTGCGCCGGGCCGATCACCGCGGTGGCCACGCGTGCGGCGCAGGTCTCGCGCTGCGCTTCCAGACGCGCGCGCTCGCGGCTCACCTGCGCGCGCTCCAGGCGCACGTCCTCGTAGGTGCGGCGCGCCTGGTCGCGGCGCGCGCGGACGGTGGCGATCTGCTCGCCCAGCGCACGCAGCGCGGTGTCGCCTTCGCGCAACTGCAGCAGTTGCTCGGCGATGTCGCTCAGGCGCTGCAGCTTGGGCGCCACGTCGATCTCGTCCCACTCGCGCTCGGCCAGGGTATGCGCGGCCAGTTGCCGGCCCTGGTCCTGTTCGCGCTGCTTGCGCAGGGCGGCGACGTCGGCGTCGCAGGCGGCGATGCGCTGCGCCAGGGTCTGGCCCTCGCGCTCGTAGACCTTGAGCTTGTCGCGGTTGTCGTAGCCGAGCAGCCAGCGCTTGCGGTCGCCGACCGCGTGGCGGTCGTCCTTCTCGTAGCGGTCGCCCGGATGCTTGACCTGGCCCTCGCGGGTGATCGCACGCTCGGCGTCGCGCAACTGCGCCACGGTGTCCACGCAGGTGTAGTCGAAGCGCCGCGCCAGTTCCTGGCGCAGCCACGGGGCATAGGCGTGGTCGCGCAGCTCCAGCTTGCGCAGCAGCGACTTGGCATCGGGCTCGCGCTGTTGCAGCGGCGCGTTGTGGCGCACGCGGAAGTACACCAGGCGGGTGCCGAGCTGGGTCTTGTTGACCCAGTCGGCGACGCTGGCGTAGTGGCGTTCGTCGACCAGCAGCGACTGCGCGAAACCGTGCAGCACGCGCTCGATCGCGCCGCGCCAGGCAGCCTGCTCGGCGTCCACCTGCACCAGCTCGCCGACGAACGGCAGGGCGGCTTCGGACAGACCGGTCTCGGCGCACAGCCGCGCGCGCAGCGCCTGCATCGGCGCAGGAATGCTCGAGGGCGCCTTCAGCAGCGCCTCGATCTCGGCGCGGATGACCGCGAAGCGGCGCTCGTCCTCGCGGCGCTCGGCCATGCGCTCGGCGATCGCTTCGTCCAGGCTGCTGGCCTCGCCGGCGACGCCGTCGCGCAGCGCGCGCGCTTGCGCCACCTGCTCGGCAAAGCCGGTGGCGCTGCCGGCCAGGCCCATGCCGAGTTGGCGGCAGGCCTGTTCGACCTGACTGCGGCGGCGCATGCGCTCGTCGCGCTCGCGCTCGACGCGGCCGCGTTCGCGCTCCAGCGCCTCGACCTGTTCGCCGCCCTGCGCGCGCTGCTGGGTTTCCAGCTCGGCCAGGGTCTGCTCGTGGTTATCCAGCGCTTCGCGGCGCTGCCCTTCCTCGCCGGCCAGGCCGCGGTCCTGGGTGTCCAGTTCCTGCAGGCGCGCGTCCAGCAGGCCCAGGCGGCGCTGCTCGCGGTAGCCGTCGATGCCCAGCTGCAGTTCGCGCAACTCGCCGACGCTGTGGCGCAACGCCAGCAGTTCGGCGTGGTAGTCGCGCGCCGGGGTCAGGGTTTCCACCTGGCGCCGCGCGGTCACCACCGCGTGGTGCGCGCCGTCGAGTTCGGCGAAGTCCTCGACCAGGCGGTCGGCCGCCTCGAAGGTGCGCGGCTCGTCGAGCATGAAGCTGCGCAGGAAGGCGTTGAGGTCGCCCAGGTTCTTCGCCGACTGGGTCTTGTGCAGCAGCCGCAGCGCCATCTCGTTGCCGATGCCGAGCAGGTGGCGGAAGCGCTCGGCGTAGCCGGCGAAGCTGTCGAAGTGGTGCACGTCCTCGCCCAGGCGCAGCTTGAGCCGGCGCAGGTCCAGGTCGAAGCCGTCCAGCTCGGCGGCCACGTCGAAGCCGCGCGGCACCACCATGTAGTGCTTGCGCACGTCGGCCGCGGCGGTGCCGCTGCCGGCGATCCAGAACAGCCGCACCAGGCTGACCGCCTGGCCGTGGGCATTGCGGTACTCCAGCGCCAGCGCCGACCAGGTCGCGCCCTTGCGCAGGTACTGGGTGGCGATCTCGCCGGAGGCGCTGTCCTGCTGGTCGGCCCAGGCGCCGCGCACGTAGGACACCAGGCTGCGGTCGCGGCCGCTGCGCTCGGCCTCGCGCGCGGCGGCGTTGAAGTCGACGATGCTCGGCGGCGTCAGCAGCGCCGACATCGCGTCGAGCAGGGTCGACTTGCCCGAACCGGAGCGGCCGACGAACAGGAAGCCCTTCTCGGCGATCGGCACGTCGGTCAGGCCGTTGAAGGTGCCCCAGTTGTGCACCTGCAGGCGGCGCATGCGGTATTGCTGCGCGCGTTGCTCGGCCAGGGTCTCGGCGAACAGGGACGGGGCGACGGGGACGGTGGACGATTCGGACAGGGACGTCATCGGGAACTCATCGGAAAACGGGGACGGCCGCCACGGCGGCCAGCGCTCAGGGCCTGGCCGGCGCTAGACGCGGGCGGCGCGCGGGCGCAGGCCAGTCATGGCGCCGCCTCGGCCGCGCCCTCGCGCAGGCCGCGGTAGGCCGTCGCCAGCGCCTGCACGTCCTCCGCCGAGAACAGCAGCTTCAGCGCCGGCGAGACTTCGTAGCGGTCCTCGCTGCCGCGCAGCTTGGACAGCAGGTGGTTGTCGCGCATCTTGGCGATCGCCGCCAGCACCCGCCGCGCGAAACCGGCGCGGTCAGTGGAGACGTTCTTCTCGTACACCGACAGCACTTCCAGCAACTGCGCCTCGTCGACCACCGCGCGCTCGCCGCGGGTATCGGCCTCGGCCAGTTGCTGGCGCAGGAACAGCAGCAGCACCGACTCGATGAAGGTCAGCGGCGCGGTGCGCAGCAGCGCCGGGGTCTCCAGTTCGCCGGTGTCGGCCTGGCGCGCGAACGCCACGCCGCCGTCGCGGTCCAGCACCAGTTCCAGGAACAGTTCGCTCAGCACGCGGCGGATCGCCGCCTCGTGGCGCAGCAGCGCCGGCCACAGCGGGCCGTGGCGGTAGGCGTCGACGCTGGGGCCTGAGAGCAACTGGCACAACGCGCGCCGCGCCTCCAGCGGCAGGCTGCCGCTGTCGCCGGCGAACAGCGCGGTGCCGCCATCGGCCGCAGCGGACGTGGCGGCGGCCGCGGCGACATCGCCGGCATCGGCGTCGTGGCCGTGGAATTCGTCAGACCAGCTCATTGCGTTTTTCCTTGGTGAACCACACCAGCGGGATGCGTGCGCGCCGGACCTGGCCGTCGCCGCCTTCCCATTGCACCGCTTCCCATTCGCCGTCGACGACTACGCCGTGGCGGGTGCCCAGCGCCAGGTAGCCGATCACGCTGCCCAGGCCCTGCGCCGCCGGGCGCTGCCGCAGCGCCTCGCCGATGCTCAGTTGCGGCTGCCGGCCGAGCAGGTCGTGCAGGTCGTTGCGCAGGCCGCGCAGGTCGATCTCCGATTGCGCCACCAGATCGCCGACGCTGTCCAGCGAGATCGTCGCCGCCTCGGCCGCCTGCACCCGCCCGTCCACCTGCTGGCTGCGCGGATCGTGCAGGCGCCACTGCGACAGCGAGCGCAGCCGCGCGCTGCTCAGCGGCAGCACGTAGCCGGTGGCGGCGGTGGCATGCAGGTGGTCGCGCAACTGCAGCGCCTCGCCTTGCGCCTGCTTCAGCAACTGGTTGAGCCGGCGCTGCTCCAGGTAGCCGCGGCTCTGCACGAAGCCGCGCAGGCTGCGCGCGAAATGCTGCATCACCTCGTGTACCTGGCCGCCGCGTTCGAGCAGGGTGCCGGTGAGCCCGCGCAGGAAGGCGCGCTCGTGGCGGTCCAGGCGGCGGGCAAAGCCGCGCGCCAGCAGCGCTTCCAGCGCCGCATCCAGCTGCACGCTCTGCTCGGCATCGTTGAGCAGGCTCCAAAATGCCTGGAAACTGCGCCCGGCCTCGCTCTCGCCGATCACGTCGATGCCGGCGAACAGCTTCTCCAGCACGTCGCCGCGCGCGCCCTCGTCATCGATGATGCGCTCGCGGAACTCGCGGTTGAGCCGCTCGAAATCGTCGCGGACGCGGCGGAAATCCTCGGTCAGGTCGTCGGACAGGCGGATGATGTCGCGGGTGCGTTCCAGCGCGCGCTTGCCGTCCAGCGCAGCCAGCTTGCCGGCGGCCACGCGCTCGATCTCCGCGTCCAGGCGCTCGCGCTCGGCGCGCAGCGCGGCCAGGCGTGCGTCCGGATCGGTCTCGGTCTGCCCGGCCAGTTGCACCAGCTGCTGGATCACCAGCGACAGCCGGCTTTCGGTGGCCACGCTGGCGCTGTCGCGCACGCCGGCGATGAAGCGGATGGCCTGCGCCGCCTGCCGCGACAGTTCGTATTCTTCCTGCGCGTCGCCTTCGGGCAGGCGCCGCTCCAGCCAGCCCTGCGCCAACCAGTGCGCCACGTAGGCCTGGGCGGTGCGCGGCAGTTCGCGCGACAGCTCGTCGTCCTTCAGCGCATCGAGCTGGCGCTGCAGGCGTTCGTGCAGCACATCCGCCGGCAGCCGCCGCTGGGCGTCGCCGAGCAGGGTCTGCAGCAGGCCGATCAGCTCAGGGGCATGGTCGGCGGCGAGCAGCTTCCACAACGGCTGTTCGCGCAACTGGCGATAGCCGGCGATCCGGACATGCGGCTTCATGCAGGAACCGACCGCCATCGTATCGGCAAGACTCAGCGCGCCCGCTCGATGAAGCGCAGGAATTCGGCGCGGGTGCGCGCGTCCTCGCGGAAGGTGCCCAGCATCTTCGAAGTCACCATGCTGACGCCGCGCTTGTGGATGCCGCGGGTGGTCATGCACTCGTGCGCGCCTTCCACCACCACGCCCACGCCCAGCGGCTGCAGCACGTCCTGGATGCACTGGGCGATCTGCGCGGTCATCTTCTCCTGCACCTGGAAGCGCCGCGCATAGGCCTCGACCACCCGCGCCAGCTTGCTGATGCCCACCACCTTGCCGCGCGGCAGGTAGCCGACGTGGACCTTGCCGATGATCGGCGCCATGTGGTGTTCGCAGTGGCTTTCGTACTCGATGTCGCGCAGCACGATCAGCTCGTCGTAGCCGGCCACCTCCTCGAAGGTGCGCAGCAGGTACTCGCGCGGGTCGGCGCGGTAGCCGCTGAACCAGTCGCCATAGGCCTCGGCCACGCGTCGCGGGGTATCCAGCAGGCCCTCGCGGCTGGGGTCCTCGCCGGCCCAGCGCAGCAGGGTGCGCACCGCGTCTTCGGCCTGCGCCTGGGTCACCGGGGAAGTGGAGTTGTTGTCTGGATCGGCCATGGGGGGAACGCCCGTGAGGGGGCTGCATGGTACCCGAGTCGCCTCGCAGCCGCCGCATGCGCGGCGCCCGCGCGCGGGGCGGCCCGGCCGACGCGGGGTTCACCGTTCAGCGTGCGGCCGCGCCACGCCCGGGTGGCGCCTGCACCGCCCGGGCCACCCCCGCGCCGGTCAGCGCCGACGCGCGTGCATCTCGCCTTCGTGGTCCAGCCAGTTGCTGCCCTTGTTGGTCAGGAAGAATACGTACACCAGCAGCGACACCGCGATCACCGCCGTGGCGTACCAGACGAAGGTGGTGACGTGGCCGGTCTTCAGCGAGGCCTGGTACAGCAGCGGCGCGGTGCCGCCGAAGGCCGAATTGGCCAGCGCATAGCCCAGGCCCACGCCCAGCGCGCGGATGTGGGTGGGGAACAGTTCGGCCTTCACCACCGCGTTGATCGAGGTGTAGCCGGTGAGGATGACGAAGCCGGCGGTGAGGATGGCGAACGCGCTCAGCCAGTCGCTCTGCTTCGGCAGCTCCAGCACCAGGAACCAGGTGTAGAGCACGCCGCCGATGCCGAAGAACACCAGCAGGGTCTTGCGCCCGATCAGGTCCGACAGCCAGCCGCCCACCGGCTGCATCAGCATCAGCACGATCAGCGCGGCCAGGTTGATGATGGTGCCGGCCATCACGTCGTCGCCAGCGAAGGCGGTCTGGATCATCTTCGGCCCGGTCACCGAGTAGGTGTAGAACGCCACGGTGCCGCCGGCGGTGATCAGGAAGCACAGCAGCAGCGGGCGCCACTGGTGCACGAACAGCTCGCGCAGCGAGCCGGAGGACCTGTCCTTGCCCTGCTTGGCCGCGGCGATGGACTCGGAGGTCAGCGACTCGTCCATCGTGCGCCGCAGCCAGAACACCACCAGCGCACCGATGCCGCCCAGGCCGAAGGCCACGCGCCAGCCCCATTCGGAAATCTGGCCCTTGTCGAAGAAGTGCAGCATCCCGAACAGCACCGCCTGCGCCAGCACATGGCCGCCGACCAGGGTGACGTAGTGGAAGGAGGACAGGAAACCACGCCGCCCCGGGATCGCCGCCTCGGACATGTAGGTGGCGCTGGTGCCGTACTCGCCGCCGGTGGCGAAGCCCTGCAGCAGGCGCGCCAGCAGCAGCACCACCGCCGCGGCGCCGCCGATGCTGGCCACGGTGGGCGTCACCGCGATCAGGAACGAACAGGCGGCCATCACCGACACCGACACCGTCAGCGCCAGGCGCCGGCCGTAACGGTCGGCGAAGCGGCCGAAGTACCACGCGCCGATCGGGCGCATCAGAAAGGTCACCGCGAAGATCGCCCACACGTACAGCGTGGCGTTCTTGTCCTCCTTGGAGAAGAACTGCGACTCGAAGTAGGTGGCGAACACCGAGTAGACGTAGACGTCGTACCACTCCACCAGGTTGCCGGCCGAGCCCTTGAGCGTGTTGGACACCGAGCGGCGCAGGCTGCCCGGTGCGGCGGCGGCGGACGAAGAAGTGGGTGCACTCATGCGGTGGGCCTCATGGATGGACGTGCGGAAGTGTAGACAGGCGCGTGCGAGGATCCTGTCGCGACGGCGGCCACGCCAGGCGTGCGCGCCATGCCCTCATTGCGCCTGCGGCGCGGCGAAGGCCTTGCTGTACATGCCCGAGCGATCGAAGCAGCAGACCCGCCGCTTGCCCGCAACGAGCATGTCGCAGGTGCTGGCGATGCGCTTGACCCGCGTCTGCGCCTGCTTGCCCGCGCCGATCCAGAAGATCCAGTCGCGGCGCGCCACCGTGGTCAGCGTGTCCCATGCCGCGCGCGCGGACGGATGCGCGGCCAGCGCGAGCGCCAGATCGTCGGGCACCGCCGGTTCCGGCTCCACCGCCACCGGCGCGATCTCCAGGGCCACCGTGGTGCCGACCTCGGCTGCCACGGCCGCGCGCAATGGCGCCTCCACCCGCAACCAGTGACCACCGTGCCCATCCGGCTGCAACGTGGCCTGGAACGGATGCCCGGCGAACAGGCCCTCCACGCTGGCCAGGCCGCGCGTCGGCAGGGCCGCGCTGGCCGCCGCGGGCAACCGCAGGAAATACCAGGTCGCGTCGGGCGGTGCGGCCGGACGCAGCAAGGTCGCCTGGAAGCGGATCGGGTCGGGAGTGCCGGTCATGCGCGGACCATAGCACCGGGCATGGGCCTGGCCATGCTGCACCTGCGCGCGGCGGTGGCGCGGCGCGACCCCGGTCCTGCCGGGCAGCGAACGCAGCGCGCTGCCCGACGCGGGCCGCCGCCATCGGCGCCGCAGACAGGCACAGCGTCACGTTCTCCGCACCGCGCCGCGGACACCCAGGCACCCTCCCTTCAGTTCGACCCGGCATCGCCGCTATTCATGCGCCGGCCCCGGGACCAGCGCGATGCGCGCGTCACACGGGCGCAGGCAACCTGCCTGCCCGTCCGCCGTCACCCACCGTCGATCCCTCTTCCTTCCCCCACTCCCCCGATCCCATGCACGTCCTTTCGCATCTGCGCATCGGCCAGCGCCTCGCGCTCGGCTTCCTCACGATCATCGTGCTGATGGTCCTGCTCACCGTGGTCGGCATCCAACGCGTGCACAGCATCGACCGGCGGCTCACCGCGATCAACGAAGTCAACAGCGTCAAGCAGCGCTACGCGATCAACTTCCGCGGCAGCGTGCACGACCGCGCCATCGCCCTGCGCGACGTGGTGCTGCTGGACGATGCGGCCAGCCGCCAGGCGACCGAGCAGACCATCGACAAGCTGGCCGGCGACTACGCGCGCGCCGCACAGCCGCTCGACGCCCTGCTCGCCGCCTCCACCGACGCCCAGGAAAAAGCGATCCTGCAGCGCATTCAGGGCATCGAGGCGCGCACCATGCCGCTGATCGCGCAGGTGCGGCAGCTGCGCGATGCCGGCGACACCGTGCAGGCGCAGGCGCTGCTGCTGCAGCAGGCGCGCCCGGCGTTCGTCGACTGGCTGGCCAGCATCAACGCCTTCATCGACCTGCAGGAAGCCAAGAACCGCCAGGCCGCCAAGGAGGCGATGGCCACCGCGCGCGGCTTCGCCCTGCTGATGGTCGGCTGCACCGTGCTGGCGCTGCTGCTGGGCACGCTGATCGCCCTGCTGCTCACCCGCCGCGTGGTCCGCCCGCTGCGGCAGGCGCTGGGCCTGGCCGAGCGCATCGGCGCCGGCGACCTGAGCAGCCCGGACACCGCCACCACCCACGACGAAGCCGGGCAGTTGCTGCGCGCCATGCAGCAGATGCAGCGGCGCCTGCACGAGGTGATTTCCGCGCAGCGCGAGATGGCCGCGCGCCACGACGCCGGCGCCATCAGCTACCGCATGGACGCGCAGCGCTTCCCCGGCGAATACGGGCGCATGGTCGCCGACACCAATGCGCTGGTCGACGCGCACGTGCAGACCCAGTTGCGCATGACCGAGGTGATGGGCCGCTACGCCATCGGCGACCTCAGCCAGGACATCGCCCAGTACCCCGGCGAGAAGGCCGCGATCACCGCGGCGATGCACCAGGTCAAGCAGAACCTGCACGCGATCAACGTGCAGATCCAGACCCTGGCCGAAGCCGCCTGCGCCGGCAACTTCGCCCACCGCGGCCAGCCGGAGCGGTTCGAGCACGCCTTCCGCACCATGGTCGAGAACCTCGACACCATGATGGCCACCGCCGACGCCAACTTGGCCAAGTTCTCTGAGCTGCTGCGCTGCATCGCCGACGGCGACCTCACCGTGCGCATGCGCGGCAACTTCCATGGCGTGTTCGCCGCCATGCGCGACGATGCCAACAGCACCGTGCACCGCCTCACCGACATCGTCGCGCACATCCAGCGCACCACCAACAGCATCGGCTTCGCCGCCGAGGACATCGCCAGCGGCAACCAGGAGCTGGCCAAGCGCAGCGAGCAGCAGGCGGCCAGCCTGGAAGAGACCGCCGCTTCGATGGAGGAGTTGACCTCCACCGTGAAGCAGAACGCCGAGCATGCCCAGCGCGCCAACCAGCTGGCGCTGGGCGCGGCTGGCGTGGCCAGCGAAGGGCGCGACGTGGTCGGCCAGGTGGTGGCGACCATGGACGGCATCCAGGCCGCCTCCCGGCGCATCGCCGACATCATCGCGGTGATCGACGGCATCGCCTTCCAGACCAACATCCTCGCCCTCAACGCCGCGGTGGAAGCCGCCCGCGCTGGCGAGCAGGGCAAGGGCTTCGCGGTGGTGGCCGCGGAGGTCGGCACGCTCGCGCACCGTTCGGCCGGCGCGGCCAAGGAGATCAAGACCCTGATCGACGACTCGGTGCAGCGCGTGGCCCACGGCGCCACGCTGGTGCACCAGGCCGGCGCCACCATGGACCAGGTGGTGGCCAGCGTGCAGCACGTCACCGACCTGATGGGCCAGATCTCCGCCGCCTCGCACGAGCAGGCCAACGGCATCGCCCAGGTCAACCAGACCATCGCGCGCATGGACGAGACCACCCAGCAGAACGTGGCGCTGGTGGAAGAAGCCAGCACCGCGGCGCGCTCGCTGGAAGAGCAGTCCGCGCAACTCACCCAGGCGGTGGAAGTGTTCAAGGTCGGCGCCTACGTCTGACCACGCGCGGGCGGCCGCGCGGTGCGCCCAGGCGGGCGACGCGGGCTGGCCGCCCCCCAGCGCGTGAACGCCAGGTGTCGGGCGATGCCGGCCATCGCATCGGTTGTCATGGCCGGGGTCGGCGCAGGCGGTACGATGGCGGCCTCCCACGTTCGCCCCCTCCCCGGAACCGCATGAAGGCTGGCCTCCCCGACGCCGCCGCGACGGCATGAGCCGCGCGTCGCACCGCGCGCCCGTCGCTGCGGAGACCCGCAGCGAACGCTGGCAGCGCTGGATCGCCTGGCTGCTCAGCGCGCTGCTGCACGTGCTGATGGCGCTCGCCCTGCTGTACGCGGCCAAGCCCACCATGTCCACGCCGCAGGGCGCGGCCGGCGGCAGCCGGATCCGCGTGGACTTCCTGGGCGACAGCGACAAGCCGGTGACACCGCTGCCGCCCAAGCCCAGCCCGCCGCCGGCGTCCGCTGCGCCCAAGCGCACGCGGGCCACCACCACCGTGCAATCCACCCTGGTCGCCCAGTCCGACGACCCGGTGCCGCCGCCCGATCGCGTCGACACGCCGAAAGCGGCGGACACGCCCGCGCCCGCCCCGGCGCCGCAGCCGCGCCCGGCACCGCCGGCTCCCACCCCACCCACGGACGCCCCGGCGCCGAGCTCGGCGCAGACCGCCGACAGCAATCCGCCGCCGCCGACCGAGCGCCGCCCGCAGACCTGGACCGGGCGCCCACCCGGCGCGCTCGACACCGACACCGCGCCGGACAACAGCGGCCTGGCCGCCGGCCCCGGCAGCCGCGGCAACCGCCACGACATGGACGCGGCCCAACCCAGCCTGGAAGTGGGTGGCTACCTGGTCTATTACGACCTGGGCAGCGAGAGCCAGCTGCGCACCTGGCAGCAGCAGGGCATGAAAGAGATGTTCATCCTGCTGCCCGGCACTCAGTACCGCATGGTCTGCCCGCTGGAGATCGCGCTGACCCGCGGCTCCGGCAAGTGCCGCGCCCTGCCGCCGGATTCGCCGGAGTTGAAGGACATCGGCGATGCCCGCCAGGTCATCAGCATGCTGCAGGTCTACCACCAGGGCGAGCTGGTCTGGCGCGGGCCTGGGCCGTATCGCTGAGTTGCTGTGAGCGAGGGATCGATGCGTCCGACTTCAGTGCAGTCGGGACTGAAGTCCCTCCCACAAGGAACGACCCTCTGTCAGCACTCCCGGCAGCACTGACATCGCGGACAAGCGCCCCGCCCCCCCGTAGGAGCGGCTTCAGCCGCGACGCCTGAAGCCTCGGGCATAGCCGACATCACTGCCGTCGGGACTCAAGGACACCTCTAATAAGGCGTTATTGCCGCGGCGCGGCATGATGTCTTGTCTCGATTGTGGGAGCGGCTTCAGCCGCGACAGGCATTCCCGGTAACGCCCGTCGCGGCTGAAGCCGCTCCTACGAATGCGCTTCGTTGTTGTCAGAGGTGCCCTGAAGTCCCTCGCACAACGAGCGACCAGTCTTCCGCACTGCCGCCAGCGCCAGCACTTGAACCACACACCACGCGATACGCCGGCTGCAGGAGCGGTGTCAACCGCGACCTAGGCGCTGCGAGGGAAAGCCTGCACAGCGTCCGCGCCCGAAGCAGCACCACCCGGCGCCCTCACGCCCGCTTTGCATTCGCCGCCGGCGCCGTTGCTAGAGTCTGCCCGCGCCGCCGCGGCCGCCTGTCCCTGCCTTGCTCGGGACCGCCCGGTTCGGCGTCTTTCCTCCATTGAAGGAGTCTCGACATGCCTTGGAAACTTCCCCTCGCAACGCTCGCCCTCGCCGCCGTCGCCCTGCCCGCGCTGGCCCAGTCCGATCGGCAGGTGGTCGAGGACATGCTGACCCGCTCGGCCAACGTCTGCCCCGGCCACAGCACCGAGCGCACGTCCCCCACGGTAAAGGCCGTGCCGGTGGGCGCGCTGCGGGTGATGCTCGATCGCGGCCTGGTGATGTGCCCCGATCGGCGCCTGGACGCCACCGCCCCGGCCGTGTTCTACGGCAGGCTCGGCGTGTTCGCCTGGAACCCCGAAGTCGCCGCCGGCTCCAGCGTGATCGTCAAGCAGATCGACGCAATGACCCGCAAGGACGAATACCCATCCGAAACCCTGGTGTGGGACGCCAAGGGCACCGCGCTGAAACAGCAAACCGTGCCCGCGTTCGAACCCAAGCCCGGCGCCACCGTGCTGTACCAGGTGCGCTGACCCCGTTCCGCTGGCCCGCGTGCGGTCCAGCAACGTCGATCGCAGCCGGCGGCCCGCAAGGTCCGCCGGCTTTTTTGTGCCGCGGCGCGAGTTCCACCGCGACCGTGCACGGCGACAGACAAGACACGCCGTGACGCGCACGACGTCGACAATGTCCTATTTCTGTCCTTCGCTGCTCATGCGTTTCCTGGCAGCGGACAATACTCGGATCATCAGACGCGATTATCCATCGCCACCCTCCGATTATCTTAAAATCAAGATTATTAACTTCTGAAAAGTCCGCTTCAGAAGCGTAGACAAATTCCCGCAACGTGCCCGCAGCCGGCCGAAACAGCGGAATTCGGCTGGATTCGCGCGAAACCATGCGGATCTTTCATCCTTTCCTCGTCGCCACTGTGGCGCAGCGCACGCCGCAGCATCGATGGATCGCGGCATTTTCCGACGCGATGTGTCGTGAAATTCCATCAGGTGCGATGCGAATCAATACCGCAGCTAAATATTATCTCGACGTGTCGCAAAAATAATGCGAACGACATAGTAGCGTTTGCGCCCTCCCCCACCCCCCCCGGGCGACCGGGATTCGACACGAGGATGTTTCCATGGCCACACAGCGGAATCGGCTGGCGCTGCACGCACTTTCCCTCATCGGCATCGCGGGCGCGTTGCTGCCCATCGCCGCCACGGCGGCGCCGGCGCGCGGCACCCTGCTCAAGAGCAATGTCCTGACCAGCTATACCCGCCAGGCGATCGGCACGCTGCTGGCCAACGACCAATCCCCCGACCAGGCCAAGTGCGACGTGCGCGTGGCCGAGTTCACCTACGCCACCATCGGCGTCGATGGCGAACCCACCACGGCGTCGGCGGCGCTGCTGGTGCCGGGCGGCAGCCAATGCCCCGGTCCGTTCCCGCTGGTGAGCTACAGCCAGGGCACCGAGTCGCAACGCCGCGCCGAGCAGGCCAAGGAGATCCGCGACGCCAAGGGCGACGACACCATGGTCACCCACCTCGCCACCCAGGGCTACGTGGTGGTGAGCAGCGACTACCTCGGCATCGGCCAGTCCACCTACGCGTTCCACCCCTACCTGCACGCCGCGTCCGAGGCCAGTTCCACCATCGATGCGATGCGTGCCGCGCGCCAGGTGCTGCAACGGCTCAACACCCCGCTGTCGGGCAAGGTGATGCTGACCGGCTTCTCGCAGGGCGGGCATGCCGCCATGGCCACCCAGCGCGAGATCGAAGCGCACCTGTCCAACGAGTTCAACCTGGTCGCCAGCGCGCCGATTTCCGGCCCGTATGCGCTCAGCCAGACCTTCCGCGACAGCTGGAGCGGCCGCAACGCGGTGGGCGAGAACACCTTCGGCATCGTGCTGGCCAGCTACGCCATCGTCGGCATGCAGCACACCTACAAGAACATCTACCTCGACCCGTCGCAGGTGTTCCAGGATCCGTGGGCCAAGCAGGTGGAGAAGCTGTTCCCCGGCAACCAGAGCCTGACCGACCTGGTGCTCGGCGACACCCTGCCCGGCGTGGACAAGATCCGCCAGTACTTCCAGCCCGGCTTCTACAACGACTTCGCCAGCAACGCCAACGACCCGTTCCTGCGCGACCTGGAGCGCAACGACCTGCTCGACTGGGCGCCGCGCACCCCGACCCTGCTGTGCGGCTCGGACAACGACGCCACCGTGCCGCTGAAGAACGCCACCACCGCCATCGCCGCGTTCAAGGCGCGCGGCAGCAACCAGGCGACCGTGCTCGACCTGGGCACCGGCAAGCCCAGCGACAACAGCGCGCTCGAGCACCTGTTCACCGAAGACGCCTGCACCATCGCCGTGCGCCAGCAACTGTTCGACACGCTTCGCTGAGGTCGCGGCGGGCGACGACGCAGGCGCACTCCTCCCCCGGCGCCTGCGATCGTCCGTCCCGCTGGCTGCCACGCCTGGGCGCAGGCGTGGCAGCGTTTTTGTGTGCGGTGCGAGCGGCGCACGTGCCGGCGTCCCGCGGCGAGGTTGGCGATGCGGATGAAGGCGCGTTGTGCGTCGCGACGCCGCGGCGGAGACGCCGACGCTGTGGCCACAACTGACTCAGACATCCGCATGACCGCAGATCGGCGAGGCAATGCCGGCACCTGAGGCAGGCCCGCGCATCGTCACGCACGCCCGGCCATCACCCCGCGCCGAGACCGGCGCCACGCGGCAACATCGGCACCTGCTTTCGACGATCCCGCACATCGGCGATCGCCCGGCCCACGCCATACACCGACAACGGCACCACCCAGCTCGCCCACAACAACAGCGCGATCAAGCCCGGCGACGGAGTAATGCCCAGGCTGACCGCAAACGGCAACGACAAACGGAACACCACCGGCGCCAGCGTCGCCAGATAAGCGCGGACCATCCAGCGCTGATGCCGCAGCACCTGTCCACGCCAGATCGCCACCAGTCCGACCGACCCGGTCACCAGCCACGCCAGCGCCGTCGCCGCGAATGCCACCCGGATCGCAGGCGGCGCCGGCGAGGTCGCGATCAGCCCGACCGCCCCGACCATCGCCACCACCATCCCCGCGAAATACGCCCGCCCCAACCAACGATGCAGCCGCGGCCAGCGCCGCCACCGCTGCGTCGCGAACTGCAGCGCCCCCAGCAACAGGCCGACCGCCCCGCCACCGAGATGGCACCACAGCCACCCGCGGCGGGTCATGAACATGGCGTATGCAGGTGAATCTAGCGCCGCATACTTCAAGTAAACGTGGCGGACGAACTCGGCCGAAACCACGGCCAGCGCGAGCCACAACAATGCCCACGCCACGCGCGTCACAGGCCTGCGTCGGCACAGTTCGACACCCTCGCGTATTGGATCGACCCGCATGCCCGGCTCCCTCGGCCAGCCCGCTCTGGGGATGAAAACGCTAGCATGCCGACTACACTTTTTCTTGAGCTAGCTATGAAGGCAACGAAAGTCCATATCGCCCTGCTTGCCTTGCTCGTTTCGGGGATCGCTGGCGCCTCCGAAAGAGGCGACCGTCCCGATTTCTCGCGCCTATTGTCCGATTCTTCGGGTTTTTGCGAGAAAACTGGCAGTTTAGACAGGTCGTGCATCGATAGGCTGGACTATTACTTCGGAGTAATTTATGAGATGGACGAAACCGATTTGTCGACCAAGATCGATGAGCGCGCGATATTAGACATCGCGGGACTGCTGAAGAGCGACTACCCAAAGCTGTTCAGAGCGGCACGGATTCTTGGCGCGATGGGAAAGCGGGCAACGGTAGCATTGCCGAGTTTGCGAGCTGCAGAAGCCGAGGCTGGCGTCGCAAGAGATTTAGACAGTTTGATCGGCAGCGAAGCACTTCAAAAGTCTCTCAGACTTGATATACAGCGGATAGAAGGCAAGCGATGACTGTCCATATGCCTTGTGAATCCAGCACTCACCGGGTTCGCCCGCGCTGCCGAACCATCTGCCGCGCCGCATCCAGCAGCCAGTACCCGATGGCTGCCGCCAGGGGAATCTCGATCACCCGCGAGGTGAGCGCGACGAAGCACACCAGCAGCAATACCGGCGCCACGCGCCACACGGGCTGGTGGAATGGATTCAGATAGTGCCGCTGGAAGCCGCGGACGCACGCGACGATCAGCAACGAAACCTGGGTCATAGTGCACTTTTTACCAGCCTGGCCTTGTCCAAAGGGGCCGACCCATCGGGCGATGCCTGAAGCTGACCGTAGAAGAAGTGCACTCTGACCGCGGTTTTCCGACCCCGGTTTTCCGGGTTCTTCGGGGGCGACTAATTACAGAAAATTACGGACTTCATCTTGCGATGTCTCTTACATCAATCCTTGCGTCTTTCCAACCCTGACGGCTACTTGGGTCAGACCTATCTGGAAGTTCATAGGCGTCATCTTCAATTTCAAGATCTCCTATTTCATATCGTTTGGACGGAGGATATTTTGATCCATGAAAGGTACCGCTTACTCGGATGTATTTATAAGCAAAATCGTCAAAGGCCTTTTCCTGCCTAGCCTCAGAGCCACGCAGTATAATAACGTTATCCTGTGATAGCGAATGCTTGTAATCCAGGTCGTTGGAGTAAAGGGAGAGTTGGTCTCTATCTATCACCAAAAACCCGCTCACAATTATTTCTTTTCCGTCATACTCATTTGGACTCATGGCCAAATCGCGAATCGTAGGAACACAAATTATATGGCCATTATCTTTTTTCGAACACCTTGATGGCAATGCTTTTTCAACCTCAGAGTTCTGGCACGCAGCCAAGATCGCTGAAATCATCATTCCACCCAGAACTTTCCGCAAACGGCTTTTCATACCATCCACCTCCTCTACCCAACCACACGCATCAGGAAACCGGGGTCGAAGATCACCATCTGTACCTCACTCACGGCCCCAAAGCCCAGCGAAATCGAACGAAAGCTGGCGGTAGTGGCGGATGGAGAGCAGATATACGGTGGAGGATTCTTCCGCCACCGTGTACAGCATCACGTAATCACCGTGCAGGTAGATGCGCAACGCATCCGGCGCTCCCGCCGGCAATGCGGCCAGTTGCGCCAGCGCCTCGGCCGATTGAGGCGGCGTGTCCAGGTAGGGCCGGCCGATGCGGGGGAAACGCCGCAGGTTCGGGAGCACGGCCGCCCGCAATTCGGCGAGCAGGTCGTCGAAGGCCGCGGCGGCATCGGCGTCCAGCAGGAACGTTTCGATCGCGTCGAGGCACGCGAGGAAGCTCTCCGTCAGTTCGACGCGATGCAACGGTCAACCCCGCTTCTTGGTAGCCCGTTTGCCGGGGTCTGCGGGATGAGGCGCCTTGGCGGCCGCGCGCCGCTGTTGCAGTTGGCCGATGGCGGCATCGGCATCGACCGTGCGGCCGGCGGCGATGTCAGCCAAGCCGCGCTTCGCATCGTCGAGCAACAGCAGATGGATGCGCTCGCGCTCGAGCCGGTGGTAATAGTCCAGCCGGTCGGCGTCGATCAGCGCGACGTAGCTCTCGCCGTTCTTGGTGATGATCTTCTCGGCGCCTGCCTTCGCCTGGTCGGCCAGTTCGGAAAGACTGGCGCGCGCCAGGGTGAAAGGCACCACGTCGTTGACGGAAAAGCCCATGACAGCTCCTTTCACTATTGATTACAGGATTCTGTACAGGCTATCACTTGCATGGTGTTGCTGCCAGCGCACACGGAAGCTCATTCGGACAAGGCCCAATGCATGGCATGGCGATGGACAAGGCCGTACCAACGCAGGCCGCATCCTCCTCCTAATCGCTGCGGGTGCTCCAGCCGCCGACCGGATTTCTGCGTCTCCCTCCTTGCCCACGCTCTTGACCTCCCATACATCCAACCCATCGCATCCTCGCCCCGATTCCAACACCGGAGGCGGGGACATGACGAAGTGGATGGGAGCCGCGCTGGCCGCGGCGATGCTGGTGAGCGGCTGCGCCCGGGTGGAGGGCGAGAAGTTCGTTGGCCACTGGGTCAACGTGGAGTCGAAGGACGACACGATCGACATCGAGCGCAACGGGGAGTCGTTCATGGTGCGCAACACCACCCCGCGCTTCTTCACCCGCAAGCCCAAGACCGAGAGCTACCCCGCCATCTACAAGGACGGCGTGCTGCAAGTGACCAACGACGGCGAGACGGTGAACTTCGCCATCGACGAGGCCGATGGGCACCTCAACACCGGCAGCGACGAGTACCAGCGCGTTCCGGCCAAGTAATCGCGCGACGTCGAGCCCGGACCCCGGGCTCGCCTGGCCTGCCCGCATCGGAAGGTTGCCTCAGGCCCGGCAGTTCGCGGTTTCCGGGACGCCGCTTCGCTTATTCGCCAGTGGGCCGCTTGGTCCGCGTGGACCGGCGCTTCTCGCTCTCAAGCGCTTTCAGCTTGCGCGTTGCCTCTTCGAAATCCCGCTCCACCTGCGACGGTTCTTCCAACGTGCGCTGTCTGTAGCGGGCGAACTCGGCTTTGGAAAATTCCAATGCCTGTTCGCGGCCGATGCGGCCGGCATGGGTCAACACCTCGCGGTCGCTCAGGCGCAGGAAGTCGTCCAGCTTGGCGATCCATGCGGCCATGGTCATCGGCCTGCGGTTCATGGCCTGCAACTCGGCGAACTCCAGGTAGGCGGTGACGATGCGGTTCAGTGCCTCCAGCTCCTCCGCGTTCAAGTAGCTCTTGGCGACGACCGCATCGGACGCGCGCGGCGCGGCGCCCACCCAGTTGGTCATGCCGCTGTGCGGCTTGCTGGCGTCGGCGCGCTCCATGAGCAACTCGGCGGCGGTGTGGCCATGGGCCGCCCAGTGCATCTTGTTCTGCACAGTGGCGAAGAAACGCTGGCTGGCCTCGGCCGACGGGTCGTAATCCACGCTGGTGGCGTAGATGTCCAGCACCTTGCGCCAGAACAGCTTCTCCGACGAGCGGATGTCGCGGATGCGGCCCAGCAATTCCTCGAAATAGCCATCGTCAGGCCCGCGCTTGAGTCGTTCGTCGTCCAGCGCGAAGCCCTTGACCAGGTACTCGGACAGCCGCGCCGTCGCCCACTGGCGGAACTGGGTGCCGCGCGCGGAGCGGACCCGGTAGCCGACGGCGAGGATGGCGTCGAGGTTGTAGTGCTTGAGGTTTCGGCGCACCTCGCGCGCCCCCTCCTGGCGAACTTGTAAGTAATCCTTACATGTTGCCTCTTCACGCAGTTCGCCCTCCTCGTAGATCGTCCGGAGGTGCTGGGTGACGTTCTGCGGGGTCGTCTGATACAGCTCCGCGATCTGCGCCTGCGTCAACCACACCGACTCGCCTTCCAGCCGCACCTGGATCCGCGTCTGCGCATCCTCACTGCGATACAGGATCAATTCCGAGGTGGGGGCTTCCTTGTCGTCGCTACGCATGCCGGCTCCTGATGCGGTTTGTCAAAACAGCGCGCCCTGGATCGGCGTGCCGGAGGGTGCGGGAAGGATATCGGCTGCAGGCGATCTCGGCGGCCGCTCCGCCCCACCCAACCGCCACGCCAACCCCGAGATCCGCGCCGCGTGCCGGGCCAGCGCGGCGCGCAGCACCGCTTCGCTGGCGGCGATGTGCAGCGCGCGGCGGGCGCGGGTGATGCCGGTGTAGACCAGTTCGCGGCTGAGCACGCGGGCGTCGCGGGCCGGCAACTGCAGCCAGACTTCGTCGAACTCGCTGCCCTGGGCCTTGTGCACGGTCATGGCGAAGGCGCTCTCGTGCGCGGGCAGCGCGGCCGGGTGGAAGCCGCGGACCTGGCCGTCGCCGGCGCCGTCGAACCAGGCGACCAGGGTGCCCTGCGCGTCCTTCAGGCAAATGCCGACGTCGCCGTTGAACAGGCCGTGGCGGTAGCTGTTCTCGGTGATCAGCAGCAGGCGGCCGTGGAACCAGGGCGCGGCGGCGCCGAGGCGGCGTGCGCCGCTGGCGGTCTCGGCCAGCAATTGCTCGATGCGCGCGTTGAGCCCGCGCGCGCCCTGCGGGCCGGCGCGCACGGCGGTGAGCAGGCGCAGGCGCGCGGCGGCGCGCAGGGCCTGCGCCGGATCGTCGGTGTCGCCGAGGGCGCGCCAGTGCGCGAGCAGGGCGTCGCCGCCAGCAGCGAGCGCGTCGTCGACGCCGTCGTGGAAGTACACGCCGGCGAGCTGGCCGTCGCGCAGCAGTCGCAGCGCGCCGTCGGCATCACCGCTGCGCACCGCGTCGGCCAGCGGCGCCAGGGCGAAGTCCTGGGCCTGGCGGTAGCCGCGCAGCAGGTGCACGCGGTGCCCGGCCAGGCCGCCGTGGTCGTGCGTGACCGCGCTGTGGCCGAGCAGCGGCTGCAGCGCCTGGGCGTCGTCGGGCTGGAGCGCGTCGCCGGGGCCGGCGGCCTGCAGGATCGCGGCGAGCACGTCGCCGGCCTCCACCGAGGGCAACTGGTCGGCGTCGCCGAGCAGGATCAGTTGCGCGCCGTCGGCCACGGCGTCGACCAGCTTGCACATCAGCGGCAGGTCGACCATGGAGGCTTCGTCGATCACGATCAGGTCGAACGGCAGCGGGTTGTCGGCGTCGTGGCGGAAGCGCGGCAGGTCGGGGATGACGCCGAGCAGGCGATGCAGGGTGCTGGCGCCGGCCGGCAGGGCCTCGGCCAGGGTCGGGTCGACGCCGTCGGCGAGTGCGCGCGCCACCGCAGCGCGCAGGCTCTCGGCCATGCGCTCGGCGGCGCGGCCGGTCGGAGCGGCCAGGGCGATGCGCGGCGGCGACAGGCCGGCGGCGCGGGCCTGGGCGATGCGCAGCAGCAAAAGGCGGGCGATGGTGGTGGTCTTGCCGGTGCCGGGGCCGCCGGTGACCAGCAGCAGGGCGCGGCGCAGGGCGAGGGCGGCGGCTTGGGCTTGGCGGTCGGATGGATCGTGAGCGGTCGTACCCTCACCCGCCCTGCGGGCACCCTCTCCCGGGGGGAGAGGGAAGAGCTGGGCGAACAGGGGTGCGAGGGCGGCGAGGTCGCTGTGCGGCAAAGGCTGCGCGGCGAGGCGGCGCAGGCCCAGGGCCAGGCGCCGCTCGTACTCGCGGTAGCGGCGCAGGTAGAGCAGGCCGTGTTCGAGTACGAGTGGGCAGTCGGGGCTGGCCGGGTCTTCGGCAGCGGGTTGTGCGACCCAGCGCGAGGCGGCCAGGGCGCGGGTCCAGTCGTCCGCGGTGGGCAGCGCCGGCGGGGCGGCATCGCGGCTGTCGAGCAGGAGGCTGGCGCGCGCCGGGTCGAGGCCGGCGTGGCCGCTGGCCACCGCCAGCGAGGCCAGGGCGGCGCCGGCCAGGACCAGGTCGGGCGTGTCCGGGTCGAGGCGGGCCAGGCTGTGCGCGAAGGCATGGTCCAGCGTGCGCAGGGTGCCGGTGCGGTAGAGGGTGGCGAGGAGGTTGGTGGGTTGGCTCACGGGGTGGCTCCGTGGGCGGACGGACCCTCACCCCAACCCCTCTCTCCCACGGGGACTTCCTGCGGTCGCCGGGGGGAGAGGGGCTTGAGCGTGCGCGGGGCGACGGTGCGGTGGCGGGCGGGCATGAGGTAGGTGGGTTGGCTCACGGGGTGGCTCCGTGGGCGGACGGACCCTCACCCCAACCCCTCTCTCCCACGGGGACTTCCTGCGGTCGCCGGGGGGAGAGGGGCTTGAGCGTGCGCGGGGCGACGGTGCGGTGGCGGGCGGGCATGAGGTAGGTGGGTTGGCTCACGGGGTGACTCCGTGGGCGGACGGACCCTCACCCCAACCCCTCTCCCGGGGGGAGAGGGGCTCAGGCGGGGCGCCGGCGAAGAGGGCGTCGACGCCTTCGATCAGGTCCGGGTCGAAGCGCCAGGCATGCACGCCTGGCGATGGGTCGCGGGCGGCGTCGAGGCCGCGGCAGAACAGGTAGCGCACGCCGCCGAAGTCGCGGGCGTAGTCGTAGGCGCCGCCCAGGCGGAAGCGCAGCCAGCGGTGCAGGGCCACGGTGTAGATCAGCGCCTGCAGGGTGTATTCGCTGTGCGCCATCGCCCGCGCCAGGGCGTCGGGGTCGTAGGCCGGCAGGCGGTTGGACTTGTAGTCGAGCACGTACCAGCGGCCGTCGTGCTGGTAGGTGAGGTCGATCAGGCCGGTCATCAGCCCCTCCAGGCGCTGCCGGGTGCCGAACGCCTGGCGCTCGCCGGCCACGCCGAAGCGGTGCAGCAGCGCCAGCAACGCGTCCACGCGCGTCGGGCGCATGGCGAAGTGGAATTCCATTTCGTTGCGCCGCTGCTCCTCCGGCACCGCGGCCAGGCAGGTGCCCTCCGGCAGCGCCACGGTGAGGGTGTGGCCGACCAGGGCGGTGAGCATGGCGGTGCCGTCTTCCAGTTCGTCCTCGGCATAGCCGCCGCGCTGCAGCGCTTCGACGATGGCGGTGGCCTGCCCGGCCGGCGCCGGCTGGCCTGGCTGCCAGCTACGCCAGGCGGCGAAGTCGCAGCGCTCGAACACGTCGTGCATGGCCACGCCGAAGCGGTTGCCGACGAAGCGGCGGTCGACCATGTCCACCTCCACCGCGGCGCTGACCGGCTCGCTGGCGGCGGGCTCGTCGCTGCCGCCGCTGCTGGGCACGGTGGCGCTGGCCATCGGGTCGCTGCCGGCGTCGGCATTGGCGAGCTGGGTGAAGCTGTACACCCACCACTCCGGCAGCACGCGCCGCTGCGGCACGCGCGCCGGCGGCACCGGCGGCGCCGGCTCGGGCGGCAGCCGCGGCAACTGCGCCGGCGGCGGGGTGCTGTCGATGGCGATGGCGCCGGGAGCGGCGGCCGCCTGCAAGGCGTCGAGGTCGCGCAGCATGGGGTCCAGTGCGGTCGCGTCGTGCTTGAAGAACGCCCCGGTGGCGATCCACAGCGCGTGTTCGGCGCGGGTCAGGCCGACGTAGAGCAGGCGCGCGTCCTCGGCGCGCTGTTCCTGTTTCCACGCGGCTTCGGCCGTCTCCCAGGCCGGGTCCGACGCGCCGCCGCTGCGGCCGGTGTTCCACTGCAACTGGCGCCCGCCCTGCGGCGCCGGCACCACGCAGTGGCGACCGGGGCTGCGCTCGCTGCGGCCGATGCCGGCGTACGGCAGGAACACCAGCGGATACTCCAGGCCCTTGCTCTTGTGCAGGGTGACGATCTGCACGCGGCGCGCATCCGACTCCAGCCGCAGTTGCTGCGCTTCGTCGCTGTCGTCGGCATTGGCGATGCGCCGCGCCAGCCAGTCGACCAGGCCGTGCGGGCCGAGCGCGCGGGTGTCGGCTTCCTGCAGCAGTTCGGCCAGCTGCAGGTAGTTGGTGAGGCGGCGCTCGCCGTCGACCAGCGCCAGCAGGCGTTGCCCGTGCGCGGCACCGAGGTCGCCGATCAGGGCGAGCGGGCCGCCGCGCTGCCAGCGTTCGCGCCAGTCCAGCGCCTGCTGCTGCCAACGGCGATGACGCTCGCCGTCGTGGTCGAGTGCGGCGATGGCGGCGGCGTCCTCGCCGATCAGCACGGTGGCCAGTGCGGCGCGCAGGCGGCCGTCGTCGCCGGGGTCGAGCAGCGCCTGCAACAGCGCCAGCAGTTCCAGCGCCTCGTCGGTGGCGAACAGACTGCGACGGCCGGCAGCGACCGCGGGGATGCCGGCGGCGGCCAGCGCCTGCTGGATGCGCGTGGCCTCGCCGTGGCTGCGCACCAGCACCGCGATATCGCCGGCCTGCACGGGGCGGCCGAGCAAGCTCGCGCTGCCGTCGCGCGCATCGGCGAGCCAGCCGCGGATCGCCGCGACGCAGGCGGCGGTGCACAGCTCGCGGGCGCGGCCGGCGCTCCACGGCTTGGGCTTGCCCGGCCCCTTGGCGGTGGCCGGTGGCGGCGGTGGTTCCGGTGCGCGCCACACGGTCAGCGCCGGGGCAGGCACGCCGCCGCGTTGCAGGTCGGCATCGACGCGCTTGCTGCCCGGCTGCACCGGGTGGAAGGCGATGCCGTCGGTGAGGAACGCATCGGCGTAGCCGGCCTGCGCGTACAGCGCATCGATCGCCGCCAGCAGCGCCGGGCGCGAGCGGAAGTTGTGCGCCAGCGGCGGCGCGCGTTCGGCGTCCGCGGCAGCGGCCAGGTAGGTACGCACGTCGCCGCCGCGGAAGCCGTAGATGGCCTGCTTGGGGTCGCCGATCAGGGCGAGCAATGGCGGCGTGTCGTCCGGCGCCGACGGCGATGGCGCGAGCGCCGCATCGTCCTGCGCCAGGTTGGCATCGGCCGTCGCCGGGGCGAACACCTTGCGGAAGATCGTCCACTGGCGGTCGTCGGTGTCCTGGAACTCGTCGACCAGGGCCACCGCGTACTGCGCGCGCAGCCGCTGCGCCAGGGCGGCGCCGTGCGGGCCTTCCAGCGCGCGCGCCACGCCCTCGACCAAGTCGTCGTAGGTCTGCACGCGGCGCTGGCGCTTGAGATAGGCCAGGCGCTCCGCCGCGTCGGCGCGCAATGCGTGCAGCAGGCGGATGCGGCGTTGCGTGCGCCACTGCGCCAGTTGCGCCAATGCGGCCAGGTAGCCATCGATGGCGCGGCTCAGCGGCGAGGCCGGGGTGCGCTCGGCGTGCTTCTTGTTGGTGCCGGCGGCCAGTTCGGCGGCGGTGAGCTTGACCAGCTTCGGGTGCGGCGGCGCGTCCGCCGACGGCGCCGCGGCGAAAGCGTCCAGCCAGTGCCACAGCGCGGTCAGCCAGTCGGGCTTGTAGCTGACCTTGCTCAGTACGCCGGCGTCCATCGCCGTGGCGATCGCTTCGAAACAGGCGGTGCCGTGGGTGCGGAACGCCTCGGCCAGCGCCACGCCGGCACGCTGCGCGGCCTGCTGCAACACGGCGCCGTCCTCGGCGGAAAAAACCGGCGCGGGCGGCAGCAAGGTCGGATGCCGCACCAGTTCGCGCAGATCGGTGGCCATGCCGTCCGGTCCGCCCGGCCACAGCGCCACCAGATCCTCGGCCATCGCCGGATCGGCGGCGCGTTGCCGCCACAGGTCGGCGGCGACGTCGCGCAGCAGTTCGCGGTCGTCGGTGAGCAATTGCGGTGCGGCGAAGGCCTGGCCACTTTCCAGCGCATGCTCGCGCAGCACGCGCGCGCAGAAGCCGTGGATGGTGAAGATGGCGGCGAGGTCGATGTCCTCGGCGGCCTGCTGCAGGCGCCTGCGCAGGGCGGTCGGGGTTTCGGTGTTGGTGGCCAGGTGCTCGGCGAGGATGGCGCGGGTGAGGGCGACGTCGGGCGGGTCGTGTTGCGGGATTGGCTGCGATGGGTTGGTCGCGGCTGAAGCCGCTCCTACGAGGCTTCCATCGGCGTCCGGCACCAGCGTCGCCGCCAGCGCCAGGCGCTCGCGGATGCGCCGGCGCAGTTCCTGGGTGGCGGCCTCGGTAAAGGTGACGGCGAGGATCTGGCCCAGGCGCAGGCCGCGTTCGACCACCAGGCGGGTGAACAGCGTGGCCAGGGTGAAGGTCTTGCCGGTGCCGGCGCTGGCCTCGATCAGGCGCACGCCGTGCAGCGGCAATTGCAGGTAGGGATCGCGGTCGGGTGCGGCGCTCATTCGGCGTCTTCCTGGGTGCCGCGCCAGCGCTGCCAGCTCTCGCTCAGCCGTTCGGGATCGAGTGCAGGGCCGGCGTCGCCCTGTTCGAGCAGGCCGAACACGCGCTGGCTGGTGGCGGCGAAGTCGGCGAAGCGCTGCGCATCGGCGAACGGGTCGCGGCCGCGGCCGACCAGGCGCAGTTCCGGGCTGTCCGCCTCGCTCCAGCCGAAGCTGGCCTGCCATTGCGCGGCGGCGTCCTTGATCGCCTTGTCGAGATCGCCGGCGCGCGCGGCCTGGTAGTACTTCCAACTGCTGTACGGCGCGAACGACAGCGGCGCCTGGCGGCCGTGGCGATACAGCTGCAGCAACTCGCCCAGTGCCTGCTGCGCCTGGGCGGCCGGCAGCGGCTCGCGGTCCATTGGATGCGGGCCGAGGCTGTCGTCGTGGTCGAAGAAACGCACGTAGGGCGTGCGTTCGCCGGCGGCGCGCAGCAGCAGCCATTCCAGCCCGTGGCGGATCGCGCTGCGCCCGCTCAAGGCGCCCACCTGCACGCGCGCCACGCCGGGCGCGTACCAGCCCGGCAGGCGGCCATGCAGCGCGGTGCCGTCGAGGTCCACCTGCAGCCGCGGCGCCAGCGGCGCGTCGTCGCCGCCACGCCACTGCCGGAACGCCTCGGCGTACGGGCGCAGCTGGCGCACGCGCTCGTCGAGCTGGCGCCGGCCCAGCGGCCCGGACGGCAGCAGCGCGCGGGCGCGCAGGCGTTCGTACAGGGCCTCGGTGTCCTCGCGCAGCACCGCCTCGAACACCTGCTGTTGCAGGCCGTACTGGTCGAGCCCGCGGCTGGGCGCCAGCAGCGGTTCCAGGTCGCTGTCGGCCTGCGCCGGATCGGGCAGGCGCAGGCCCAGGCGCTGGCGCAGGAACTGTCCGGCCGGATCGACCAGCAGCCGCCGCAGGTCATCGATGGACAGCTGCGCCGGCGGCGCGTCGTCGGCCGCGGCCGGCAGATCGTCAATCCACGGCGCCAGCGGCTGGCGCTGGCCGACCAGGCTGTCCACTGCCGGCCGCCACTGCCGGCGGTAGCTGAAACGGCGCGGGTCGGCATCCTCGGCACCGGTGGCGCCGAACGCGGCGGCAGCGAACGGCTGCAACGGATGCCGCACCACCAGTGCCGCAGCCGCGGCCGGGTCGGCGTGGTATTGCGCGGCACAGGCCAGCAGCTCGCCGACCAGCGGCGAGGGTTCGCGCACGCTGCCGTCGCGCGCGTCGGCGCCCAGGTAGCTCAGGTAGAACACCTCCTGCGCCGAGGCGAACAGCTGCAGGAACAGGAAGCGATCGTCCTCGCGCGTCGAACGGTCGCCGTGGCGGCGGCGCGTGGTGCCCAGCTCGGCGGTGAGGCGGTTGAGACCGGCGGCGGGATCGCGGCGCGGGAAATCGCCGTCGTTCATGCCCAGCAGGCAGATCACCCGGAACGGCAGCAGCCGCATCGGCACCATGCGGCCGAAGCTGATGCCGCCGGTGAGCAGCGGCGCGCGCGTGTCCGATTCGCCCAGCACCGCGGCGAAGTGCGCGCGCACCACCTCGGCCGGCACCGCGTCGGCGTAGTCGGCGCGGGCGGCGTCACGGGCGAATTGGTCGATCAGCGCACGCAGCCGCTCCAGCGCGCGCTGCTGGCGCGGCGCCGACGGGCTCTGCGGCAGCAGCGCCTCAAACAGGCCCAGCAGCACTTCGCGCCACTGCGCCGGCGGCATCGGCTCGGCCAGCGCGGCCTGGTGGCGGTCGAGCACGCGCAGTAGGCGCAGCAGCGTGTCCAGCGCGGCCAGCGCGCTGCCTTCCAGTTGCGGCCACGGCGCCACGCCGTCGATGTCGTCCTCGGCGCCGCTGGCGTGGCCGAGCAGCAGCCGGTCCAGGGCGAAGCGCCAGGTGTAGGCGTCGTCGGCCGGCGCCTGGTGGCGCTGCCGGTGTGCCGCGTCCAGGCCCCAGCGCGCGCCGGCGGCGTGCAGCCAGGCGCGCAGACGTTCCAGCCCGGCCTCGTCGAGGCCCGCGGCCTCGGCGATCGGCGCGCTGGCGAGCAGGTCCAGGATCTCGTGCAGGCCGAAGCGTGCGATCGGCAGGCCGAGCAGCGCCAGGAACACCTCGGCCAGCGGCTCGCTGGCCAGCGGGCTGGCGTCGGCCAGCGCATAGGGCAAGGCGTCGTCGCCGGCGTGGCCGCCGAACACCGCGTCCAGGTACGGCACGTAGGGGTCGATGTCCGGCGACAGCACCGCGATCTCGCGCGGCTGCAACGGCGGCTCGAAGCGCGGGTCGTCCAGCAGCGCACGCAGTTGGTCGTGCAGTACCTGCAGTTCGCGCAGGCGGGTGTGGCAGGCGTGCACCTGCAGGCTGGGATCGTGCGGGTCCACCGCGGCCAGCGGTGCCGGCCGCGCCGGCGCGCGGCGATGGAACAGATCGCTCTGCATGCGCCGCAGCAGGCTGTCGCCGAGGCCGCCATCGGCCAGCGCGCGCCGGCCCGACTCCAGCGGATCGGCATAGACCGCGATCTCGGCCAGCGGATGCACCACCTCGTAGTCGCCGATCAGCGCCATGAAATCGCGCCCGGCCGCGCCCCAGGCCTGCAGCAGCGGGTTCTCCTGCACCTGCTCGGCGAACAGGTCCACCGCCCCACCCTCGCGGCGGCGCTGCCACAGCGTCTGCAGATCGCCCCAGTATCCCTGCGCCGGCGTCGGCAGGTAGAAGTGCAGCGTGCCGGCGCGCGCCTGCGTGGCCAGCACGCGCAGCACGTCCGGGGAGATGTTGAGCACGGCGAAGGCGAACAGGCGCCGCGGCAGGCCCTGCGGCAGCGGCCCATCCGGGCGCGCGTAGCGGTCCAGGTACTGGCCGATGCGCCGCGCGCGGTAGGCGCGGCCGCTGGCGATGCGCCGCCACAGCCGCGCCTGTGGATCGTCCGGGTCGGCGCCACTTTCCCAGCGCAGCAGCCAGTCGCGGCGCCAGGCCTGGTACTTCTCGAACACGTTGCTCAGCTCGCCGGCCAGGCTCCACGGCTTGAGCGCATCGCCGTCGGCCAGATAGCCGGCCAGCGGCGCCAGCGCCGCATCGCTGCCCAGGTCACCCTGGAGCGCCGCGTACAGGCGCCAGTGCATGGTCGCCATGTCCAGGTCGTCGGCCGCGGCACCGAGATTGCGCTCAAGCGCGCGCGCGACGAATTCGCCGGGGGTGAGGAATTCCAGGTTCGCCGCCACCCCGTGCACCGCGGCCAGGGTCGACTGCAGCCAGCGCCGCATCGCCACCTGCGGGATCAGCACCACCTCCGGCGCCAGCAAGGGCTGCCCCGGCGGCGGCCGGCGCAGTTCTTCGGCGAGCAGGGCGGCCAGGGTATCCAGCGCGTTGGACGGATACAGCCGGAAATCGGGCGCGGACGGGGCAGGCATGTGCCGGGCATTGTGCCGGATGCGGGCAGGTGGTGCTTTCGGGCACAGCTTCGTGTGCCCAAACATCGCGCGTCGCTTCGTGCCGTACCCTCACCCCAACCCCTCTCCCGGGGGGAGAGGGGCTCAAGCATCAGTACTTCTTCTCGACGTTGAACATCCAGGTCTGGTCGCTGCCGCTGTCGCCGTCGGTCACGCCGCGATACTCCACACGTGTGGACAAGCCCTGGTCGGTGCTCAACACCACGCCCACGCCCAGCATCAGCCGGTTGCGGTCGTACACGCTCTGCCCGGTGCGGTACAGGGTGCCGCCGATGATGTCGGCATACCCCAGCGCGGCATCGCCACGGCCCTGGAAGTCGTGCTGGTACTCGAGCCGGAACTGCGGGGTCAGCCGGCCCCAGGTCATCTGCCGGCGCCATTCCAGGCGCAGGCCGAGGTTGCCGGTGGTGGTGGCCACGTCCATGTCCTCGTAGCGCAGCGCGTACGGCGCCATCGCCGCTTCGCTGTAGGCATCGAGCGTGGCGCGCGCGGCATCCACCCGTGCATACGGGGTGATCTGCCAATCGCCGCGCTGCAGGTCGGCACCGGCCGACAGCGACGCGATCCACTGGTGGCCGCTGCGGTCGCCTTCGGCCAGCGCGCCGTTGTCGGTGACGTAGCGGCGCAGGTCGTAGGACAGCAGCTGATAGCCGACCAGGGTGTCGAAGAACAGGGTCTGGCCCGGGTGATAGCTGGCATACAGCGCCAGCGTGTACGCGGTGGACTTGCTGTGGCTGCCGTCGCGGCCGACGTCGCTGTCGTCGCGGCCGAAGCCCACGCCCGCACCCAGCGCAAAGGCCGAGGAGACGCGGTAATCGGCGCCCAGGCTCAGGCCATCGGTCTGGAAATCCACGCCGGCGCGCTGCGACTGCTTGTCCAGGCTGCCGGAGCGGATCGCACCGCCCACCCACAGGCCGAGGTCGCCTGCCGCGGTGGCATCGCGTGGTGCCGCCGACGCAGTGTCGGCACCGCCGTCCACGGCGCCGTCGCGCAGGTCGCGGTTGGCCGGGTCGCACGCTTGCGCGTCGAGGTTGCGGTCGCTCTGCAGCGTGCGGTCGCGCTGGCGGCACTGCGAGGTGGCCTGGAAGCTCACGCCGTTGTCGAAGCCGCGCGCACCACGGTGGGTCGCTTCCAGGCGGCGCTGGAAGTTGTCGATCTGCGCCTTGGCGAAGCGCCGGGTCGACTCGGCCTGCGCATCGATCAGGCCACGCACCTGCGCATCCTGGGTCGGATCCGGGCGCGGCGCGATCACGAACACGATGTCCGCCGCGACCGAGGTCGCATACGCGTTGGACAGGGTGAAGCGCACCGTGGCGTTGCCGGAGAAGGCCGGGTTCGGCACGAAGGTCAGCATGAAGCCCGGGCCGTCGTCCGCGGCCGCGGTCGGCACGCCTGCGGCCTTGGCCGCTGCGCGGGTGATCGTCGCGGTACCGGCGTTGGCCGGCAGCACCGCAACCACGGCAGCGGCCACGAACGGCCCGCCTGTAGCGTCGCGAGTGACGTCCAGGGTCTGCGCCTGCCCGGTCACCGCCGGCACCGTCACCGACACCGCGATGGGGCGGGCGTTGACGGTGATGGTGACCACGGCCGGGGCCGAACTGCCGCCCGCGCCGACGGCGGTGTAGTGCACGCTGTCCACGCCCACGTAGCCCGGCGCCGGCGTGTACACCAGGCGCACGCCATCGACCGTGGCGGTACCGTGGCTGGGTGCCGTGGCGATGGCGATGCTGTCAATGCTGCCGGTGTCGTTGCCGGTGACCGCCAGGGTCAGCGCGGTGTCCACGAGGGTGGCGCCGGTGTCGTTCGCCGCCACCGGTGCCGGCACCGCCGAGGCGATGGCCAGGGTGTAGGCCTGCGTCGCCGAGAAGCCATTGGCGTCGCTCACCCTGATGCTGAAGGCGAAACTGCCGGCCGCGCTCGGCGTGCCGGACAGCACACCCGCCGTGGTCAGGCTCAACCCGGTCGGCAACGCGCCGCTGACCACGCTGTAGCTGTACGGCGCAGTGCCGCCGCTGGTACTCAGGGTCTGGTTGTAGGCCGTGCCCGCGGTGCCGGCCGGCAAGGTCGGCTGCCCGGGGGTCAGGGTCGGCGCGGCGATGCTCAGCGTATAGCTGCGGCTGGCCTGGCCGGCCACACCGGCGGTGCTGTCGGTGACCGTCGCGGTGAACGTGAAGCTGCCTGCCTGCGTCGGCGTACCGGACAGCGCACCGGCCGCGCTCAGGCTCAGTCCTGCCGGCAGGGCGCCGCTGCTCAGGGCATAGCTATACGGCGCGGTGCCGCCGCTGGCGCTGAGCGTCTGCCCATAGGCCGTGCCCACCGTCCCGGCTGGCAGGGTCGATGGCGTCAGGGTCAGCGTGGGCGAGGCCACCGTCAGGGTGAACGCCTGCGTCGCGGTGAAGGCGTTGGCGTCGCTGACGTGCACGGTGAACGCGAAGCTGCCGGCCGTGGTCGGCGTGCCGGACAGCACGCCGGCGGCGCTCAGGCTGATCCCGCTCGGCAAGGTGCCGGTATTGAGCGCATAGCTGTAAGGCGCAGTGCCGCCGCTGGTGCTCAACGCCTGGCTGTAGCTGGCGCCGATCGTCGCCGCCGGCAAGGTCGACGGGGTGATGGCCAGCGTCGGCGCCACGATCGCCAGCGTATAGCTGCGCGCCGCCTGGCCAGGCGTTCCGGAGGTGCTGTCGGTCGCGGTCAGGGTGAAGCTGAAATTGCCGGTCACGGTGGGCGTGCCGCTGAGCGCGCCGCTCGCGCTGTTGACGGTCACGCCCGCCGGCAAGGCACCGGCAGTGACCGCGTAGGTGTACGGCGCGATGCCGCCACTGGCCTGGTTGATCGATGCGCTGTAGGCCTGGCTGGCGGTGCCGTTGGGCAGGGTCGTCGCCGGCAGCGTCAGGGTCGGCGACGCCACCGTCAACGTGTAGGAACGGCTACCGCTGATGGGCGACGCGCCGCTGTCGGTCGCGGACACGGTGAAATTGAAATTGCCGGTGCCGCTGGGCGTGCCGGACAGCACGCCGGCGGAACTCAGCAGCATCCCCACCGGCAACGTACCGGTGGTGATCGCGAAGCCATACGGCGCGGTCCCGCCACTGGCGCTCAGGGTCTGGCTGTAGCTGGTGCCGGCGGTGGCCGCCGGCAGCGAGGTCGGCGAGATCGTCACCACAGCATCGTCGTTGAGGATCGTGCCGGTCGCGGTGGCGCGGGCGATGGTGGCGTTGCTGGCGCCGGACAGGTTCACGGTGAAGGTTTCGTCCGGCTCGACGGTGGTATCGCCGTTGATGGTCACCGTCACGTTCTGCGTGGTGATGCCGGGCAAGAAGGTGAGCGGGCCCGAGCTGGCGACATAGTCGCTGCCGGCGTTGGCGCTGCCGTCGGCGGTCGCGTAGTTGACCGTGACGGTCTGGCCGCTGGCGGCGCTGAGACTGACCGGGAATGTGGCCGTGGTGACGCCGCTGTTGCCTTCGGTGACGCTGACGTCGCCGATCGAGAGTGACGGCTGCGCGTCGTCGTTGTTGATCGTGCCCACTCCCTGCCCACCGGTGATCGTGGCGCCATTTGGATTGGTGACGTTGACGTAGAAGGTTTCGTTGGGTTCGTTGAGCGTATCGCCGATTACCTGCACGGTGAAGGTGGCGCTGCTGCTGCCGGCCGGAATGGTCAGCCCGTTCACGCTGGAAGCGATGTAGTCCGAACCCGCAGTGGCAGTACCGTCGGCGGTGGCGATGTTGAAGCTGACCCCGCCGCTGCCGGCCGGCTGGCTGAGCGAGACGGTGAAGGTGAACGCGGTGGTGCCGGAATTGCCTTCGTTCTGCGACACGTTATTGATCGACAGGGTCGGCAGATCGTCGTTGAGGATGGTGCCGGTGGCGCTGGACGGCGAGCCGACGGTGTAACCGCTGCCCGCATTGAGGCTGATCACCACGGTCTCGTCCGGTTCCACCGTGGTGTCGGGGGTGGGATCGACGGTGATGGTGCCGCTGGTCTGCCCGGCCGCAATCACCAGCGGCGAGTTGACCGCGGCGTAGTCGGTACCGGACGTCGCGGTGCCGCCCACGCTGAAGCCGATCGAGAGCGCCGACGGCGACGCCTGGCTCAGGGTGACGGTGTAGACGAGGTTGGCGCTGCCATCTTCGGCGACGCTGGCCGGCGACACCGCGATGCTTGCCGAGGGATAGTCGTCGTTGACGATGGTGGCGGTGGCGCTGGAGGGGTTGCCGATCGAGTAACCGGTACCGTTGGCCACCTGGAAGATCACCGTCTCGTCCGGCTCCACCGTGGTGTCGGCGACTGGGGTGACGCTGAAACTGGCGGACGTCGCGTTGGCCGGCACCACGACGCTGGTGACCGCGCCGGTGTAGTCGGTCCCGCTGGTCGCCGTGCCGCTGCGGGTCAGGTTCACCGTGGTCGCCGAACTGTTGGTCGAACTCAACGTCACCGTGTAGACGAAGGGCGTGCCGCTGTCCTCGTTGGCGCTGGACGGGGAAACCGTGATGCTGGCGGTGCGCGAGGGCGTGATGGTGATATTGACGGTAATGGTGTCGCCAGCGCCGTCTTCTAGCGGAAATGTGTCGCTCGTGGCGCTGTCGCCATTGTGCGTGTAGGTGATGATCTGCGTTCCCTGCGCCCCGCTCGGACTGGGAACGACCAACGTGCCGTGGGGAGGCTGCACCCCGTTCCAGCCGACGCCGATGTCGTCAACACCGGTGCCGTCGCAGGTGGTGACGTCGATCTGCACCGAGCCACCCTGGGCGACGGTGGCGTTCAACGTCGGACAATACTGGGAAGGCGCTGCCGCGGCCAACCCGGAGTGCAACGTCGTCATCAACAACACGGCCAGCAACGTCGACCAGCGTAATGCGATGCGCGCGCCACGGCGCGAACCGGTGCAATTCGTAGACATATTTCGATTCCCCTAAATCGCGCCACCCCAGGGGCGCTGGCAGCCATCCTGGTGCCTCGGACTTCGCGGAACATCGGCCCTGCAAGCTTCGGCCATGCGCGTCGCGCGGCTATTGGAACAGCAAATCCGACGCCACGTAAAGCAACAAATGCGTCACGTCTGTCTGGTTCAGCGAAATCGTCGCTTGCAAGTCGCCGAAGTCGTGATTAAGTAGTCTGGCGCCAGACACGAGGTCTGGCGCCATCCACTCCGGGGGGAGATCGCATGAGCGAGTTCTTCATCGGTCAGATCATGCTGACCGGTTTCGCGTTTGCGCCAAAATATTTTGCGCAGTGCAACGGGCAATTGCTGCCGATCAATCAGAACCAGGCCCTGTTCAGTCTGCTCAGCACCCGCTTCGGCGGCGACGGCAAGACCACGTTCGGCTTGCCGGACATGCGCGGGCGCACGCCGATGGGCTATGGGCCATCGGCCGATCCGGCGTGGCAGCCGCCTGCGATGCCGATGGGCCAGGCCGCCGGCGCTGAGACGGTGACGCTGTTGACCGACCAGTTGCCGGCCCATGTCCATTTGATGGAATGCGCCAGCGCCGCAGGCAACAGCCGCAACCCGACCGGACGCCTATTCGCGAACAATGGCGCAACTACTGGAGCGGCGACATCGCTGTACGCTGCGCCTGGAAGCATGGTTCCGCTATCGCAAGCCACGGTAAGCACGCAGGGTGGCGGCCAGGCGCATCCGAACGTGCAGCCGTACACCACGCTCAATTTCTGCATCGCGCTGTCCGGCATCTTCCCTTCGCGCAGCTAGGCGCATCCGCATCCGGGCACGCCGCGCACAGTCGTGCGCGTGGCGCCTCAAACCAGGAAGCATCTCATGGGTACTCCCTTCATCGGCGAAATCCGCATGTTCGGCTTCGGCCGCACGCCCCAGGGCTGGCAGGCGTGCGACGGCTCGTTGTTGCAAATCTCCGAATACGAACCGTTGTACGTCCTGCTCGGCACTGCCTACGGTGGCAACGGCAGCAGCACCTTCGCGGTGCCGGATCTGCGCGGTCGGCTGCCGATCCACCAGGGCCAGGGGCCGGGCCTGAGCAACTACGTGCTCGCTCAGCAGGCCGGCACCGAGACGGTGACGTTGACAGACCTGCAAATGCCTGCACATACGCACGTCGCCCAGGCCACCACCGCAGCGGCGACGGCGACGGCGCCCTCAGGCCTGTTGCCAGGCGCGGTGACCGGCGACGTTTTCTATCTCACAAGTACCACTGGCGCAACTGCGCAAGCGATGTCCGGGCAAAGCACTTCGTTCGCCGGCGGCAACCAACCGCACGACAACGTCATGCCGACGCTGACGGTGCAGTACTGCATCGCCACCACCGGCATCTTCCCGCAACAGGCCTGACCTCTGCGCCGCGCCGACAAGGCTGCGGCACGCATCCGCTCATCGGAGGAATCCGCTCATGACCGAACCCTATATCGGCGAAATCCAGCTGTTCGGCTTCGACTACAACCCGTACGGCTGGGCGTTGTGCAACGGCGCCACCCTGCCGATCACGCAGAACACCGTGCTGTATTCCCTGCTCGGCGTGGCCTACGGCGGCAATGGCACCACCACGTTCCAACTGCCGAATTTCGTCACGCGCGCCGGTTGCCAGCAGGGCGCGGGGCCGGGCCTGACGCCGCACACGCTGGGCAGCAACTTCGGCTCGGCATCGGTCAGCCTGCAGAGCACGCAGATTCCCATGCACCAGCATGGCGTCAACTCATTTTCGTTGTCGGACCAAACAAAGAAGAGTGGCACGCCCGTCAGTGGCGCCGCGCTGTCTTCCCCCGGTAGCAGCAACGCGCGTCCATACAACGCGGTCGCGCCGAACACGCAGTTCTCCCCGACCATGTTGATGCCCACCGGCATCGGCCAGGCGCACGAGAACCGGCAGCCGTATCTGGCGGTGAACTTCTGCATCGCGTTGCAGGGCAACTACCCGGTCTTCAACTGAGGCAGGCGTGATGTCGATCGTCGCCTCGCCCGGCTTTCCGCAACGGGACGCCGGGTGGGCGGCGCCCGCTGCGCTGCAGGCACGCGGCATCGGCCTGCGGCCGGCGCGGTCGGCAGACCTGGACTGGCTGCGCGATCTGTACGCCAGCACGCGCCGCGCCGAACTGGCCGCGGTGCCGTGGCCGGAACAAACCAAGCGCGCCTTTCTCGACCAGCAGTTCGCCTTGCAGCATGCGCACTATCTGCAGCACTTTCCCGGCGCGGACTTCCTGATCGTGGAAGACGCGCACGCACGCCTTGGGCGGCTGTATCTGGACCGCAGCGCGGATCCGCACGTCCTGGTCGATATCAGCCTGCTGCCGGACTGTCGCGGCCAAGGCATCGGCGGCGCGCTGATCGCACAGGCACAGGCGCTCGCGCATGCGGATGGGCGCGCACTGACATTGCACGTGCTGCATGCCAATCCCGCAGCGCAGCGGCTTTACGCCCGGCTGGGCTTCGTCGCCGGCGAGGCCGGCCAGACCCATCTGGCCATGCGCTGGGATGGCCCCGGCGCACGACCGAACGCGCGCGTCAGTTGAACACCGCCTGATACAGGAAGCCGTCGCGTTCGCGCGCCACCGGCACCAGGAAGATCCCGATCTCGCCCAGACGCGGATGGCGCATCTGGTAGGTCTGCTGCGGAAACAGGAACGACGAGCCGTTGCGGAACAGCAGCGAGAACGGCGCACGCCGTGCCGCAGGCGGCGTCGGCAGCGGCCGCGCCTCGACCAGCACGAACGCGACCTCACCTTCGTTCAACTGCGCCGAGAACGTCTCGTTCACGCTTCCGGCGAAGTGTTCCAAGCTCAACAACTCCATCCTTGACTCCAGGTGTGGTTCGGCACGGTCGCCCTGCCGGCATCGTCGCGTGCCGTGACGAACCGCACAAGCGCTGTTCCGACATTTGTCCACAACCGGGCGTGCGGCGGCGGCGCACCGGGCGCGCCACCGGGCCGGACGCCGACGCGGCGGCATGACACGCTGTTGCATGAACAGGGCGAAGCGGGCGCGCACACCGGCCCGCGCGGTGCCACAATACTGCACGGGCCAGTTCGGTTAAGTTCAGCCGAACGGATCGATCCTATGTTGTATTTTCGTTAAAGGCCGCAATGGCGTCTTCCGAATCCAATCTGGTGCAGTTGTCGGGCGTACGCATCGAGCGCGGCGGCCGCGCGATCCTGCGCGACGTGTCGCTGAGCGTGCCGCGCGGCAGCATCACCGCCGTGCTCGGGCCCTCCGGCAGCGGCAAGTCCACGCTGCTGGCGGCCCTGACCGGCGAACTGGTGCCCGCCGCAGGCACACTGGAAGTGTTCGGCAAGCCGCTGCCGCGCGGCAGCCGCGCGCTGCGCGAGACCCGCAAGAGCATCGGCGTGCTGCTGCAGGGCAACGGCCTGCTCACCGACCTGAGCGTGGCCGAGAACGTGGCGCTGCCGTTGCGCGCCCACACTCGCCTGCCCGAGCCGGTGCTGCAGCGGCTGGTGGCGCTGAAGCTGCACGCGGTGGGCCTGCTGGCCGCCGCCGATGCCTGGCCGCGCGAGCTGTCCGGCGGCATGGCGCGGCGCGTGGCGCTGGCGCGGGCGCTGGCCTTGGATCCGCCGCTGATGATCTACGACGAACCGCTGACCGGCCTGGACCCGATCGCCTCCGGCGTGATCATGAGCCTGATCCAGCGCCTCAACCACACCCTGGGCCTGACCAGCATCATCGTCAGCCACCACGTCCACGAGACCCTGCCGATCTGCGACCAGGCCGTGGCCATCGCCAACGGCGGCGTGGTCTTCGCCGGCACCCCGCAGGACCTGCAGGCCAGCAGCGATCCGCTGCTGCAGCAGTTCCTGCACGGCCGCCCTGACGGCCCGATCCCGTTCGATGCGCCGCAGCGCGCGCGGAGCGCCGCCTGATGGCCATCGTTGCCCCGATCCGTTCCCTGGGCCGCGCCGGGCTGTTCTTCCTGACCGTGCTGCGCGGCTCGCTGCCGACCCGCGACCTGCTGGCCGAACTGATCCGCGAGATCTACAAGGTCGGCGCGCGCTCGCTGCCGATCATCGCCGTGGGCGGCGCCTTCGTCGGCCTGGTGCTGACCCTGCAGGGCTATCGCACGCTGCAGACCTACGGCGCCTCCGATGCGCTGTCGACCCTGCTCGGGCTGTCGCTGTACCGCGAGCTGGCGCCGGTGCTGACCGCGCTGCTGTTCATCGGCCGCGCCGGCAGCTCCATCGCCGCCGAGCTCGGGCTGATGCGCGCCACCGACCAGATCAAGGCGCTGGAACTGATGGCGATCGATCCGGTGGCCAAGGCCGTGGCGCCGCGCTTCTGGGCGGCGGTGCTGACCGTGCCGCTGCTGACCGGCATCTTCTGCTCGCTGGCGATCAGTGCCAGCTACTTCGAGGCCGTCGGCGCACTCGGCCTGGACCGCGGCACGTTCTGGTCGGCGCTGTCGAGCAGCGTGGATTTCTGGGACGACTTCGGCGTGGCGATGCTGAAGTCGGCGGTGTTCGGCGGCACGGCGGCGCTGGTGGCGGCCTATGTCGGCTTCCATGCCGAGCCGACCATCGAGGGCACCTCGGTGGCCACCACCCGCGCCGTGGTCAACGCCTCGCTGCTGGTGCTGATGTTCAATTTCGTCATGTCGGCGCTGCTGTTCCGATGAGCGGCGCCAACGCAGGGCCGGCCGGCGACGGCAGGCTCCGCGGCAACATCCCGGTCGCGGCACTGGCGCCGCGGCCACGCTGAATCAACAAGGTAGACACGTTATGGCTCTCCGTGGTCCCCGTCTCGAGTTCGCCGTCGGCGCCTTCCTGCTGCTGGGCCTGGCCTCGCTGCTGGTGCTGGCGCTGGCTTCCACCAACCGCCAGTGGGGCTTCGGCGGCCACCGCTACGACCTGGTCGCGCGCTTCTCGCAGATCGGCCAGCTGCGCGCGCAGGCACCGGTGAAGATCGGCGGCGTCATCATCGGTCAGGTCGCCAAGATCGACCTGGACCCGACCAAGTTCGACTCGGTGGTGACCCTGTCCATCGACGACAAGTACAAGGATCTGCCGGCCGACACCTCGGCGGCGATCCTGACCAGCGGCCTGCTCGGCGAGAGCTATGTCGGCCTGCAGCCCGGCGGCGACCCCGACACGCTCAAGCCCGGCCAGGAAATCGCCTTCACCCAGCCGGCGGTGGACCTGATCCAACTGGTCGGCAAGTACATGTTCGGCGGCGGCAGCGCCGGCGGCGACAAGAACGCAACACCCGCTGCCGCACCCTCTGCCGACCCCACCACGCCCGCAACGGAACCCAAGCCATGACGATCAAACTGCTTTCCGCCGCTCTCGCCGCCGCGCTGGCCGTGGCCGCGCCTTCCGCCGCCCTGGCCCAGGCCGCCGCGCCGGCCGCCTCCGCCACCCAGGCCGGTTCGGCCAGCAAGGTGGTGCTGGAGAACAGCACGCGCATCCTGACCACGCTGGAACAGCGCCGTAGCGAGTTCAAGAGCAACCCGACCGCGCTGCGCCAGTTCATCGACAGCGAGATGAACAAGTCCTTCGACCGCGACTACGCCGCCCGCCTGGTGCTGGGCGTGCACGGCCGCGGCGCCTCCGACGGCGACGTCAAGCTGTTCGGCGACGCGATGGCCGACAACCTGATGCAGCGCTACGGCACCTCGCTGCTGACCTTCGAAGGCAAGCCGCAGGTGCGGGTGAAGTCGGAAACCCCGCTGCCGGGCGGCCGCGGCGTCAAGGTCTCCACCGAGCTGCTGCGCAGCGGCGGCGACCCGGTGCCGGTGGACTACCTGCTGCGCAACACCGGCGCGGGCTGGAAGATCTTCGACGTGATGGTCGAGGGCGTGTCCTACGTGCAGACCTTCCGCAACCAGTTCGACACCCCGCTGCGCAACAAGTCGATCGCCGAGGTCGCGGCCGAGCTGCGCAACGGCACGCTGCAGGCGGCGCCGGCGGGCAACAGTGGCAAGTGATGCGCCGCAGCTGCGCCGCGACGGCGACACGCTCGCCCTGAGCGGCGTGCTCGACCGTGCCGCGGCCACCGCGTTGTGGCCGGCGGCGTTGCGCGCGCTGCCGGGCGCACGCGCGCTGGACCTGCGGGCGGTGTCGCGGGTGGACAGCGCCGGCCTGGCGCTGCTCGCCGAACTTGCCGCGCGCCTGCGCGCCCAGGGCCAGGCCGAGGTCGCCATCCATGGCGCCCCGGCCGGCCTGACCGACCTGAGCGCCGCCTACCGGCTGGCCTCGACCCTGGATTTCCACTCTCCCCCTGCGGCGAGCTGACACATGAACGTGCTGCGTATCCTCACTTCCCTCACCCTGGCCGCCGCCCTGGGCGCCTGCGCCAGCGCGCCCAAGCGCATGCCGCCCCCGCCTCCGCCGCCCGCGGCGCAGTCGGCCCCGGCCGCCAGCGACAGCGTCGCGCCCACCGATGCGAATGCCATGGCGGCCACCGCCGACGGCACGACCGGCATGGATGTCGGCGCCCCGGCAGCATCGAGCGCGCCGGCGGCGGCGCCCCCGGCGAACGCCACGGGCACCGCGTCGGCCAACGGCGCGCCGACCTCGGCCGAGGACGACTACGCCGCACTGTACGGCAGCGACCCGTACAACCCGGTCGCCGATCCGACCCTGCCGGCGGGCGTGCCCGCACCGCAGAGCTACGACCCGTGGGAGAAGTTCAACCGCAAGGTGCATGCCTTCAACAACGTGGTCGACCGTGGTGTGGCGCGGCCGTTGGCGCGGGCCTACGTCAACGTGGTGCCGCGGCCGGTGCGGCTGGGCGTGACCAACTTCTTCGACAACCTCAGTTCGCCGCTGACCATGGTCAACCAGTTACTGCAGGGTCGGCCGCTACAGGCGGGACAGACGCTGAGCCGGTTCCTGATCAACAGCACGCTGGGTATCGGCGGCATCTTCGACCCGGCCACCGACGCCAACTTGCCGCGCCGCAGCGAGGACTTCGGCCAGACCCTGGGCGTGTGGGGCTGGCGCCGCTCGCGCTACCTGGAACTGCCGTTGTTCGGCCCGCGCACGGTGCGCGATGCGTTCGGCCTGGTCGGCGACGCGCCGCTATCGCCGCTGCAGCAGATCGAGGAGGACCGGGTGCGCATCGGCCTGCAGGGCCTGCAGTTGGTCGACACGCGGGCGCAGTTGCTGTCGCTGGACAGCATGCGCGACCAGGCGCCGGACGAGTACCAGCTGACCCGTGATGCGTGGCTGCAGCGCCGCAACTATCAGATCGAGAGCGACATGCGCGGGCACAAGCGGCAGGACGACGATCTGCCGGCCTATCTGCGCGAGGAAGAGACCAATCCAACCGTGCCGGTGGATGCGATGCCGGTCCCTGAGTGGCGCGGCGGTCGCTAGTCCAGCGCACGACGCACCGACGAAAAGCCCGGCTTCGGCCGGGTTTTTTTGTGTCTGAGGCTTTTGCTGGTATCGCCTGTGGGCGCAGCGCGATGTGCGGGAATGAGCGCTCGGTTTGCAGTGGGTGATCAAGTGTCGCGGCGTACGTAGGCGAGCAGCCGATGTTGCTGTTGCTGTTGCTGTTGCTGTTGCTGTTGCTCCTGCTCTTGCTGTTGATTTACCGGGGTCCCCTCGGCGCGGCAGCCGCGGCGGGGAAAAACCCGAAGGGCGGCGCACAGGGACGTGCGCCGTTCGCGGCAGGGGCAGGATGCCCCTTCCGCGAATCCCCATCGTGGCTGCGAACCTGGAGCGCGAAGCGCGGAAGGCGCGCTGCGGGGTGTGCTTTCTTTTGGTTACTTTTCTTTGCACAAGCAAAGAAAAGTGACTCGCCGTCAGGCGAAAGCTCTGCTCTTGCACTTGCTGTTACGGCGGCTGGATTGTGGGGCGGCTACGCCGCGTAGGCATACCGATTACGTCGGTCGCGGCTGAAGCCGCTCCTACGGTTCGTCTTGTCTGACACTCATGCTTAAAGCAACAGCAAAGACTTTCGCCCTGACGGGCGAGTTACTTTTCTTTGCTCGCGCAAAGAAAAAGTAACCAAAAGAAAGCGCGCCCTGCCTTCGCGCCCTCCGCGCTGCGCGCTCCGGGTCCGCGTCCATCACGGGGATCCGCGGAAGGGGCATCCTGCCCCTGCCGCGGACGGCGCACATCCATGTGCGCCGCCCTTCGGGTGTTTCCCCGCGCTGGCCGCCGCTTCGGAAGGGAACCCGGTAGATCAAAAGCCAGAGCAACAGCCAAAACGAAGCAATAGCCAAGACAGCAACAGCAACAGCAACAGCAATAGCAAAGGCAACTGCAGCTGCAGCTGCAACTGCAACAACTGCAACAACTGCAACCAATTCGATGCTGCACGCCTTGCGTAGGAGCGGCTTCAGCCGCGACAAGCGACGCTGGAAAACAACCACGTCGGCAACCTCTCCGGCTCGGTCACCAACTAGCTAGACGCCACAACAGTACCTTCAACTCTGCCTGGCACCGCCTGATGGTCTCAAGCGCAGCGAACTGTTACCCCAGCGCCGCGTCGATCGCCGCGCGCAGGCGCGGGTCCTCGGCGGTGACGTCCGGAGCGAAGCGCGCGCGGACCTGGCCGTCGCGGCCGACCAGGAACTTCTCGAAGTTCCACAGCACGCCCGGCGCCGGATTCGGCTCGATGCCGTAGCCGGCCAGCTTCTCGCGCATCGGACCCTCGCCCTCGGTCTGCGGCTGCGCGGCGATCAGCGCGCGGTACAGCGGATGGGTGTCTTCGCCGGTGACCGCGATCTTGGAGAACATCGGGAAGGTCACGTCGTAGGTGAGCTGGCAGAACTGCTGGATCTCCGCCTCGCTGCCCGGCTCCTGGCCCTTGAAGTCGTTGGCCGGGAAGCCCAGCACTTCCAGCCCCGCAGCCTGCTTCTCGCGATACAGCGCTTCCAGGCCCGCGTACTGCGCGGTGAGGCCGCACTTGGAGGCGACGTTGACGATCAGCAGCACCTTGCCGGCGAACTCGGCCAGGGTGGCCGGCTGGCCATCGATGCGGATCAGCGGAATGGCGGTCAGCGACTCGGACATGGGGCACTACCTCGGTCGAAAAGGAGCGTCAGCATAGTCGTTGCGGCTACGGCACAGCGGACGCCGGGGATCCGTCACTCAGCGCCGCGACAGGCGACTGTCCGCTAACCGGATGTCCCACATTGGCGCACCACACACTCCATCCACGTTCACGTGACGACGTCTCTCAACCGCGTGCCCTCAGCGGGATTCGTCGCCTGCCGCCTCGTCCGCCTCGGCATCGTCCAGCGGCAACGACAGTTCCAGCAGCGACGCGGCCTGCGCATCGGCCAGGGTCTCGACGCCGCGCAGGCGGCGTTCGATGGTGCGGGTCTTGCGGCTGGCCTCGCCCAGGCTCTTGCCGACGGTGCTGATCTGCTTCTCGGCCTTTTCCAGGATGCCGGCGAACTTGCCGAACTCGCTCTTCACCGCCGCCAGCACGCCCCACACCTCGCTGGAGCGCTTCTCGATGGCGAGCGTGCGGAAGCCCATCTGCAGGCTGTTGAGCAGGGCGGTGATGGTGGTCGGTCCCGCGACGACGATGCGGTGCTCGCGCTGCAGCAGGTCGGCCAGGCCGGGGCGGCGCAGGGTCTCGGCGTACAGGCCCTCGGTGGGCAGGAACATCACCGCGAAGTCGGTGGTGTGCGGCGGGGCGATGTACTTGTCGCCGATCGACTTGGCCTGCACCCGGATCGCGCGCTCCAGTTGCGCGCCCGTCGCCTGCACCAGTTCCGGATCGCCCTGCTCCTGCGCGTCGAGCAGGCGCTCGTAGTCCTCGCGCGGGAACTTGGCGTCGATCGGCAGCCACACCGGTGTGTCCTCGTGGCCACGGCCGGGCAGGCGCACGGCGAAGTCGACCATCTCGTTGCGCTCCGGGCGCACCCGCACGCCGCGCGCGTACTGCTCCTGGGTCAGGGTCTGCTCGAGGATGTTCTCCAGCTGCACCTCGCCCCAGCCGCCGCGGTTCTTGACGTTGCTCAGCACGCGCTTGAGGTCGCCGACGCCGGTGGCCAGCTGCTGCATCTCGCCCAGGCCGCGCTGGACCTGCTCGAGCCGTTCGGAGACCAGCTTGAAGGAGGCGTCCAGGCGCGTGTTGAGGGTGGTCTGCAGCTTCTCGTCGACAGTGCCGCGCATCTGTTCGAGCTTGGCCGCGTTGTCGGCCTGCAGTTCCTTCAGCCGCTCCTCCAGGGTGGCACGCATCTCGCCCATCCGCTGCTCGTTGCGCTGGACCAGGTCGCCCAGGCGCTGGCCGAGCGTGTCGGCGAAGCGCTGCTGCGCGTCCGCGCCTTCCTGGCGGCCCTTGCGCGCGTCCTCGAGCAAGGCCTCGCGCAGCGCGCCCAGCTGCGCGTCGATGCGTGCGATCAACTCGGCCTGCTGCTGGCCGAACTGGGCCATGCGCGCGTCCTGCTGCTGGCCGAACGCATCGAGCTGGCCGCGGATCTCGACCAGGCGCTGGCTCAGCAGTTCGGCCATGCGCTGCTGCGCGGCGCCGGCCTCGACCCGGCCGCGCCGCGCGTCCTCGGTCAGGGCTTCGCGCAGCAGGTCCAGGCGTTGGTCGGTGCGGGTGGAAAGATCGGCCAGATGGCGGGCGAAACCTTCGCTGCGCGCGTCCTGCTGGCGGGCCAGGCTGTCGAGCTGCTCGCGCAGTTCGCCGCGGCCGCTGCGCTGCTCCTCGCGCAGGGCCGCCTCCAGCGCGGTGTGGTTGCCCCGCCGCAGCAACACGGCCAGCAACAGGGCGATGACGGCGCACAACAGGCCGGCGAGGATCAGGAAATGGGCATCGTTCTGCATGCGGCCAGTGTAGCTGGCCGCGTCTCAATCGCTGCGCCACGCGCCGGCACGCGGAGGAGAGCGGATATACCTTGGTATCGCCGCCATGGCCTCATGCAGGCTGGTACGGGCATGAGCCGCATGCCAAGCTTTGCGCCACCCGCTCCTGGCCCAGCCAGTGGGCGGTACCGCGGCATCCGACACCGCGCCAGACCGTCGCGCTCCGCGCGATCCGTTCCCCCTGACACCGGAGGCGAGCATGGACCCCGATCCGCATCGACGCGGCGTCAGCGCCGCATTCCCCCACCGCTCCCCTCGCCTGGTCGCTGCCCGGCGCTGAGCCGGAAGACGCCCGCTGCCCGCACGCTGCGACGTCCTTTCCGGCCACGCGCCGCAAGGAGGTCGTCATGTTCGTGTTCTCGCTGTTTTCTCGTCGTTTCCGCCTGCAGCGCTGCCTGCAGCGCGCGCTGCGCGCCGCGGTCGCCATGCGCCGCACCGAGGCGCTGCGCCATCTGCTCGCCGCCCATGGCGCCCGCGCCTTCGCGCTGGCGCTGTCCGCGCAGTCGCCGCGGGTGATGGCCGATGCGCTGTCGCTGCTGTCCGTCGCCGACCGCATCCGCGTCCGTGCGCGCTTGCCGCATGCGGCACAACGGCGCCTGCACGAGGCCGGGGCGAACGCTCCGGCCGCGCACTGGCTGCATGCCGCGCTGGCGTGGTGGCCCGGGGTGCGCTGAGTCGCATCTGTCCGCCACCACGGCACGAGTTGCCATCTCGCCGCGGCATCATCGGCACCCTGTCCCTGCCCACTCCCTTCCCCGGAGCAGCCATGCTCGCTCCCCTCGCCTACCGGAACGCGCCCTGATGGAAGCCCTGCGTCTGTTCAATCTCGGCTCGCTGCTCGACACTCTGGTGAGCCTCACCGCCGCTTTCGTGCTCGGCGCGATCATCGGCTTCGAGCGCCAGGTGCGTCAGCGCACCGCCGGGCTGCGCACCAACACCCTGGTCGCGGTCGGCGCGGCGATCTTCGTCTCGCTCGGCGACCGCCTGTTCGAGATCCACGGCGGCACCCAAGGCGCGGTGCAGGTGGTGGCTTACGTGGTCTCCGGTATCGGTTTCCTCGGCGCTGGCGCGATCATGAAGGAGGGCGCCAATGTCACCGGGCTCAACACCGCGGCCACGCTGTGGGGATCGGGCGCGGTCGGCGCCTGCGCCGGCGCCGGGCTGGTCGCCGAAGCGGTGCTGGCGGCCATGTTCGTGCTGCTCAGCAACACCCTGCTGCGGCCGATGGTGAACCGCATCAACCGGCATCCGCTGAAGGAATCCTCGCTGGAAGCCACCTACATGTTCTATGCGATCTGCGCGCGCGAGGTGCATGGCGAGGTGCGCGAGCGACTGATCGAACTGCTGGAGGAGGCGCACTACCCGGCGCGCGAGGTCGAGCAGCATCCGTTCGGGCAGCGGGACGTGGAGATCGCCGCGACGCTATACGCCACCGCGGTGCGCGCCGAGGAGCTGGATGAAGTTGTGCAGCGCCTGGAGGGCGAACCGGGTGTACAACAGGCGTTCTGGAACGCCGGCACCGAAGCCTGAGCCAGCCATGCCCAACCTCGCCACTCCGATGCCACGCCGCCGATGATCGCCTGGTTCAAGCCGCTGCCGCCGCACCGCCGCCTGCTCGGCCTGGTCGCGCTCGCCCTGGCGCTGGGCGCGATCTTCGTCGCCGACACGGTCACCGACTATGCGGTGGCGGCGGCGCTGTTCTATACGGTGGCGATCCTCGGCGCGGTGCGGCTGCTGGCACCGGCCGGGCTGGGCGTCCTTGCCGGCATCTGCGTGGTGCTGGTCGTGCTCAGCTTCCATCTCACCCACGCCGGCGCCTACCGGGTCGGCGTGATCAACTCGGCGATCAGCATCGTGGTGGTGGCGGTCACCGCCTCCATCGCGGTGCGCATGGAGCGCGCCAAGGCCGCCGCGCACGCGGCGCAAGCGCAGTTGCTGCGGCTGGCGCGGGTGCGCAGCCTGGGCAGCCTGACCGCCTCGATCGCGCACGAGGTCAACCAGCCGCTGGCGGCCATCGTCACCAGCGGCAACGCCTGCCAGCGCTGGCTCGACCAGCAGCCGCCGAACCTGGACAAGGCGCGCGCGGCGCTGGCGCGCATCCTCGCCGATGCCGAGCGCGCCGGCGAGGTGATCGCGCGGGTGCGCAGCCTGACCCGCGGCGAGGCGCCGCAGCAGCGCGCCTTCGATCTCAACGCCGCAGTAGCCGAGGTACTGGCGCTGTCGCAGGGCGAACTGGAGCGCAGCGCGGTCAGCGTGCACACCGAACTGTCGGCGCTGCTGCCGCCGGTATCGGCCGACCCGGTACAGATCCAACAGGTGATCGGCAACCTGCTGCTCAACGCGATCGAGGCGATGGCCGCCACGCCGCCGGCACAGCGCACGCTGCGCATCGTCACCGAACGCGAGGACGCACGTTCGGTGCGGCTGAGCGTGGCCGACAGCGGCGAAGGCCTGACGGCGCAAGCGCAGGCGCACCTGTTCGATGCGTTCTGGACCACCAAGCAGGGCGGCATCGGCATCGGCCTGAGCATCAGCCGCAGCATCGTCGAGGCCGGCGGCGGCCGCATCTGGGCCGAACCGGGGCGACCGTGCGGCGCGGTGTTCCACGTGTGCCTGCCCACCGCCAACGGAGTGCGGCCATGACCGCCGACGCGAGCGCACGCCCGGTGGTGTACCTGATCGACGACGACGCCTCGATCCGCGCCGCGCTGGAAGACCTGTTCGCCTCGGTGGACCTGCAGGTGCACGCCTTCGCCTCGACCCGCGACTTCCTGGCACATCCGCGCGTCGACGCGCCGAGCTGCCTGGTGCTGGACATCCGCATGCCCGGCCAGAGCGGCATGGACTTCCACCGCACCATGCACGAGGCCGGGCTGGCGCTGCCGACCATCTTCATCACCGGCCACGGCGACATCCCGATGAGCGTGGAGGCGATGAAGAACGGCGCGATCGAGTTCCTGACCAAGCCATTCCGCGACCAGGACCTGCTCGATGCGATCGGCCAGGGCATCGCCCGCGACCGCGCGCGCCGCGCGGCCGAAGCCGCGCAGGCCGAGCTGCAGGCACGCTGGGCCAGGCTCAGCGCCGGCGAACGCGAGGTGGTGGAACTGGTGGTGCAGGGCCTGTTGAACAAGCAGGTGGCGGCGCGACTGCAGCTCAGCGAGATCACGGTGAAGGTGCGCCGTGGCAATGCGATGCGCAAGCTGGAGGTCGGCTCGCTGGCGGAGCTGGTGCGGCTGGCGGAGCGGCTGGGTCGGTAGAACACGTCCTGACGCACAGGTATTCGGTAGGAGCGGCTTCAGCCGCGACAGGCGTCATCGGGAACGCCCGTCGCGGCTGAAGCCGCTCCTACGCGACAGAGAGATACAGCGGTCTCCGCGCGATAAAGCCGGACACCGCTTCGCATCGACCCGCACAAGCGCCGTGCCATACCGCGCCACAGGCATAGCTTTGCTGCACTGCATTCGGCGACACTGCCGGGCTTGTCACTTCCGCACCCGAGGCCCGCATGTCGTTCCTGTTCCGGCGCAAGTCGCTCGATCTGGTCACCGTCCACGAGGCCGGCCGCCGGCTGGTGCCCTCGCTGAGCTGGCCGCATCTGGTGGCGCTGGGCATCGGCGCGATCGTCGGCACCGGCATCTACACCCTGATCGGCACTGGCGCGCAGCTGGCCGGGCCGGCGGTGCTGGTGTCTTTCGCGGTGGCCGGGGCGATCTGCGCCTGCGCCGCGCTGGCCTATGCGGAGATGGCGACGATGATGCCGGCCGCCGGCAGCGCCTACACCTACAGCTACGTCGCGCTGGGCGAGGCGATCGCCTGGGTGGTGGGCTGGAGCCTGATCCTGGAGTACTCGCTGGTGGTCAGCACGGTGGCGGTGGGCTGGTCCGGGTATTTCGTCGGCTTCCTGCACTGGGCCAGTGCGCAGACCGGCATGGACCTGAACCTGCCGGCGGCGCTGATCGCCGGGCCGCATGCCGGCGGCATCGTCAACCTGCCGGCGGTGCTGATCACCTTCGCCGTGGCCGGCTTGCTGATGGCCGGCACCAAGGAAAGCGCCACGCTCAACGCGGTGCTGGTGGTGCTGAAGCTGATCGCGCTGGGCATCTTCGTGGCGGTGGCGCTGCCGGCGTTCCAGAGCGCCAACCTGCACCCGTTCATGCCCTATGGCTTCCCCAAGTCGGTGAGCGCCGACGGCGCCGTGCACGGGGTGATGGCCGCGGCGGCGATCATCTTCTTCGCCTTCTACGGCTTCGATGCGATCTCCACCGCCGCCGAGGAAACCAAGAACCCCAAGCGCGACCTGGCCATCGGCATCGTCGGCTCGATGATCGGCTGCACCCTGATCTACATCCTGGTGGCGCTGGCCGCGGTCGGCGCGATGCGCTACGACGTGTTCGGCGCCAGCGCCGAGCCGCTGGCATTGATCCTGCGCCAGTTGGGCCAGCCCGATGCGGCGGCGGTGATCGGCGCGGTCGCAGTGATCGCGCTGCCGACCGTGCTGCTGGCGTTCCTGTACGGGCAGAGCCGGATCTTCTTCGTGATGTCGCGCGACGGCCTGCTGCCGCGCGGGCTGTCCAAGGTCAACGCGCGCACCGGCACGCCGGTGGCGACCACGCTGTTCACCGCCGCGCTGGTGGCGGCGCTGGCCGGCGTGGCGCGGCTGGACGAGATCGCCGCGCTGGCCAATGCCGGCACCCTGGCCGCCTTCATCGCCGTGGCCGCCTGCATGCTGGTCCTGCGCCGCCGCGAACCCGGCCGCGCCCGCACCTTCCGCACGCCGCTGGCGTGGCTGGTCGGGCCGCTGGCGATCGGCGGCTGTGTGTACCTGTTCTGGAGCCTGCCGGATACCACGAAGATCTGGTTCGGGCTGTGGAACGCGCTGGGCGTGGTCGCCTACCTGCTGTACGGCCGCCGCAACAGCCTGCTGCAGCGCGCGCAGACCCCGCGATGAGTCCGCAATTCCAGGCTGCCCTGGCACGCCACATCGGCAGTGCCTATGCACGCCAGCTGGCGCTGGCCGACGTGCTGGCCGAGCGGCGCTGGCAGGTGGACCTGGGCGAAGGCCGGGTGCACTTCGGCGAGGATCTGTCGTTTCCGTTGCAGTTGCTGGGCACCGCCGCCGAGGCCAGCGCCAGTTGGCTGTGGGCCTGGGCCAACACCGCCAGCAACCTGCCGCCGGCCCTGCTGGCCGACGCGGCCGCGCTACGCGCGTACGGCGAGCGCGAAGGCATCGAGGAACTGGTCACCCCGTCCTGGGCAGTGGGCGAGGACGCCGGCCACCATGTCGCCCTGCTCGCCGGCGCCCTGCGCGGGCGCTGCTACTACCGCGCGCCGTACGACGGCGGTGCGCTGTTCTTCCTGCTCGAGGACGTGCCGGCCGCGGTCTTCGCGCCTTGCGACGACGCCCGCGTGCTGCGCCTGCTCGGCGAATTGCCGATGCAGTTCGAACTCGACCACCGGGCCATGACCGACGGCTTCCTGGCCGACCAGGGCTTTGCGCTGCAGCGCGAATCCGCGCAGACCGTGGCGATCCGTGGCAACAGCCGCATCGTCCTGGCGTTCGATGCGCAGGAGCGGCTGACCGGCGTGAAAGGGCAACTGGCCCCGGCGCAGGCCGCCGCCGCGGCGGTCACGGCGAAGCCGGCGCCTGCCTGGCAATTCTGGAAGCGTAGACGCTGACTGACGTAGCGGCGCGACGCATGCTCGCGACGCCACACCCGGCCATTACCACCAACGCACGCCTTCGAACGGGTTCCAGCTGACGCTGCCCTTGCGCTGGTCCAGGTAGTAGGCGTAGTTGGCGGCCATGCCGACCAGCAGCGAGTAGGCGATGCCCAGGCCGCGGCCGAGCGCGTCAGGCAGGAACGCCGCGACGATGCCCAGCACCAGCGAGATGCCGATCAGCCCCAACGCCTTGCGCCACATGCCGAGGACGAAGAAGTAGATGAAGCCGAAGAACAGGGCGAAGAAGTTCATGTTGATCTTCAACCGCTCCATGAACGGCAGCGCCTTGAACGCGGCCTTGTACTCGGGCGTGGAGGGGGCGCCGTACCGGTCGAAGAAGTCGAAGCGAAACTGCCACTTGGGGCTGAGCGGGGCGCGTTGCGGGAGATTGGGGGTTTCCATGGCGGGAGCATCCGTGTTGTAAACGTTTTCAGTTTACCTGAATGGGGCGGCGTGCGCCAAATGGGCGCGGGCTGTAGCACCAGTTTGGTGCGGGAACGGAAGTTGGGATTGGGGATTGGGGATTGGGGATTGGGGATTGGGGATTGGGGATTGGGGATTGGGGATTGGGGATGGCGAAAGCGGGCCCGGCGCGGACCTATGCCTGCCTTGAGACGGGCTCCCTACCTCAGCTGGGACAACCGCCGGTTCATCGCGTCGGGACTGAAGTCCCTCCCACAAGGCCTTCCTGTGCGTGGCGTATCCGCTGGCGAAATGCCCCCCTGTGGGAGCGGCTTCAGCCGCGACGCGCGGAGCAGCGACCTCGCGGGGGCCATGCGGCAATCACCGGTCATCTATTGCGCGCGGGGAACGCCAAGGCGCCGGCCCAGCGCGATCGCTGCAGCCACGTTGCGTGCCGCCGCGCGCAGGGCATCCGCGGCGTCGGCCAGCGCGGCCTCGCGGGTGGACACCCGCTGCACCGCGCCGAACAACGCGTCGATCCCCTGCGCATGCAGGTCCGCCGCGCCGTCGCCCAGGCCGCCGGCGATGGCCAGCACCGGCACGCCGTGACGTCGCGCGATGCGGGCGAGGCCGACCGGCACCTTGCCCTGCGCGCTCTGCCCGTCCAGGCGGCCCTCGCCGGTGACCAGCAGATCGGCGCCGGCCAGGTGCGCTTCCAGCCCCAGCGCCTGCGCGACGATCTCCACGCCCGGGCGCAGGCGCGCGCCGAGGAAGGCGACCAGGGCCGCGCCGATGCCACCGCCGGCGCCCGCACCGGGCAGCGACGCCACCGCCACGCCCAGGGTCCGTTCGATCGCCTCGGCGTAGTGCCGCAACCCGGCATCGAGTTCGGCGATCATCGCCGGGGTGGCGCCCTTCTGCGGCCCGAACACCGCCGAGGCGCCGCTCGGCCCGGTCAGCGGGTTGTCGACGTCGCAGGCGACCTCGATGGTGCAGTCGCGCAGCCGCGGGTCCAGCCCGTCCAGGTCGATACGCGCCAGCGCGCCCAGCGCCGCGCCGCCGGCGGCCAGGTCACGGCCGTGCGCATCCAGCAGGCGCACGCCCAGGGCCTGCGCCATGCCGGCGCCGCCGTCGTTGCTGGCGCTGCCGCCGATGCCGATGAGCAGCCGGCGCGCGCCGGCATCCAGCGCGGCCAGGATCAGTTCGCCGACGCCGCGGGTGCCGGTCAGGCGCGGATCGCGCACATGCGGCGGCACCAGCATCAGCCCGCTGGCCGCGGCCATCTCGATCAGCGCGGTGTCGCCGTCCTCGCTCAACCCGAACTGCGCCGCCACCGGTTCACCCAGCGGGCCGGTCACCGTGCAGGCGACCCGGCGTCCACCAGCGCCGGCCACCAGCGCGTCCACCGTCCCTTCGCCACCATCGGCGAACGGCAGCAGCACGTACTGTGCGTCCGGGAACACGCTGCGGAAGCCGGCCGCGATCTGCGCCGCGGCCTGCGCCGCCGACAGGCTCTCCTTGAATGCGTCCGGGGCGATGACGATCTTCATGCAGCTGCGGCGGCGAACGCCGGCCGGCGCGCCCGGATCAGGCCGTCACGCAGGCATCGCGGTTCGGCCTGGCGCATGCGCGGCGCGCTAGTCCAGCACGCGGCAGAACACCGCCTTGAGGTAGCGCGATTCCTGCACGTGGGCCATGAACGGGTGATCGGCGCCGGCGCCGGCCACCTTCAGGATCTGGATGGTGTGGCCGGAGAAGTAGGCGGCGCGGCGCAGCATGTCCAGGAACTCGTGCTCGGCGACCAGGCCGGTGCAGGAGAAGGTGGCGAACAGGCCGCCCGGGGCGACCACGCCCAGCGCCAGCTTGTTCATGTCCAGGTACTTCTTCAGCGCCGGGATCACCTGGTCGCGGTCGCGGGTCATCTTGGCCGGATCCAGGATCACCACGTCGTACTGGTCGCCGCGGGCAGCGGCATCGCGCAGGTACGGGAAGATGTCGGCCTGCACGAACTTGGGCCGCACGTCGTTGAGGCGGGCGTTGCCCTTGGCGATCTCGATCACGTCCTCGTCGATGTCCACGCCGACCACCTCGGTGGCGCCGCGGACCTTGGCGTAGACCGCGAAACCGCCGGTGTTGCAGCACAGGTCGAGCACGCGTTTGCCCTCCACCTGCTGGCTGAGCCACTGCCGGTTCTCGCGCTGGTCGGCGAAGAAGCCGGTCTTGTGCGCGCCGGCCGGGTCGGCGCGGAAGCGCACGCCGTATTCGCTGATGATCGCCGGCTCCGGGCGCTCTCCGCTGCTGGACACCGGCCGGTAGTCGAAGCTCTCCTGCTTCTGCACGTGCTCCTCGGCGAAGCTGTAGAAGCGCGCGCCGGGGAACTGCGCGCGCAGCGCGGCGTAGATCCACTCGCGGTGGCGGAACATGCCGGCGCTGAAGAATTCCACCACCAGCAGGTCGCCGTAGCGATCCACCACCAGCCCAGACAGCCCGTCGCCCTCGGCATGCACCACGCGCCAGGCGTCGCTGACCGCGTCCAGCTTGAGCACGTCACGGCGCAGCGACACCGCCTCGGCGATCTTGCGCGCGAACCACGATTCGTCGACCGCGATGTCGGGGTGGGTCTCGAGGATGCGCACGGCGATGCGCGAGTGGCCGTTGTAGAAGCCGCGGCCGATCCAGTCGCCATCCACCCCGACCACGTCCACCAGCGCGCCCGGCTTGGGCCTGGCGGCGGGTTTTTCGACCAGTTTCTGGAAGATCCAAGGATGGCTGGAGCGCCAGGCGTTCTTGAGGCGGACTACGGGCAGGGGACTATTCATGAACGCCATTGTAGCCGCCCCGATTGACGGCACCGCCGGCAGCCGCAAGAATGCCCTCAGAAGGGGAGTAGCTCCCGACGTTGTCGCCGTCAATTCGAGCCCGCGGGCTCCGGTGCAACGGCAACCGGTCCGCCGGTTGCGAGCGAGACCTTCGCCGCAGTGGCGAAGGCACCCTCTGGACGACATCCGTCGTCTCCGTCCGGAACGCCTCCGCCAACGCGGCCCCGAGGTTCCCTGTTCACTGACGGAAGATTCCCAATGGAAACGATAGGCAACGTGTGGTTGTGGAGCGGTTTCGCGATCGTGGTGGTCGTGGCGCTGCTGGCGGACCTGGTGCTGATGCGCCACGGCGGTCCGCACAAGGTCACCTTCAAGGAAGCGCTGTGGTGGAGCATCGGCTGGATCGCGCTGGCGCTGGCGTTCAACGCGGGCCTGTGGTGGTACCTGCGCGAGACCATCGATGTGGCCACCGGCAACCGCCTGGGGCTTGAGTTCCTGACCGGCTACCTGGTCGAGAAGTCGCTGGCGGTCGACAACATCTTCGTGTTCCTGATGATCATGAGCTACTTCGCGGTGCCGGAGGAGCAGCGCCAGCGCGTGCTGGTGATCGGCGTGCTCGGCGCGATCGTGCTGCGCGCGGTGATGATCTTCGCCGGCTCGGTGCTGCTGACCAAGTTCCACTGGCTGCTGTACGTGTTCGGCGCGTTCCTGCTGCTGACCGGCATCAAGATGTGGTTCTCCGCGGGCAAGGAGCCCGACCTGGAAGCCAACCCGGTGCTGCGCTTCATGCGCAAGCATCTGCGCCTGACCCCGCAGTACCACGGCAACGCGCTGAGCGTGACCCAGGAAGGCAAGCGCTGGTTCACCCCGCTGTTCGCGGTGCTGATGCTGATCGCGATCACCGACGTGATCTTCGCGGTGGACAGCATCCCGGCGATCTTCGCGATCACCACCGACCCGTTCATCGTGCTGACCTCCAACGTGTTCGCGGTGCTGGGCCTGCGCGCGATGTTCTTCCTGCTGGCGGGCATGGCCGACCGCTTCCACCTGCTGCCCTACGGCCTGGCGATCGTGCTTGTGTTCATCGGCACCAAGATGCTGATCATCGACCTGTACAAGATCCCGGTGCTGGTGTCGCTGCTGGCGGTGGCGGTGGTGATCGGCGCCACCGTGGTGCTGAGCCTGCTGCGCCCGGCCAAGCCGGCGCACTGACCCGGCACCTGTGCCGCGGCCGCGGATTGTCCCGCGGTCGCGGCCAGTCCCTCCCACCGGCGGCGCCTTGCCTTGGACGCCCGGCGCCGCCATCCAGGGAGCATGGACACCTCTTCGCTCCCCTCGCCCACGCCCGAGCCCGAGGCGCAGGGCCGCTTCGACCGCGCGCGGATCCTGCGCGCGTTCAATGTCAGCCTGGCCTTCGTAGCGGTGCTGGTGGCGGTGTTCGCCAGCCAGGGCCTGTTCGACTGGCGGCCCTGGGCGGTCGCCCCGCATACGGCCGCGGGCCTGCTCGGCGTGCTCACCGCGCCGCTGTTGCATGGCTCGCTCGAGCATCTGGGGGCCAATGCCGGCGCCCTGCTGATCCTGGGCACCCTGGCCGGCAGCGTGTATCCGCGCGCCACCCTGGCCGGGCTGCCCTTGCTGTGGCTGGGCTCGGGCCTGGGCGCCTGGTGGCTCGGCGACCCCGGCAGCCATCACCTGGGCGCCAGCGGCGTCGCCCACGGCCTGCTGTTCCTGGTGTTCGTGCTTGCACTGCTGCGCCGCGACCGCGCGGCGATCGCCGCCAGCATGATCGCCTTCCTGTTCTACGGCGGCATGCTGGTGACGGTGCTGCCGCACGAGGACGGGGTGTCCTGGCAATCCCACCTGGGCGGCGCGGTGGGCGGGGTGGTCGCGGCGCTGCTGCTGCGCCACCGCGATCCGCTGCCGCCGCGCAAGCGCTACAGCTGGGAGGACGAGGAAGACACCGACGACCTCCTCGTCGCCGACGACGAACTGGAACCGCCACCGCCGACCCAGGTGCCGGTGCTGTGGCAGCCGCCCCAGGCGCCGCGCGGGGTCGTGCTGCGCTTCCCACCGCGTGGGGAGCGTGACGGGGGCTGAGGTGCGGCCGGACGTGCGTTGGTATCCGTAGGAGCGGCTTCAGCCGCGACGCCTTCCCGGGAATGTCCCTCACGGCTGAAGCCGCCCCTACAGCAGTCGGGCGCCGCGGCATGCCGTCACGGGCGACCCGTCGCGGCATCGCGCCGTACACTGACCGATCCGCCGTCGCTGTCCGAGTTCGCATGTCCGTGTCGCACGCCTGCCGTTCCCGCTCCGCCGCCGCCGTGCTGGCGCTCGCCCTGGCCGCCTGCAGCGGCCCCGCGCTGCGTGCGCCGGCACCTGTGCCGGCCAAGGCGGTGGGCTACCTGCCGGCCGCGGCGGTGCCGGACAGCCTGCAGTTGCTGCCGGCACCCCCGGCGGCCGGCTCGCCGGGCGAGGCCTTGGACCTGGCGGTCAACCGCGAGGCGCTGGCCATGCGCGGCAGCGCGCGCTGGCAGCAGGCCGCGCGCGATGCCGATCTGAGCTTCCCGAACGGTGCCGGCCAGTTCGCCTGCGCGCTGGGCGTGGCGATCGACGCGCAGCACACCCCACACCTGTACACCCTGCTGGAGCGCAGCCGCATCGACGCCAGCGCTGCCACCAAGGCGGCCAAGCGCCAGTACCAGCGCGCGCGGCCGTTCCTGCGCAACCAGCAGGCGGTGTGCACCCCGGACGATCTGGACGACCTGCGCCAGAGCGGCTCGTATCCGTCCGGGCACAGCGCCATCGGCTGGGCGTGGGCGCTGATCTTGAGCGAGATCGCGCCCGAACGCGCCGATGCGCTGATCGCGCGCGGCCGTAACTACGGCGAGAGCCGGCTGGTGTGCAACGTGCACTGGCAAAGCGACGTGCTCGCCGGCCGCTTCATGGGCGCGGCCACGGTGGCGCGGCTGCACGACGATCCGGCCTTCCGCACCGACCTGGCCGCGGCCCGCGGCGAGATCGCCGCCGCGCGCGCGGCCGGGCGCGTGCCGGCCGACGACTGCGCCGCGGAAGCCGGCGTCCTGCAGGTGCGGCCGGCCAGCGCGCTGTAGGCACGGCGTTCGGCCGCCCGCACCGCCCCCTGTCTTTGGGCAGATGCGAACGGTCCGGGACGGCAGGCTAGACTCGCGCGACTTCTCTCCAAGGACCTGCACCCATGACCCAGTGGTATTTCCTGACCGGCAGCGAACAGACCCGCTCCGGCCCGTTCGACGATGCCGACGCGGTCGCCTTCGCCCGCAACAACCCCACGGCGCTGGCCTGGTGCCAGGGCCAGAGCGGCTGGCTGCCGGTGGCGCAGATCGCCGCGCTGCGGGGCGGCGCGTCCTTCCTGCCGCCGGGCCTGCCGCCGTTGCCCACCGCCGCCAGCCGCGCCGACCAGATCGACTACCGCATCGTCGGCCACGAGATGCAGTTCGTGGAGATCGAGTTGGACCCGGGTGAGAGCGCGGTGGCCGAAGCCGGCGCACTGATGTTCAAGGACGCGGCGGTGCGGATGGACACCGTGTTCGGCGACGGCTCCAACGCCGACCAGGGTGGGCTGATGGGCAAGCTGCTGTCGGCCGGCAAGCGCCTGGTCACCGGCGAGAGCCTGTTCACCACCGTGTTCACCCACCAGGGCCACGGCAAGGCCAAGGTCGCCTTCGCCGCGCCCTACCCCGGCACGGTGCTGGCGATGAAACTGGACCAGCACGGCGGCCGCCTGATCTGCCAGAAGGACAGCTTCCTGGCCGGCGCGCGCGGGGTCTCGCTGGGCATCCACTTCCAGCGCAAGGTCATGACCGGCCTGTTCGGCGGCGAAGGTTTCATCATGCAGAAGCTCGAGGGCGACGGCTGGGTGTTCGTGCACGCCGGCGGCTGCGTGGTCGAGCGCGAACTGGCCGCCGGCGAGCGGCTGGACGTGGACACTGGCTGCGTGGTCGCGTTCCACGCCTCGGTGGACATGGACGTGCGCCCGGTCACCGGCATCAAGAGCATGTTCTTCGGCGGCGAAGGCATGTTCCTGGCCACCCTGACCGGCCCCGGCAAGGTCTGGCTGCAGTCGCTGCCGTTCTCGCGCCTGGCCGGACGCATGCTCGCCGCCGCACCGCAAGGCGGCGGGCAGAACCGCGGCGAAGGCTCGGTGCTGGGCGACTTCGGCCGGATCCTGGACGGCGACAACAGGTTCTAAGACGGCATGCTCAGCCCCTCTCCCCCCGGGAGAGGGGTTGGGGTGAGGGTGCGGGCGCAGCGCTCACGGGATCAGGCGGCTCCGGAACGTCCAAGCGCCCACACCATGACCTCCAGTCGTGGGCGGTGCAGGAGGATGCCGCTATGCTCGCGCCGGCTCCTTCCTCCTTTCCGCGACGCTTCCATGACCGTGTTCCGTTCCCCGCGCCTGCTGCTGTCCCTGTCCCTGTTCGGCCTGCTTGCCGCCTGCGGCGGCGAACCCAAGCCGGCCCCGCCGGCCCCGGTGGTGACCGGACCGGCGCCGCTGCCCGCGCCGGCGGCCAAGCCGCTGCGCATCGGCATCGCCCTGGGCGGCGGTGCGGCCAAGGGCTTCGCCCACATCGGCGTGATCAAGATGCTGCAGGCCAACGGCCTGGAGCCGACGGTGGTGTCCGGCACCAGCGCCGGCAGCGTGGTCGGCGCGCTGTACGCCAGCGGCATGGACGCGTTCCAGATGCAGCAGGCGGCGGTGGCGCTGGACGAAAGCAGCATCCGCGACATGCGCCTGTTCTCCGGCGGCCTGGTGCAGGGCCAGGCGCTGCAGGACTACGTCAACGCCCAGCTCAAGGGCAAGCCGATCGAAAAGCTGGCCAAGCCGTTCGCCGCGGTCGCCACGCGGCTGGAAGACGGCGAGCGCACCGTGTTCGTGCGCGGCAACGCCGGCCAGGCGGTGCGTGCCTCCAGCAGCATCCCTGGCGTGTTCGAACCGGTGACCATCGGCAAGTTCCACTACGTGGACGGCGGCGTGGTCAGCCCGGTGCCGGTGGACGCGGCGCGCCAGCTCGGCGCCGACTTCGTCATTGCCGTGGACATCTCCAGCAAGGCCAGCGGCAAGAACCCGGGCAGCATGCTCGGCACCGTCAACCAGTCGATCGCGATCATGGGCCAACGCCTGGGCCAGCAGGAACTGGGCCGCGCCGACATCGTGATCCGGCCCAAGGTCAACGACATCGGCGCGGCCGATTTCGCCCAGCGCAACGCCGCGATCCTGGAAGGCGAGAAGGCCGCGCTGGCGGCGATGCCGCAGATCAAGGCCAAGCTGGCGCAACTGCAGCAGCAACGCAGCGACGCCGCCGCGGCGGCGGCAAAGGCCGCGCAACCGGCGCCGCCGCCGTGCGAACCGCAGTCGCGGCTGGGCCGCCTGCTGCGCCGCGACGACCCCTGCAAGCCCAAGGACTGAGGCGTCGCTCCCCTCTCCCACCGGGAGAGAACCGCGGGTGAGGGTAAGCGCACCAGTCACATTGCAGAACCGCGCGCGCCGCTGTGACGCCTGGCGTGGGACGCACAGCAGTCGCCTCCCGCATGCGCCCTGCGGACATGACCACAGGTCCCGCAGGCGTCGCGTCGCTCAGATCCGCGGCACCGCACTCTGCCGTTGCGCGTCCTGCTGGTGGACATCCTGATGCAGGGCGACCTGCTGCGCCTGGACCAATGCCTGCTGCCGATCGAACTCGGCAAGCCGCTCGAAGGACTGCGCTACCGGCGTGCGGATCGCCTCTTCGGTGGACATGTGAGCGCGCACGTGCGCCGGATCCTTCGGATCGCCCTGCACGACGAACACCAACTCGCCCGGCTGCGCCGTGCGCCCGCGCTCGCTCAACAGTACGTGATCCACCCGCTGCAGACCGTTGCGTGCGGCAAGGTCGGTGACGCTGGCCGCCATGCAGGCGCTGTCCGCATCGGGGCTGCGTCCCAACTGCCGATCCAGCGCCTGGGTACCGGCGGCGCACTGCTGGTACAGCGCATGGCGCGGATGGCCTGGCTCGGCGGGATCGGACGTGCGCGCGGCCTGCGCGACCGCCGGTCCCGCCTGCACCGGATCGGCTTCGGCCAGCGTCTGCGGGCTGCGCAGGATCGGCTGGTGGCGATACGGATCCTCGGGGTGGAACTGTTCGCGCAATTGCTGGCGCTCCAGGCGCAGCGCACGAGTGTCGTCGAGCTCGCGCAGCTGTTGCGGGTCGCGCACCGGCTGGGCGATGGTCTGCTCGCCACCGGACACCCAATTGGTCCATTGCCCGGTTCGCGCATCGCGCTCGTAATAGAAGCTCTGTGCGCCGATCCGTTCCGGATCGGTGATCGGCCGTGCTTCGTGCGCAAGCAGGCGCGCGGCGGTCATGCGTGCGGTGTAGGACACCATATCGAGTTGCGCGTCGTCGTACTTGCGCACGTCGTTCATGGTGAAACCGGCGCGGCTCAAGCCGAGTGCGGAGTTGTCGAGCATCATCGTCCAGACCTTTTCCGCCTCGGGCTCGCCACCATGGCGGCGCGCGGCGTCGAGCAGTTCGCGCGGCGTCCAGCCGTTGGGGTTGATGTGATGCTTCTGGAAGGTGGCGTCGTGGACGGCTTCGACGTCCTTGACCGGAAGATTCAGAGCCTGCGCGGGTTGGCCATTGTCGAAGTAGCTTCGCCGACTCTCGAAGTCGCTCTTCATCAAATCAATGCCGAATTTGTTCCATTGCCGTTCGCTCATCGGGACACCGTCACGACGGGCCTGGCTCTCGGCGAACGCGTTTGCCGTGGCGCCTGGTGCGTTATCGTTGCGGACGACACCGAGCGCGAGCAACCCGTAGCCGTCATTGCCTTGTTTGTTTGCGAGGTAGTTCCAATAAAGCTCTCGATTTCCCTGTTCGGCGTAGTAACCGAGAACTGCGAGATCGCGCTTGTCCAGACCACTCATTCCCAGAACTCCTTTGCCGTTTGCCTACAGAACTACCTGTTCTGCGCCCGATTCCCTTTCACCATGAACTTCTCCAGATAGCTACGCGCTGCATCCTCGATTCTCTTCCAGTCCGGCAATGCCGCGCGCACGTAGCGCACCTCCACGAGCGTCCTGACGTCGGGAAGCACGAAGATATGACGGCACTCTGGAAGTTCGGCGTCTTGGCTACGCACCAGTTTTCCTTTCTGGTACTCCACACCGGTTTCGGTCACTACATGCGAGGTGCATTTGATGAAGGTGCGAATTTGGCCATGCGCATCCCGTTCGACGTACCAATCATCGTGCTCCTCTGCGTTGAGCGCAGGCGCCGACGCCCGGTATCCTTTCGCCTTGTAGTAGGCAAACACTTTCGGAAGATCCGCATAGTAGGGCGTCAGCCCATACACCGGGCTTTGCCTGAGACGGCTCTGCAGATGCTCTGCCGGATTCTCCTTGTCCGCGGAATAGCCGGTATAGCGCCTGCGTAGCGCCTCATGCACGTCCACCCGATCCAAATAGTGATACCCGATATCGACCGTCCGCGTCGACACATCCAGGCTCAGATGCGCGCGTTCGCCCGGCGCGAACGGCTGCAGCGACGGGTATTCCAGGTACAGGCCGAAGCTGTCGTCAAAGTTCGGCCCCATCTGGTCGCCGAAGTAGTTGGCCGGAATGCGTAGCTTGTACGGACCCAGGCATGCCTCCATCAGTGGGGGCGGCGTCTTGAACGGATCCTGTGGGCCGAGCTGGCGCTGTCTCACGCAGCCCTGGGCATTGGTGGAGGTGGCCGCCGGCGTGTCGGCAGAGCCGGACTGTGCGCACCCTGCCAGGGGCAGGATGCCGGCAAGCAACAAGCACTGAGCCAAGCGCGTGGCGGGTCGCATCTGCATCCTCCGATGATGGCGGCGGCAGTATAGACGCGCGATGCCGGCCATCGGCACGCATCGCCACGGCGACCAGCGGCGCAGCAATGCCTGGCTGCGCGAAGGGCGTCCTTGCCCGTCATGCGCCGCAGCTCAGTACCGCCAGCGCAATGTAAAGCTGACGAACCGCGGCTCGCCGTAGTTCTGGTAATCCAGGTTGGCCCAGTACTTCTTGTTCAGCGCGTTGGTCACCGCCAGGGTCGCGGTCCACTGCGAGCTGAGCTGGTAGTTGGCGTTGAAGTGCACCAGCGCGTACGGATCCTGCACCACGGTGACCGGGCGCGTGGCGGCGCTGCCGTCGCCGACCGGGCGCTGGATGTTGTAGCCGCGCACCGCGCTCTGCCAGCTCACGCCGCCGCCCAGGCTCAGGCGCTGCCAGGCGCCGGGCAGGCGCACCTGGGTGGACAGCTGCAGGTAGTCTTCCGGCAGGTTGGCGTAGATCGCATCGGTCGGCGCGCGGGTGACCTTGGCGCGGGTGTAGCCGGCGTTGAGCGTCCAGCCCGGGCGCAGTTCGCCGTTGTATTCCACTTCCCAGCCGCGGCTCTTGGTGCCGTCGACGCCGATGTAGGCCGAACTGCCGTCGGGCAGCGAGGCCTCGGGCTGGGTCATGTCGCGCACCGCGTAGTTGTCCTGCCTGGCCTCGAACACCGCCGCGCTGAGCAGCGCGCGGCCGTCGGCCAGCTGCGCCTTGACACCCGCTTCCAGGTTGGAGCCTTGCACCGGCGCCAGCAGGTTGTTGTCCTTGTCCTTGTAGTTCTGCGGATTGAAGATCTCGGTGTAGCTGGCGTAGGTGGAGATGGCCGGGGTGATGTCGTAGACCAGGCCGACGTAGGGCGTGACCTCGTCGCTGACCCGGTAGCGGCCGCTGGTGCCGGTGTAGCTGCCATCGGCGGCGAAGGACTGGGTGCGGGTCTGCCAGGAACTCAGGCGCGCGCCGGCGATCAACGACAGCGGCTCGGCCAAGCGCAGGCGGGTGGAGGCGTACACGCCGCGCTGGGTGGTGCGTGCCTCGCGCCGCGCACCGGTGCGGGTGGTGGTGATCTGGCCCACGTCGCCGCGCCAGTCGTAGACGTTGGGGATGTAGTAGCAGCGCTCGCGGCCGCAGGTGGTCCAGTCGCCCGGATAGCGCTGCGCCAGGGTCGGCGTGGTCGACTGCAGGTCCTGCCAGCTGCCGCCGAGGACCACGTCGTGGTCGCGGCCGAACAGCGGGAACGAACCGGACAGGTACACGTCCAGGCCGTCGCGGGTGTCGGTGGTCCGACCGGCGGCCGCGCGCAGGTAGATGCCGCTGCCGTCGCGCTTGGGATAGCCGCTGCCGTACACGCGCAGGTTGTTGACCTCGCCTTCGGTGCGCGCCAGGTTGACCTTCAGCAGCCAGTTCTCGCCGAAGCGCTGTTCCAGGTTGGCGAAGGTGGTGTGGGTGTTGCGCTGCCAGCGCGTCCACTTCGGCGCCAGGTTGGTGGACGTGGGCAGGTCGGCGTACGCACCGTCGGCGAAGAAGTACGGCACCGTGCCCCAGGTCGCGCCGACCGGGTCGTTGTCCTGGCGCTGGTAGCCGACGGTGACCGTGGTGCTGTCGGTCAGGTCGCCTTCCAGCACCGCCATGCCGGACATCTTCTGGTCGCTGTAGTGGTCGTAGTAGTAGCCGCGGTCCTGCCAGGCGGCGACGAAGCGGCTGCGGAAGCGGCCGTCGGCGGTCAGCGGCGCGGTGACGTCGGCCTGGGTGCGGCGGAAGTCCCACGTGCCGAGCGAGGCCGCGAACGCGGCATCGAAGGTCTTGCCCGGGCGCTTGCGCAGCAGGTTGACCGTGGCCGAGGGAATGCCGGCGCCGCTGAGCAGGCCGTTGGCGCCGCGGATCACCTCGACGCGGTCGTAGAAGACCATGTCGTATTCCTGGTTGGTGGAACCGCTGTAGGTGGGCAGGCCGTCGACCTGGAAGTCGGTGATCTGGAAGCCGCGCGCGAAGTACAACGGGCGCTGGGTGTCGTAGAAGGAGACGTTGACGCCGGTGACGTTGCGCATCACGTCGTTGATGCTGAACAGCGATTCCTCTTCCAGCCGCTGCTGGCCCAGCACGCTCACCGACTGCGGCGTCTCCTGCAGCGTCAGCGGCAGACGGGTGGTGGTGGACGGCTGCGCGCGCGACGGGCTGCCGCTGACCTCGACCTTGTCCAGCGTGGTCGGCTGCATGTCGTCAGCGGCCTCGGCCTCGGCGGCGAGCAACGGTGCCGAGGCGGCGGAGAGCACGGACAGCACGGCGAGGGACAGCAGGCGGCGTGGAGCGGAGGAAAGCATGGATCGATCTCGCGAAGTTTGGGCACGGGCGACACGGTCGCGCCGCGGGTGGCGGGAAAAGGACAGGCGCAGCCGCACTCCACGGCGGGGAACCGGCGTGGCTGGCCCGGCAGGGCTGGCGGAGGGGCTGTGGCCGTGGATGGCTGTCGCAGAACGCAAATGTAAATCGTTAGCAACAACTTAACAAGGGCGGCCATGCGCCGACACGCGGCGACACATCCGTGGCAGTCCCGCTAGCCGCGCGGCAACGGCAGGCCGGCGAAGTCCTTGACCGTGCGCAGCACGAAGCTGGAATTGACGTCGGCGACGCCGGCGGCATTGAGCAACTTGTCCAGCAGGAACGCGGAGAAGTGCGCCAGATCGCGGACGTAGACGTGCAGCAGGTAATCCATGTCGCCGGTCAGTGCATGGCAGGCGACCACCTCGTCCCAGCCCTGCACGCTGTCGGCGAAATGGGCGATGCCGCTCTGCCCGTGCTTTTCCAACTGCACGCGGACGAAGGCCTGCAGGCCCAGGCCGATCGCCGCCGGCACCAACCGCGCGGCGTAGCCGGCGACCACGCCCTCGGCCTCAAGCCGCTGCACCCGGCGCAGGCAGGCCGACGGCGACAGGTTCACCTGCGCGGCCAGCTCGGCGTTGCTGGCGCGGCCCTCGCGCTGCAGCAGGGCGAGCAGGCGCAGGTCAGTGCGGTCGAAGGTCGGCGATCCGGTCATTTATTGCTCTGCAGCATGGCTTCTACGCAACAATCTTGCGCACAGCGCGCGGAACCGCGCAACTTCGCAAGCCCATTGCGCGGCTGCACGCCTACCATCTTGGCTATTCCTTTCCGGAGCGTCGACCATGGACACCGCACCGCGCCGCGTCGAACACCAGCAGACCGACAAGGGCTACGTGCCGGTCTACACCACGTCGGTGGTGGCCCAGCCCTGGGAGCGCTACAGCGCCGACGACCATTCCACCTGGGGCACGCTGTACGCGCGCCAGCGCGAGTTGCTGGTCGGCCGCGCATGCGACGAGTTCCTGCAGGCGCAGGACGCGATGGGCATGACGCCGCAGGCGATCCCGCGCTTCGACGACCTCAACGCGGTGCTGCAGGCGACCACCGGCTGGACGCTGGTCGGCGTCGAAGGGCTGCTGCCGGAACTGGACTTCTTCGACCACCTGGCCAACCGCCGCTTCCCGGTGACCTGGTGGATCCGCCGTCCCGAGCAGATCGACTACATCGCCGAGCCGGACCTGTTCCACGACCTGTTCGGCCACGTGCCGCTGCTGATGAATCCGCTGTTCGCCGACTACATGCAGGCCTATGGCCGCGGCGGAGTGAAGGCGCACGCGATCGGCCCGGACGCGCTGCAGAACCTGACCCGGCTGTACTGGTACACGGCGGAGTTCGGCCTGATCGACACCCCGGACGGCCTGCGCATCTACGGCGCCGGCATCGTCTCGTCCAAGGGCGAATCGCTGTACTCGCTGGAGTCGGACGCGCCCAACCGCATCGGCTTCGACCTGCAGCGGATCATGCGCACCCGCTACCGCATCGACACCTACCAGAAGACCTACTTCGTCATCGGCAGCTTCGAACAGCTGATGCAGGCGACCGCGCCGGACTTCACCCCGATCTACGCGGCGCTGGCCGACCAGGCGCATCTGCCGGCCGGCCAGGTGCAAGCACAGGACCGCGTGTTCCATGCCGGCAGCGGCGAAGGCTGGGCGGACGGCGGCGACGTTTGAATCGCGGCACTGCCCGTCCCCGCCAAACCTGACGGAGACGGGGCATGGCGCCGGCTCAGTCGGTGCCGTACTTCGGGTTGTAGGGGCCGTACAACAAGCCGCCAGGGTGGCCGGCGGACAGCAGACGCTGGCTGGCCACGTTCCCCATCTGATGCCCTTGGTCGGTGACTTGGTTGACGACCTGATTGATCGCAGCCGTCACCAGCATTCCGACCAGGCCGCCCCCGGCGTTGTTCTGATTTTCGCCGCTCGACGCCTGTGCCTGGCCCTGCCACAGCACCGTCCCGGTGCGCAGATCCACCAGCTTGGCGTTGGCCGAGACCACGACCACGCTGTTGATGATCTGGTAGACGGCACCGTACTTTTCCACGGTGATGTACAGCGCGGCGTCGGCCCCGAAGATTTCCCGCAACTTCTCCGGAGACACCGCCTGTGCTTCATCCGCCACGGTGATGCCGTTCTGCTTGAAGGTCTCGTAGACCGGCGCCACCGGCATCACGTAGTAGCCCGCTTCGGCCAGCGGCAGCGTGGTGACCGACAGCACGCTCAGGCTGGCGTTGACGTCCGGGGCATGGCTGACCGGCGGCAGGACCAGGATCGACCGCGGCTTGCTGGCCTTGTACGCGCTGTAATCGCGCGACATCGGCTGCGTCGCGCAGGCGCTAAGCAGCAGACCGAGCACGGCCACACAGGCCATTCTTGCGACGTTCTTCATTGCGCGCTCCTCGCATTGCTGGCGTTCTTCAACAACAGATCGATGTAGGTGCCGGACTCGGGGTATTGCGTCTTCTCGGCGAGGAGCTCCTGCTGCGCTTTGGCATCGTTGCCGGTTTCGGCGTACAGCATGCCCAGATGCGCCTGCAGTCCCGGCGGCGGCCTGCGGTTGGCGGCCTGCATCACCTGCAGGTCCTTTTCCAGCGCCTGGATCTGCTGTTCCGGGCTACCGCCCTTGAAGTGGCTGTAGACCTGATCCTGGTAGCTGCCCCACTGGTAGAGCGAGGCGCTCTGGTGGGCGCAGCCGACCAGCGCGAGCATGGCGCAGGCGCCGAGCCAGAACCGCGTGCGGACATTGAAGGTATTCATGTGCGAGGGTCCGTTGCGGGTCACTTGACCGGCTTCCAGGCGCCGGAGTCGATCGCGGCGGTGAGATTGTTGACAGCCTCGCGGATCGCCAGATCCAGGACTTTGCCGTTGAGCGTGGAGTCGTAGCTGGAGGTCCCGCCGAAGCCGACGACCTCGCGGTTGGACAAGGTGTACTCGCCGCCGCCCTGCACCGAATACACCACTTCGGACGTCGCGCTATCGACCACGTTCAGGCTGACCTTGGCATAGGCCTGCTGCTGCTTGCCACGGCCGAGAATGCCGAACAGCTGCGTATCGCCGGTCTCCTTGCGGCCGAACTCGGTCACGTCGCCGGTGACGACGTAGTCGGCGCCCTTGAGTTGCTGCGCCTGGCCCTTGATCTGCGCTTCCTGCTTGATCTCGCCCATGTTGTCGCGATCCAGCACGCGGAAACGATTGGTCTGCTGCAGATGGGTGATCAGGATGGTCTTGGCCTGGCTGCCCAGGCGATCCGCACCATCGGAAAACAGACCGCGCATGAAGGACGAGCGATTGTCGAACTTGCCCACCGCGATCGGCGCCCGCGCGCCGGCATAGGGAACGCTCGCCGCTGCCACGGTCTGCGGCCTGACGCTCTGATGGGTTTCGGTGGCACAACCGGCCAAGGCCAGTGCGATTGCCAGCCCGGTGGCTCCCTTGATCACAACATTCTTCATTCATTACCCCTTGTTGGTGCAGCGACGAAAAAAAAGGTTTGCCGGCGCCCAGCCTCAGGCATGCGCGGACATCGCGCATGGCCCCCATGCACGCCCTTGGCGAACGTTGGCAAACAGAACAGCAGACATGCGATGTCGGTCCATGACCATCCTGCGCAGTGCAGGGAAAGAAAGATCCATGTCGTCCCGCCGACACAGCGAGACCTAGCCAGTTGTCCGATATCGGCGGCGTCACCAGGAACTTTAGGGCGCAATGGCACGAACGCATCAACCCGCACCGGCGCATCGCGGGTGCTTCTTGCATGCCGACCCGAAGCTTAGATGCGAAGCGGCGGGCGCGCATGGGCTTGCGCGCACCGGCAAATCGGATTCGGCCCGATCCCGCACCGCGCCTCCGAGCCCCAGGCTGTGCAGCGAGCGACATCGGTGCGCCACGACGCGGACACCCCGGATTCCCGGACGCTCCCGTCCAACACGTGTTGGCGGCCCTTTGCGTCGGGAGAATCCTCATGCTCATTTATGTCGGCCTGGACGGCGATCAAGCGGATCAGCGCGGCGCCAAGCTGAAGGCCCTGCAATCCCACTTCGGCGAAACCCAGTCGCATGCCTTGACCCTGCTCGATGCGACGTCGCTGTCGCCCAGCAACAAGACGCGCGGCAAGCGCCTGGTGATCAATTCGCACGGCAACGTCAACGTCTTTGCCGGGCTGACGCCGGAGGCGTTCCTGCAGCAACTTTTGAACAAGGGGCTGGGCAAGGACTCGTTCGAGGAGATCGTGCTGATGGCGTGCCAGGTCGGCGCACAGAGCCAGACCAACTCCATCGCCAACAACTTCGCCAAGGACCTGAAGCGCTTGCTGGTCGGCCACGGCATCCTCGCCAAGCTGTATGCGCCTCGCGGCACCCTGACCTATGTCGTGCACACCGAGCAGAAGCTGGGCCAGACGTTCTACGTGGTGGACAGCATGCATATCGCCTGCCCAGAGCGTAACTATCCGCTGGCCGAAGGCCTGCTGTTGGTGCAGTAAGACCGTATGCAGAACGCCCCGCAGATGCGGGGCATTTTGCGAACAGCGCCCGGGCGCGCCCGCCCGGGCATCTAAACGACCTTACGCCGCCGCGGCCTCGGCCTTGCCCAGCACGCCGGCGACGAAGGCGCGCAGGTCGGCGTCCTTGGCGTTGTCGAAGAAGCACTGCTGGAAACGCGCGCCGCCCACGGCCTGCTTGACCAGTTCCGGGTCCAGCGCGCGCAGGCCGTCCAGGTAGGACTTGGCCAGGGCCTGCTTGACCTGGGTCAGGATGCCGGCATTGGCCTGCTGCGATTCGCGGCGCTCGGCCGGGTAGCCCATGCCGCGCTCGCCGCTGAAGGCCTTCTCGAAGATGTAGCGCACGTTGATCTCCGCGCCCCAGCCGTAGCCCTTGGCGAAGGCCAGCGCCAGCGCGTTGCCGTTGTTGACCTGGGCGAACAGGTAGGCGTCGGTCGGCTCGATGCAGTAGCCGCAGAACACGCCCGGGTGCGCGTTGAGCGACATCATCGCGCCTTGGCCGGTGCCGCAGCCGGCGACCACGAAGTCAACCGCGCCGGCGTTGAGCAGCAGGCCGGCGCAGATGCCCAGGTGGATGTAGGTCAGGCGGTGGTCGGCGTCGCCGTCCATGCCGACGTTGAACACGCTGTGGCCCTGGGCGGCGGCGACGTCGTTGAGCTGCTGCAGGATCACCGGGTTCTTGGCGGCCTGGCTGAACTCGTTCATTAGGGCGATTTTCATGGGGGTCCTTTGGGGTGGGGGATTGGTGGTGGGCAGGGTGGTTTGGTTGGGATGGGTCGGCGGAGGGCGTACCCTCATCCGCCCTGACGGGCACCTTCTCCCGAGGGGAGAAGGGTCGGCAGTTAGCGGGCGAGCCAGCCGCCGTCGACCGGGATCACGGTGCCGTTGACGTAGTCCGAGGCGCTGCTGGCCAGGAACACCGCGGTACCGCCCAGGTCTTCCGGCACGCCCCAGCGGCCGGCCGGGATGCGGTCCAGGATCGCCTGGTTGCGCGCGGCATCGGCGCGCAGCTGCGCGGTATTGTCGGTGGCCATGTAGCCCGGGGCGATGGCGTTGATGTTGACGCCCTTGGCGCCCCACTCGTTGGCCAGCAGGCGGGTGATGCCGGCGATGCCGGACTTGCTGGCGGTGTACGAGGGCACGCGGATGCCGCCCTGGAACGACAGCATCGAGGCGATGTTGATGATCTTGCCGCTGCCCTGGGCGATGAAGTGGCGGCCGGCGGCCTGGCACATGAAGAACGCGGACTTGATGTTGACGTTCATGACGTCGTCCCAGTCCTGCTCGCTGAAGTCCACTGCGTCGGCACGGCGGATCAGCCCGGCATTGTTGACCAGGATGTCGAGGCGGCCGAGCCCGGCCAGGGTCTCGTCGAGGATGCGCTGCACCGGCTCGATGCTGATCAGGTTGGCCTCGATGGCGACGAAGCGGCGGCCCAGCGCGGTGACCTTGGCCTCGGTCTCGGTGGGTGCGGCGATGCCGGCGGCGGCGATGTCGGCGCCGGCCTGCGCCAGGGCCAGGGCGATACCTTGGCCGAGGCCGGTGTTGGCGCCGGTGACCAGGGCGACCTTGCCTTCGAGACTGAACGGGTGGGTCATTGCGTGGACTCCTTGAGGGACTGCGGACGACGGGAATGGGAACGGCGCGGGACGGCGGCCTACTTGAGCTGGCAGATGTCCAGCACGTGCATGTCGGTGTAGTCGAGGTTCTCGCCGCCCATCGCCCAGATGAAGGCGTAGTTGGCGGTGCCGGCACCCATGTGGATCGACCACGGCGGCGACACCACGGCCTCGTTGTTCTGCACCACGATGTGGCGCTGCGCGTCCGGCTCGCCCATGAAGTGGTAGACGCGGTCGTTGGCGCCGAGGTCGAAGTAGAAATAGACCTCGCTGCGGCGGTCGTGCAGGTGCGGCGGCATGGTGTTCCAGACGCTGCCCGGCTTGAGCACGGTCAGGCCCAGCAGCAGCTGCGAGGACTGGCAGGTGGCCGGCACGATGTACTGGTAGATGGTGCGTTCGTTGCTGGTCTCCAGCGCGCCGCGGTCCAGCGCCACCGCCTCGGCGATCGACAGGCGCTTGGTGGCGAAGCGCGCATGCGCCGGCGTGGAGGCCAGGTAGAACTGCGCCGGGTTGGCCGCGTCGTCGGAGGCGAACACTACCTCGGCGCTGCCCATCGCCACGTACAGGCCGTCCTTCGGGCCCAGCGGATACGCGGTGCCGTCGACGGTGACAGTGCCGCTGCCGGCGCCGACGTTGATCACGCCCAGCTCGCGCCGCTCCAGGAACGGGTGGCCGGCGGCCGAGGCCGGCTCGGCCTGCGCAGGCAGCGTCAGCGCCCGCGTGCGCGGGACCGCGCCACCGAGCACGAAGCGCTCGTAGTGGGTGTACTTCAGGGTCACCGCGTCGTCCACGAACAGGCCGTCGAGCAGGTACAGGTCGCGCAACTGGTCGTTGCTGGCGCCCTTGATCGCGTCGGGATGGGTGGCGTAGTGGGTCTTGCAGTACAGGGACATGGGCCTCTCCAGTGCAGGCGACGGCATGCGGCAGCCCGCCACGGAGGACAGTCTAGCGGGTCTGGTAAACCGGTGTCATTCCGCAGTGCACGAAGGGCCGGGATTGGGGATAAGAGCGCTGCGCCGCTCGCTGACGGCGTGCTAGTCGGGCGGCAGCGGCTCGCCTACGTCGATGCGGTTGCCGTCGGGGTCGGCGAAGACGAAGCAGCGCAGGCCGAAGTCGGCGTCGCGAATCGCCTTGATGATGCGCACGCCCTGCGCCTGCAGGCTGTCGTACAGGGCCGCGGCGTCGTCGACGATCAGGTGGGCGACGTTGCTGGTGCTGCCGCGGTGGTCGGAACGCAGGGTCAGGTGCAGTTCGGCGTCGTCCTTCTTCAGGATCACGAAACCGACGGGATTGCCGTTCTGGAACACGCTGCGGAAACCCAGGCGCTCGGTGTAGAAGGCGACGGCGCGGGCGATCTCGGCGACGGGCACGGTCGGCGCCAGGCGGCCGAAACGGACCGCGGCGGCGGCAGGGACGGGGGACGACATGGCGAAGCTCCTCGCAGGAAGGCCGCGTGGGTCCGCGCGGACGGTGCCGGGACGGAGCGGGCCTTCGATGGGCGGAGCGGTGTCCGCACGGTCGCCGGAGTCTACACCGGCCGCGGCGGGCTCAGTCTTCCGGCGGCTGGCAGGAGTCCCGCACGATCAGGTGCGGGCGCACGCTGGCCACCGCCAGCGACGGCGTGCCCTCGGGCTGGATCAGCATCGCCGCGGCGGTGCGGCCGGTGTCGCGGGTGTGCCGGCGCACCGAGGTCAGCGACGGCCACAGCCGGGAGGCCAGCGGGCTGTCGTCGTAGCCGATGATCGACAGCTGGCGCGGGATGTTGATGTTGGCGCGCAGGGCCACCTTGTACACGCCGGCGGCCATCTCGTCGTTGCCGGTGAAGATCGCGCTGGGCCGCTGCTTGCCCAGCAGCAGCTTTTCCGCCGCGGCCACGCCCGATTCGAAGGTGTAGCCGGCCTCGACGATGCGCGCCGGCGGCAGCTCGATGCCGCGCCGGGTCAGCGCGTCGATGAAGCCGGCAGTGCGCTCGTGGGCGGAGCGGTAGGCGCTGGGGCCGGTGATCAGGGCGATGTCGCGGTGGCCCAGCGACAGCAGGTAGTCGGCGGCCTCGGCGGCGCCGTCGCGGTCGTGGGTGACCACCATCTGCGAGGTGTCGTCCAGCGGCAGCGAGGCGATGCGGGTGTAGCGCACGCCGATGCCGGCGAGCATGTCGGCCAGCGCCTGGTCCTCGGAGGCGCGCGGCACCAGGATCACCCCGTGCAGCTTCTGCTGCTGCACGAAGCGGCGCACGCCCTCGATGTAGCCGGGACTGCGGCTGTCGCAGGGATGCACCACCAGCTCGAAGCTGGAGCCGCGCAGCGCGTCCAGCGCGCCGTACTGCATGTCCACGATGTACTGCGCGGTGGGGTTGTCGTAGACCATGCCGATCAGGAACGAGCGGCGGAACGCCAGCCCGCGCGCCAGCGGGTCCGGCGCGTAGCCGACCTCGCGCATCAGCGCCTCGACCTTCTCGCGGGTGTCTTTGCGCACCAGCGGCGAGTTGTTGATGATCCGCGACACGGTCTTCTTCGACACCCCGGACAGGCGCGCGATGTCGTTGATCGTCGCGGCCTTGCCGTGGGCGGAAGCGGGAGCATCGGCGGGGCGGGGCTTGTTCGGCGCCATGGACGGAAAACCGGACGAAAGAGAGGGGATTCTACTGGGTGTCATGCTCGCTCCAGCGTACGGTCCCGGAACCGGGGTAAACGCAGCGCGTCGGCGCCGAGCCGACTTGGCCTGGCGCCGGTGTCGACGCCAGGCGCCTGCCGCGGCCGCAGCGGCGTGCGTTTCACGCCGGTGGCGCGCCATGACGCGACCCGGCGCCGGCTGCCCGGCTCAGGCGCGCAGCGCGCGCGGCAGCCACAGCGACAGCTCCGGGAAGAACGCCACGATCAGCAGCACGCACAGCGCCGCCAGCCAGAACGGCCAGATGGTGCGCATGCTCTGGGCCACGGTGATCTGCCCGATCGAGGTGCCGATGAACAGCACCGAGCCAACCGGCGGGGTGATCAGGCCGATGCCGCCGGCCAGCACCATCACCAGGCCGAAGTGGATCGGGTCGATGCCGTAGGCCTTGGCCACCGGCAGGAAGATCGGCGTGCAGATCAGGATCTTCGGCGCCAGGTCCATGAACATGCCCAGCAGCAGCAGCATCACCACGATCATCAGCAGTACCGTGTGCTGGCTGTGGGCGATGGACTGCAGGAAGTGCACCGCCGCCGCCGGCACCTGCAGGTAGGCCAGCAGCCAGCCGAACACCGCCGCGGTGGCGATCACGAACAGGATCACCCCGGTGGTGCGCGCGGCATGCGTCACCGCGCCGAAGAACTCGGCCCAGCGCAGCTGCCGGTACAGCAGCGCGGTGACCAGCAACGCGTACACCACCGCGATCGCCGCGCTCTCCACCGCGGTGAAGATGCCGGCGCGGATGCCGACGAAGATCAGCGCGACCAGGCCCAGACCCGGCAGCGCGCCGACCAGGCGCAGCGCCACCGCGCGCCAGCCGGGGAACGCCTCGGTGCCGTAGCCGCGCGAGCGCGCCACCGCGTAGCCGGTGAGCATCATCGCCGCGGTCATCAGCAGCGCTGGGACGATGCCGGCGGCGAACAGGTCGGCGATCGACAGGCCGCCGCCGGCCGCGGCCGAGAACAGGATCAGGTTGTGCGAGGGCGGCACCAGCAGCGCCACCAGCGCCGCGGTCATGCTGACGTTGACCGCGTAGTCGCGGTCGTAGCCGCGGTTGATCATCTGCGGAATCATGGTGCCGCCGACCGCCGAGACGTCGGCGATGGCCGAGCCGGACACGCCGCCGAAGAACAGCGAGGACAGCACGCTGACCTGGCCCAGGCCGCCGCGCATGCGCCCCACCAGCGAGGACGCCAGCGCGATCAGGCGGTCGGAGATGCCGCCGCGCAGCATCAGTTCGCCGGCGAAGATGAACAACGGGATCGCGATCAGCGACGCCGAGCCGCTGCCGGCGGAGATCTGCTGCACCAGCACCACCGCCGGCAGGTCCAGATACAGCAGCGTGGCCAGCGCCGCCGCGCCCAGCGCATACGCCACCGGCACGCCGATCAGCAGCAGCACCACGAACAATCCCAACAGGATGGCGATGGCCATGCTCAGTTCCTCCCCACGGTGGTGCCCGGGCGCAGCACCCGCCAGGCCTGGTACAGCGCGAACACGCTCATCAGCGCGCCGCCGAGCGACAGCGGCAGGTAGTTGATGCTCTGCGGCATCTGCGCGCCGGCCATCTTGATGTCCAGCCCGTCCAGCAGCAGCACCGCGCCCCACCACGCGATCACCGCGCCGATCGCCGCCACCAGCAGCGGGCGCAGCAGGTCGATGAAACGGCGCAGGTTGGCGTGCAACGTCTCGGCCAGCAGGAAGAAGCCGAAATGGCGGCGGGTGTGCACGCCGGCGGCGGCACCCAGGCTCATCGCCGTGCTCAGCAGCAGCAGCGTCACCGGCTCGGTCCAGCTCGGCGAGTCGTTGAGCACGTAGCGGGTGAACACCTGCCAGCCCTGCACCACCACCAGCCCGAGCAGGGCGGCGGCGGCGATGCCGATGGCGAGGTTGGCGATCCGGTCCAGCAGCCGCTGCAGCGGCGGCACCGGGAGGGCGGGGTCGTGGTCGGTCATCGGCATGGGCTCAGGCGAAATCGCGGATGCGGCGGTAGAGGGCTTCGATCTCCGGCTGCTGCCGGTACTCGGCCAGCAGCGGCGCGGCGGCCTTGCGGAAGGCCGGCATGTCGACCTCATTGATGGCCACGCCGTAGTCGATCACCTGCTGCCGCGCCTGCGCCTCGGAGGCGTCCCACAGCCGGCGCATCACCGTCACCGACTGCCGCGCGGTCTCCAACACCAGCGCGCGCTCGTCCGGCGCCAGCGCCTCGAAACTGCGCCGCGACATCACCAGCACGTCCGGCGCGTAGGAGTGATCGCTCTGCGACCAGTAGTGCGCGGCCTCGAAGTGGCGGCTGGACTGGAAGCTACGCATGTTGTTCTCGGCGCCGTCGATCATGTGCGTTTCCATCGCCGAGAAGGTTTCGCCCAGCGACATCGGCGTGGGGTTGGCGCCGAGCATGCGCATCAGCTTGAGGAAGATGTCCGAGTTCGCCACGCGCAGCTTGAGCCCGTGCAGATCCTTGGGCTGCCGCAGCGGATGCTTGGTGTTGTAGAAGCAGCGCGCGCCGGAGTCGTAGATCGCCAGCCCGACCAAGTCGCGCTGTTCGAAGCTGCGCAGGATGCTGTCGCCGACGTGACCGTCGATCGCGCGGCGCAGGTGCGCCACCGAGTCGAACACGTACGGCAGGCACAGCGCCTGGGTCAGCGGGAAGGTGTTGTTCAGCGCGCCGGAGTAGACGCGGGTGATGTCGATGGCGCCGAAGCGCGCCATGTCGATCGCCTCCGCCTCGCGGCCGAGCTGGCCGGAGTGGTACTGGCGCAGGCGCAGGCGGCCGCCGGTCTGCTGTTCCAGGGTCTGCCCGAACCAGCGCACCGCCTCCACGGTGGGGTAGTCGGCCACGTGCACGTCGGTGGCGGTGAGCAGGCGGGTGTCGCCGCGCTGCGCCAGCGCACCCAGCGGCACGCTGGCCGCCGCCGCAGCGGTGATGCCGGCACCGAGGAATCGTCTACGAGTGATCATGCTGCGCCCTCCCGCGCGTCGTGGTCAGCGCGCAGCCTAGGCTGCGACCGCCCTGCAATGCAGTTCGCCGTAGCCATCGAAGCGGATCGTCGCCTGCTGGCCGATGGCGATGTCGTGGATGCCGGTGGCGTTGCCGGTGGCGATCAGCTCGCCGCGGCGCAGCGGCCGCCCGCGCCTGGCCGAGCGCGCCAGCGCGAACGCGAACGCCGCGCGCAGCCCGCCTGGCAGCAGCGTGGCGCCGCCGGTGCCCACGCACTGGCCCTCGATCCAGGTCTCGGCGCGCAGCGCGGTCTCGTCCAGCGTGGTCCAGTCGGGCACCTGCGGCCCCAGCAGCAGGCCGTTGTTGTTGCCGAAATCGGAAATCACCACGCGCGGCCCCAGCTGGTTGATCGTGGCCAGCGGGCTGCTCGCCACCTCGACCCCGACGAACAGCGTCGCCGGCACCTGCGCGGCCTGCTCCGCGGTCCAGTGCAACTGGTCGGCCGGCACGTCGGCGTCCAGGCGCAGCACGTACTCGGCCTCGACCGCGCCGAAGCCGCCATCGAACACCGGGATGTCGGCTGTTCCACCGGTGGCATTCCACAGCGCAGTGGCGAAGATCGGGCCGAGCAGGCGCTCGTCCCCGGAGTGGTCGCGGCGCTCGGCGGCGATGTAGCCGACCTTCCAGCCGACCACGCGGTCCGGCCATTGCGCGATCGCCAGGTCCTGCACGCGGTAGGCGGTCTCCAGATCGTCGGGGATGACGCCTGGGAAATCGGGCAGTGCGCGGCCCTGGCGACGGGCCTGGACGAAGCGGGCCGCGATGTCGGCCAACGCGGGCGGTGGCGTCTGCGACGGGCCGGAAGGAAGGCTCAAGGGCATCTCCGCAAGGAATGTGGGGGATCGGAATTGCTGCGCCGCGCATCGACAGCGCGTTGCGCCGTTGTATATGGTAAACCGGTGTCATTGGCAATGTGCGGTGCGGCAAAGGGCCGCCTTTGGGCGGCCGGGATTCGGGATTGGGGATTCGGGATTGGTCAACGGCAATGGCAAAAGCAAACACATCGGCAACGGCGGTGTGACGGCGCGTTGGTGGTGCCGCACGGTGCCGCAGACTGAGCGCCATGCCCATGCCACGACCGGCGAGGAACCAATGAAACTGCAGTCATTCCACGAACACGCACACGGCGCGGATCTGCCACGCGCGACCAGCGCACAGTCCTCAGCCGCGGGTGCCCCTCGTCCCGCGGCGCGGCGCGTCTGGACCGCAGTGTTGTCCATGGCTGGCGTGCTGTTCTGCGCGCTTGCCCCCGGCGCAGCCATGGCGGCCGAGCGGCCGGCCAGCGAGAGCGCCGCCGAGATAGCGGCGCGGTTGCCGCTGTGGTCCGGTCCGGCGCCGGGGTCGACGGCCGGACCCGAGCAAGCGCACCTGGTCGAGCGCAGCGACGACCCGGCCCTGCCTGACCGCGCGCTCAGCGGCCGTTACCAGCCCTACATGGTGGTGTACCGACCGAAGCACCCGAACGGCAGTGCGCTGCTGGTGGCGCCCGGCGGCGGCTACGCGCGCGTGGTGCTGGACAAGGAGGGGACAGCGTTGGTGCCGATCTTCGCCGAACAGGCCGGCATCACCCTGTTCGTGCTGCGCTATCGGTTGCCTGATGCGGCGGTCGACGGCGCCGCGGCGCGCGATCAGCCGCTGGCCGACGCGCAGCGCGCGCTGCGCCTGATCCGCGCGCATGCCGCCGACTACGGGGTGGACCCGCAGCGCATCGGCGCGATCGGGTTCTCCGCCGGCGGCCACGTCGCCGCCAGCCTCGGCACCCGCTACGACGACGTGGTGTATCCGGCGCGCGATGCGATCGACCGGGTCAGCGCGCGGCCGGACTTCCTGTTGCTGCTGTACCCGGTCATCGACATGGGCAGCGGCACCGCGGCGCATACCGGTTCGCGGCTGCGGCTGCTCGGCCGCCACCCGGACGCGGCGACCATGGCCGCCTACTCGCTGCAGAACCGCGTGCATGCCGGCATGCCGCCCACCTTTCTGGTGCAGGCGCAGGACGACCCGGTGGTGTCGGTGGAGAACAGCCTGCTGTTCTACCAGGCGCTGCGCCAGGCGGGGATACCGGCCGAGCTGCACCTGTTCGCGCACGGCGGCCATGGCTTCGGTGTCCGCGGCATCGCCGGCCTGCCGCTGGCGGCATGGCCGCAACTGGCGCTGAGCTGGATGCGCAACGTGCAGGACGATCCGCGCGCCCGCGCACCGATCCCGCCGCCGGCGGGGGGAAAGTGAACCACATGGCCTGCGCGCCGTTGGCTGCCCCGCCAGGCGATCGCGCCGCCACGCCGCACGCGCGTCCCCGATCGCCTCATCAGGAGTCCGTCCACGCATGACCGCCCGCCCTCGCCTGCCCGCCCCGCATCCCACCGCGCTCGACGACCAGGGCCGGCGCCGCTTCCTGCGCAACGGCGCGCTCGGCGCGCTGGCCGTCGGTGGCGTGCTGCCCGGCCTCGCGAGCGCATCGGCGCCGACGCCAGCGGCACCGCTGGCGCGCACCCGCAGCGGCCGCATCCGCGGCGTGCGCGATCAGGGCGTGTGCGTGTTCAAGGGCATTCCTTACGGCGCCGATACCGCGCCGCGACGTTTCCAGCCGGCGCTGCAGGAACGGCCCTGGCACGGCGTGCGCGACTGCAGCGCCTACGGCGCATCGGCGCCACAGCGCGGGTCCGAGCCGGTCAGCGAAGACTGTCTGTTCCTCAACGTCTGGACGCCCGGCCTGCGTGACGGCGCGCGCCGCCCGATCCTGTTCTACATCCATGGCGGCGCGTACAACAACGGCTCCGGCAGCGACGCGTTGTACGACGGCGTGCGCCTGTGCCAGCGCGGCGACGTGGTGGTGGTCAGCGTCAATCACCGCCTCAACGCGTTCGGCTATCTGTACCTGGCGCCGTTCGGAGGCGACGCCTATGCCGCCTCGGGCAATGTCGGCCAGCTCGACCTGGTGCAGGCGTTGCAGTGGGTGCGCGCGCATGCGGGCGAGTTCGGCGGCGATGCCGACAACGTCACCGTGTTCGGCCAGTCCGGCGGCGGCGCCAAGATCGCCACGCTGATGGCGATGCCGACCGCGCAGGGCCTGTTCCACCGCGCCTGGACCATGAGCGGGCAGCAGGTCACCGCCGCCGGGCCACGCGCCGCCGGCCAGCGCGCGCAGTTGCTGCTGCAGGCCCTGCAGTTGGCGCCAACGCAACTGGACGCGCTGCGCACGCTGCCGCTGCAGCGCGTGCTCGAGGCCACCCGCATCCGCGATCCATCGCGCGCGGAGGACACCGCGCTGTACCTGGGCCCGGTGCTGGATGCGCAGGTGCTGCACCGCCATCCGTTCTGGCCGGACGCGCCGCCGCAGTCGGCGCGCATCCCGATGGTGATCGGCAACACCCACGACGAGACCCGCGCCTTCCTCGGCCACGATCCGGCCAACTTCGCGCTGACCTGGGACACGCTGCCGGCCAGGCTGGCGCAGGAGCAGTACGTGGACCTGTCGCCGCAGGTGGTGATCGCCGAGTACCGGCGGCTGTATCCGCACTACACGCCGAGCGAGGTGTTCTTCGCTGCCACCACCGCCGGTCGCTCCTGGCGCGGTGCGGTGGAGGAAGCCGAGGCGCGTGCGCGGCAGGGCGCGCCGACCTGGGTCTATCAACTGGACTGGGGCTCGCCGCTGGACGGCGGCAAGTTCGGCGCCTTCCACACTCTGGACATCCCGCTGGTGTTCGACAACATCCGCCAACCCGGATCGCGCACCGGCGATGGCGCCGATGCGCAACGCATGGCCGATGCGATGAGCACAGCGCTGCTGGCCTTCGCCCGCCACGGCGATCCCAACCACGCCGGGCTGCCGCGCTGGGAGCCGTATTCGCTGGCCCAACGCGAAACAATGCTGTTCGATACCGACAGCCGCTTGGCGCACGACCCGCGCGGCGGCGAGCGGCGCCTGTACCAGCAAGTGCCGTTCGTGCAGCGCGGGACGTTGTGAGGCGGTGCCACAATCGCGGCGCGCGGCGCGCGTGGCCGTGACGAAACACGGGTGTGCGCCTGTCGAAAGCAGAGGCGCGCTTCCCGGGTAGGTTGGTGTGCTGCGTCGGGACTGAAGCCCCTCCCACAATGGCTGCCGCGGCGGCGGCGTCAGTCGCGAGGGCTGGTGCGCCGGATCACCGCGCTACCAACCGGTGTCCTCGGCCAGCACCACACGGTTGCCGACGGCGCGCGCGGCGTCCAGCAACGCCTCGGCACGCTGCATCAGCGTGGCCGGCGTGTCCTCGGGCGTGGCCAGCAACGCACCCACGCTGACGGTCAGCGGCTGCGCGTCCGCCGTGTCCTGCGCGATCGCCATCACCTCGACCATGTCGCGCAGCGCCGGCGCCACCTGGCGCAGGTGTGCGCCGCTGGCGTCGTACAGCACCAGCGCGAAGCGGTTGACGCCGATGCGCATGGCCACGTCCAGCGGTCGCAGCAGGCATTGCATGGCCTCGGCCACCTCCAGCACCGCGCGGTCGCCGGCGCCGGCACCGGCGCGCTGCACCAGTGCGGCCAAGCCGTCCAGTTCGACCAGGATCAGCGCCAGACCGCGCTGCAGGCGCCCGCGCTCGGCCAGCGCCACCGCGAGGTGTTCGTCGAAACGGCGACGGTCGCCCAGGCCGGTGAGCGCGTCGCGCAAGGCCTCGTCGTCGCGCACGCGGCGCTGCAGAAACCCTTCGCGGCGCGAGTGTTCGCGCAGGTAGCCGCCGACCGCGCCGACCGGTACGGCCGTCCACAGCAGCCACTGCAGGCGCATGTAGGCATCCCGGGCCGCGCCGTCCAGCAGCAGGTGGCCGGCCGCGGCGCTGATCGCACACAGCAGCAGCGCCACCGCCGCGCTCTGCCACAGCGCCAGGCCCAGCGGAAAGAAACCGGCCACCAGCACCAGGGTCATCACCGCCGCCGCGTAGCGCAGCTCCTGCGGCGGGTAGCCGATACTCGACAGCACCAGCCCGGTACCGCCGACCAGCAGCAGCAGCGCGGCGCGGCCGGGGCCGTGCGTGTCGGCACGGTGGATCGCCGCCGCCACCCACAGCAACGCCAGCAGGGTCGCCGCGCGCACCGCGATCGCATAGCCCAACAGGCCGCCGCCGCCGCGCCAGCCGAAATGCACCGCATCCCAACCCAGCAGCAGCAGCGCGATCAACACGCCCAGCGAGGCCGCCACGCGCTGCGCGAAGCCCAGCGTGGTGGCGGTGTAATGGCGGTACGCCCGTTCCAGCGGAGGATCGAAACGCAGCGCGGCGAATCCCTTGCGCAGTTGCGCCGCGTAGGCCTCGCCCGGCGGCGTGTCGTGTGGCTCCTGGTAACGCTCGTGCATGCAGTCCCCTGTCGACGGCAGCGCGGCGCGAAGTGCGGAGCGGGTCACATCAGGTCGTGGAACCCGACTCCATTTCGTGCGGACGCTGCGGTGCCCACGTCGAGACCATGAAAAAGCACCGGCGCGCGATTGTCCACTTTCGCAGCGATCGATTGCGTGACAGCGGCGCCCTACTGCGCCGCATGGCGCGGTATGCGGCGCCTCAGCGCGGCGGCGGGAACGCCCACACGCTGTGCGGATCGCCGCCCTGCCCACGACGGTACGCCGCGCGCGCCATCTGCCAGTAGGCCCAGGCCAACACCAGCGCGCAGGCATCGATCGCCAGCAGCGTGCCGCTGCTCCACGGCCCCACCCAACCGGCGGCGCCGCGCAATCCGGCCAGCGGTACCAGCGCGGTCAGCACCGCGCAGGCCAGCAGCAGTTCGTAGGCGCCGCGGGCGGTCGGCCGCAACAGCGCCCAGGCCACGCCGAGCGCGAACACCGCGTAGTACGCGCCGCGCTCCATCCCCGGCGGCAGCAGGCGTGCGGCCACGAACAGCGCCGAGACCCCTGCCACGCAGCCCAGGCACACGCCGGTGGTGAGCCGTGCCATGACGTGGGTGCGCAGCGGCTGCGCATGCTGACGGCGCTTGCGCCGCGCTTCCACCCACAACAGGTTGCCGCTGTAGAACAGGAACGCACCGCCGAGGCCGAGCAGGAAGTACAGCCACTGCAGCGGCCAGCGCCCGTAGTTGCCGAAGTGCAGGGTCTGCAGGCCGCGCAGCGCCGCCACGCCCGGCGACATGGTCTGCGGCGACAGCACCCGCAGCACCTGGCCGTCGGCCGCGCGCAGCGCCACGCCGCCGAGGGTGTTGAGCCGGCGCTGGTCCTGGTGGCCGTAGAGCTCCACCTGCGCGTTGGCGTCGCCGGCATCGTGGAAGGACAGGCTCTCCGGCACGAAGCCGGGATTGGCCGCGCGCGCCCGCGCCACCAGCTCGGCCACCGGCAGCATCGGCGCAGGCACGTGCGCGGGCTGCACGTGCGGCGCCAGTTCGAAGTCCGGCTGCAGCACCTGCATCAGCTTGCCGTCGAACACCAGGGTCTGGAACGGCGCCAGCAGCAGCACGCCCAGGGTCAGCACCGCGCCGGACCAGGCGAAGATCACGTGGAACGGCAGCGACAGCATGCCGATGGCGTTGTGCGCGTCCTGCCACAGGCGCTTGACGTTGCGACCGCGGCGCAGCGCGAACAGGTCCTTGAGCAGCACCGGCGCATACAGCACCACGCCGCTGACCAGGGCCAACCCGTACAGCAGGCAGACCACGCCGAACAGATACGTGCCGAAGGTGCGCGGCAGCCCGGCGGTGAAATGCAGGTCGTACAGGAAATCGACGAAACCGCTGCGCTGCGGCAGTTGCACCGGTTGCCCATCGGCACCGGGCTGGAACTGCACCATGCCGCCGAAGGCCTGCTGCGCGGCCGGCCCGAACGCATAGAGCTGCGGCAACGTGCGCCCTTCGCCGGGCAGCATCAGGGTGTAGGACTCGGCCAGCGCCGGATGCCGCGCCAGCACCGCGTCGGCCAGCGCCTGCGCGGCCTGTTCCGGCGGCAGCGCAGGCGCGTGCACGGCAGGCGGCCGTGGCCACTGCTCCAGGTCATGGGTGAACACGTTGATCGCCCCGGCATAGAAGGCGATGAACAAGGCCATGCCGGCGAGCAGGCCCATCCAGCTGTGCGCCGACAGGAACTGGCGCAGGGTCGCGGCCTTCATGGGGTCACCTGCACGAGATGGCTGGCCTTGAGCAGGAACAGCGCCACGTAGCACAGCACGGTCGCACCGCCCAGCCACAACCACGCGCGCGCGCCGCTGCGAAACACGAAAGCCAGCGACATCGCGCCGACCCACGCCGGGAACACCAGCAACAGCCAGGGCAGCGTATGCACCTGCAGATCGCCCGGCCACAGCAACACGCACAGGCCGATCACACCCACCGCCAGCGGCAGCCCGAGCACGATCGCCGCCAGCCACCTAGCCCACATCGCCAGCCCCTCGATGCAGTTGCCGCCACGCGTCCAGGTACGGCAAGGCCATCGCCGCCAGCATCGTCGCGCTCAATGCGGCGAAGACGCCGGCCCACAGGCCCAGCGCGGCGATCGCCGCGCCCAGCGCCGCCACGCACAGCAGGGTGCCGGCCACGCGCAGCGCGCGCGCATGCCGGCGCCACGCCGGGCGCAGCCGCTGGTGTGCCGTAGCCAGGTAGAAGGCCAGCGCCGCCAGCGCGGCGGCCAGCAGATAGCTGGCGGTGGCGACGGCAGGCATCACCAGCGTGCCTCGAAGCCGATGCCGACCACGCGCGGCGCGCCCAGGATCGCGACCGGCTCGGTGGCCCAGCGGTACTGCACGTAGTCGCGGTCGAGCAGGTTGTTGGCGAAGATCCACGCGCTCCAGTCCAGGTTCTCGTAGCCGAACTTGGCGTTGACCACGGTGCGCGAGGCCAGTTGCACCGCGCCGGCACCGATGTCGGTGTACACGCGGTCGCGGAAGCTGGCATTGAGGTTGGCCAGCCAGCCCTCGGCGAAGCGCCAGTTGGCGCCCAGCGCCGCGGTCCAATGCGGCGCGTAGGCGAACTCGCGGCCGGCGTAGTCGATCACCGAGGCGCCGGCGATGGTGGCGAAGCTGTCGTAGCGGGTGCGCGCATAGCCCAGCGAGCCGTACCAGTCGAAGGCTTCGTTGGGGCGGTGGCTGGCCTCCAGCTCGGCCCCGTACAGATGCGCGCGGCCGGCGTTGACGGTATTGAAGTCGAAGCTGTTGAGGCCGAAGTAGGCGGTGGTCTGCTTGTCCTTCCAGTCGATGTAATAGGCGTTGGCGTTGAGGGTCAGGCGCCGGTCCAGCCACTGCGAGCGCAGCGCGGCCTCGTAGTTCCAGGTGTATTCCGGGTCGTAGGGGAAGGCCTGGCTACGCGCCGAGTTGAAGCTGGAGCCGCCGGAGCGGTAGCCGCGCTGTACCACCAGGCTGGCCGACAGGTCCGGGTTCCAGTCGTAGCGCACGCCGAGCTTGGGCAGCAGCGCGTCGAAGTCGCGCGTGTTCCAGGCCACCTCGCCGTTGGCCGAGCGCACGATGCCGGCCACGCCCTGGTTGATCGCGACGATGGCCCGATACAGCGCGGTGCCGCTGGCGGCGAAGGCGGCCGGGTCGGGATAGCGGCCGGCGAACGCAGCCGTGGTTTCGGAGGCCATGGCATAGCGCTGGCGGTCGTAGCGCAGCCCGCCGAGCAGTGAGAACCCGCTGCCCACCTGCCATTGGCCGTCGGCAAACAGCGCGCGGTTGCTGGAGCGGGTCGGGCTGGCGCTGACGTAGTCGACCGGAATCACCGGCAGGGCCTGCGCGTAGCGGGTGGCGATCGCGGTGGCGGTGGCGGTGGGGAAGCCGGCGCTGCGCAGCAGCCCGGCGATGGTGGTGGTCGGCGTGGCGACGTTGTTCAGCAGTTGCGCGTCGTTGTCTTCCACGTGCCGCGCCCAGTACGCGCCGAGCAGGCCCTGCACCGCGGCGCCGGCGTAGTGCAGGCGCAGTTCCTGCGAGGCGGTGGTGTCGTCGAGTTGGCGCCGCGCGTAGCCGGCGTTGTCCGGGCCATGGTCCATGTCCCACATGCTGGACGAGGTGACCTTGTTCCAGGCGCTGACCGAGGACAGCGACCAGGCGTCGGAGAGCGCGTAGTCGGCCTGCAGGGTGACGATGTCGCTGTCGCTGCGGGTGCGGTCCGGGGTGTTGTTGGTGGTATAGCGGTGCACGAAATAGTCGGGCAAATCGGTGCGCACGTAGCTGTACATGTACGGCCCTGTGCGGTGCGAGCGGGTGTAGCCCAGTTGCACCTTCAGCCCGGCGATCGCCGACGGCGTCCACAGCAGCTTGCCGCGGTAGATCGCCGAGACCTGTGCGTCGTCGGCGGCTTGGCGGGTGAGGTTCCAGGTGTAGCCGTCGAAGCTGCGCTGCTCCACCGAGGCGCGGAACGCCAGTTCGTCGGCGACGATCGGGCCGCCGATGGCGCCGGCCAGGCTGCGGTCGGACGGGTCGGAGGCGAGTACCCGCAGCTTGCCCTGCCAGTCCATGGTCGGCTCGGCGGTGCGCAGGACGATCGCGCCGGCCAGGGCGTTCTCGCCCTGCAGGGTGGACTGCGGGCCGCGCAGGACTTCCACCTGCTGCAGGTCCCACAGGCTCAGCGGCGCCCAGCTGATCGCTTTCCATGGCAGGGCGGCGCCGTCGAGGTAGATGGTGGCCAGCGGTGCATCGCTGCCGCCGTCGATGTTGCGGATGCCGCGGATGCTGAAGCCGGCATCGCCGTAGGTCTGGGCCATGTTGGCGGTGCGGTTGAACACCTCGTAGGCGCTCTGCAGGTTCTCCTGCTCGATGCGCGCTTCGGTGGTGACGGCGACCGAGCTGGTGGTGTCCTGCACGCTGCGGCCGCTTTTCTCGCCGGTGACGACGATCTGGTCGAGGGTGGTGGGATCGGGGGGAGGCGCGGCCTCACCGCCTGCGGCGCGCGTTGTGGGCGCCCAGCCCAGCAGGATGGAGACGACAGACAAGGACAACACCGATCGCGCGACGCGCATGCACCACTCCCCCCGAAAAACGCACGGATGAAGGCATGGCGGCGGCTGTGCCCGGCTGCCGGACCCGGCAGCGCTGGGCGCGGACTTTAGCAGAGCGGGGGCGGGGGCGCTATGGGATTTGGGATGGGTGGCGGGTTTGTCTTGGGCTCTTGGGCTCTTGGGCTCTTGGGGGCGTAGGCGTCGTAGGCGTCGTAGGAGCGGCTTCAGCCGCGACCGGGCTCTACCGTGAAAATCGCGGTCGCGGCTGAAGCCGCTCCTACGGTTTTTCTTGTCTGACACTCATGCTTTGAAGCAACAGCAAAGGCTTTCGCCCTTGCGGGCGAGTTACTTTTCTTTGCTCGCGCAAAGAAAAGGTAACCAAAAGAAAGCGCGCCCTGCCTTGCGCCCTCCGCGCTGCGCGCTCCGGGTTCGCGTCCATCACGGGGATCCGCGGAAGGGGCATCCTGCCCCTGCCGCGGACGGCGCACATCCTTGTGCGCCGCCCTTCGGGTTTTTCCCCGCGCTGGCCGCCGCTTCGGAAGGGAACCCGGTAAATCAACAGCTAAAACCAAAGCCAAGCAACTGCAACTGCAACGGCAACGGCAACGGCTACAGCCGCCGCAACTTATGCTGCCAAACGCAAACGGGCGGGAGGACTCTCGCCCTCCCGCCCGCTGGCGCCGGCATGTGCTGCAGGCGCGTATGCTGCGATGCCTGCGATCAGTGCCAGTGCAGGTTGAACGAGACGCCGACGATGCGGGGTTCGTTGTACACGGCCGCCATGTAGTTCTCGATCACGCCCTTGAGGTTCTTCTCGTTGGTGATGTTGCGGGCGAATGCGGCCACTTCCCAGGCGCCGTAATCGCCGGTGTAGCCTAGCTTGAGGCCGCCTTCGAAGTTGCCGTTGGAGGTGAACTCGGTGGAGTCGTACAGCACGAAGCTGGTGTAGCCCTGCTTGTTCCAGTCGGTGGCGACGAAGAAGGCGCCACCGTCGTTGACCGGGATGTCGTAGCGGGCGGCCAGGTTGACGTTGTACTTGGGCGCGTTCGGCAGCGGGTTGCCGTCGATCTGGGCGAAGGTGTTGTTGCCGATGCGGATCGTCGGGTCCTTCACCGTGCACACCACCACGCCATTCAGGCCGCACACCTGCGCGTACACGCGCTTGTCCTGGATCTCGCTGTGCAGCAGGCTCAGGCCGGCGGTCAGCGACAGGTTGGGGATCGGGCGCCAGTCCAGGTCCGCTTCCATGCCGTAGGCCTTGGCCTTGTCGGCGTTGAACAGCACGCCGTTGCCGTTGGAGTCGTTGCCGTTGAGCTGGATGTCGTCGACGGTGTAGGTGAAGCCGGTGACGTTCAGGCGCAGGCGGTTGTCGAACAGGTTGCTCTTGATGCCGGCTTCCCACGACAGGATGGTTTCCGAGTCGGCGGTGGTGAAATCGGAGTTGAACACCGCCGAACGGCCCTGGATGGTCGGGCCGCGGAAGCCGCGGGCGACCTTCGCGTACACGTTGACGTTCGGGTTGATCTCGTACATCGCGCTCAGGTCCCAGCTTGGCTGGGTGTCGGCCAGGCGCACGTCGCGGCGGCCCTTGTAGGTGACCACGCCGGCCGCGGTGTCGGCGGTCTTGAGCAGCTTGGTCTCCTTGCTGTCGCGGGTCTGGCGCACGCCGGCGGTCAGGGTCAGCGCGTCGGTGACCTTGTAGGTCAACTGGCCGAAGCCGGCCCAGGAGGTATTGCTGTTGTGCAGGCGCACCCAGTTGTTGGGATTGCGCGCGGCGGTCTGCAGGAAGTAGGCGCGCTGGTAGAAGTCGGTGGTGTCCTTGCCGTCGAAGTAGAACGCGCCGGCCTGCCACTGCAGCGCGGCGTCGCCTTCGCTGGCCAGGCGCAGTTCCTGGGTGTACTGGTCCAGGTCGCGCACCTGGCCCATCGACTGGCCGTAACCGTTGGGCACGCCGTTGACCGGGAAATTGGCCGCGGCGCCGCCGTCGGTGTCGCCGCGGCTGTAGCCGGAGGTGGTCTCGTAGGCGCTGATCGAGGTCAGCGACACGCCGCCGAAGTCGTAGATCGCCTTCAACGAGGCGCCGTGGGTCTTGTACGCCTGCGGGTTGTCGTGGGCCTCGTCGTAGGCCACCTGGTCGCGCGGCACGTCGACCTTGTTCGAGCCCTTGTGCAGCGCGCCGCGCAGGAACAGCGTGGAGGTGCCGTCGTAGTCGCGGGTATGGAACGAACCGAGCAGGGAGAAGTTCTCGCTCGGCTTCAGCAGCAGCTGCAGGCGCGCGTTGCGGTCGTCGTAGCCGCCCATCGCGTCCTTCTTCGGGGTGACCGTGCCGTCGGCGCTGGGACCGGTGTAGGTGTTGTTCACCCAGTCGTCGCGGTGCTGGTACAGCGTGGACACGCGGAACGACAGCACGTCGTTGATCGGGCCACCGATGCCGCCGTCCACCGAAACGGTGTTGTAGCTGCCGTAGCTGGCGGTGACGCGGCCGGTGTAGTCGTCGCTGGGCTTGATGCTGTCGAACTTGACGATGCCGGCGGTGGTGTTGCGGCCGAACAGCGAGCCCTGTGGGCCGCGCAGCACTTCCACCTGGTCCACGTCGTAGACCGGGTTGGACTTCAGCACCACGTGCTCCAGCACCACGTCGTCCTGGATGATCGACACCGGCTGCGAAGCGCCGAGGTAGAAGTCGATGTTGCCCAGGCCGCGGATGTAGAAGCGCGGGAAGATGCGGCCGGTAGTGGTTTCGGCGTAGAAGCTGGGCACGCGGCCGGACAGCGCCAGCAGCGTGTCGTCGCCGCCGGCGGTGAAGTCGCGCATCGCCTCGCCCTGCACCACGCCCACCGACACCGGCACCTCCTGCAGGTTCTGCTCGCGGTGCTCGGCGGTGACGATGATGGTGTCCAGTGAGGTCGCCGCGTCGCCAGTACCGGCGGCATTGGCCGGGCGGGTCTCGCTGCCGGCCAGCGACGGCGCGCTGTCCTGCGCAGCGGCCGCGGCGGCGACCGAGGCCAGTACCAGGGCGGCGTAGGCCTGCGCCAGGCGGGTACGGGCCGGCGCGGCGCGCGCGGTCAGCGGCCACGGGGAGAGAGAGGAAAGCAGCATGTCGGATCCTTGTGAGCGCGCAGAATCGAGTCCGTTCGGCTTGCGCAGCAGCCCGCGACGGCATGCGCCATACGGTGGCGCAGCGCGGCACGATATGTCGCCTGTGTTGCAACGCCATTGCAATGACGGCGTGGCGGCCACGAGGCGACGGGTGCGTGACCACCCGACGTCACGCGACGCCGCTGCAGCAGACATGGGTGGACCTGCATGCGTCACGGCACAGGTCGGCTTTGCACATCACGACGCCGTGCAGACACCCCGGCCACGGCCGATCGACGTGGCGCAGCCGATGCTGCCCCTTGTCGTGCGCCACGCGTCCGGGCCATGCGGCCCACGCCGCCGCGCCTTTGGAGGCACCGCATGCGCCGCATCCTGTTCGCTCCCCTGTTGCTGACGTTGGCCGCCTGCGGCCGCGATCGCCCCGAACCCGCCACGCAACCGCCCGGCGCGGCGGAGAGCGCCAAGACCCGGGTCCTGGAAGCCGGCGCCAAGGCACTGCAGGACAGTGGCCCCGCCGCGGTGCTGGACATCCACCTGGTCGGCTTCCATCCGATGCGCGAGCATCCGCACCAGCAGATGGAAGCCCACCACTTCTGCCGCCAGGCCAACGAGGATTTCGCCCAGTGCGCCCTGTTCGACGGCGACACCGCGCGGGCCAACCTCACCGGCGTGGAGTACATCATTTCCGAGCGGCTGTTCCAGCAACTCCCGCCCCAGGAGCGCCGCTACTGGCATCCGCACAACGGCGAGATCCTGTCCGGCCAGCTGTCCGCACCCGGGCTGCCGCTGACCGCGGAGAAGGCGCTGATGCGCAGCAAGCTCAACAGCTACGGCAAGACCTGGCACACCTGGCATTCGCGCGACGGCGATGCCGCCGGCGACGCCCTGCCGCTGGGCGAGCCCATGCTGGCTTGGTCGTTCAACCGCGACGGCGAACTGCGGCCGGACCTGCAGGCCCGTCGTGATGCCATCGCCCCGCACCGCAGCGCCGAACTGCGCGCCGACCGCCAGGATCTGACGCCGCTGGCCAAGCCGCAGCAGGGCGTGGACCTGCTGCGCGACGCGTTTCCCGCGGCCACGCCGATTCCCGGGGTGGTGGAGGCGGGCACGGAGGCCCGGTAGGTACCGGCGGCGCCAGTCAGGCCGAATGATCCGCTTCTGCGCGGCGATATGCCACGTGCTGCAGGGCCTGCAGCGGCGCCGGCATCGGCACGGCGACATGCGCTTCTTCGAGGTTCCAGCCTGCCGGGAAGTCCGCGATTACCTCGGTGGCGGCGCGCGAGCAGCTTTCGTGTGGCGCTTCCAACGGCTGGCCATCGTATTCGAAGCGCAATCGGACCACGCGCCGCGCCCGATCGGCCTCGATCGAGGCTTGCCGCAGTTGCGGGTGCACCTCGCCGAGCAGGCCGCGTTGCAGACTCAGCAGCAACGCGGCACGGCTGCCGACGTCATCCATCGTGCCTTCTCTCGTCCGCGCCGGTGGCCATCACTGCGTGCACGGCTGCGCGGCAAATTCGGTCAGACGTCGGGTGAGTGTCCCTTCCTGCCAGGCGATGTCGAGGATCACCCAGCGATCGTCCTGGCGGCCGAGCACCACCGTGTCCGTCCATTGCTGGTTATCGACGACCAGGCGGGCGCGCACCTGCGCGGTGTCGCCGGTGACCTGGGCGGTCGTCGAGACCAGCGCAGTCGGCTGGTCCGGCCACAGGAAGAACGGGCTCTGGTCGAGCATATGCGGCTTGACGTCTGCGGGCACCAGTTTGGCGCAGGCCGCCTCGTAGGCGCGCTGCGCCTGCAGCGCCGCGAACAAGTCCCGCCCCAGCAGCTGCCGCACCTGCGCAACGTCCCCGTCGGCGTGCTCGGGCACGATCGCCCAGCGATAGAACGTCTGGACCGTGCGCGCCGGCGACTCGCCCGCGATGGCGGCGAACGCGCTCAGCCACAGGCTCATCGCACACAGAAAACGGATTCCCCTCATCGATCGCCGACACCTTGAGCCGCCAGGCGCGGCATGGCGATCCTCAACGAGGCGCTGCGCGCCGTCAATGCGCGCTCCCCGTGCGCGCTAGCGGCCGGCTTGGACGCAGCAATCAGGTGGGCCTGGGTAACAGGAAACATCCGATCTGACCCGGACTCCACCCACCCACGTAGGAGCGGCTTCAGCCGCGACGGGCTTTACCGGGAACGCCCATCGCGCGTAAACAAGGCCACGGCACATTCCGCTACGTCGAAGCAAAAGCACGTACCAGGGCGGTCCTTCAGTCGCTGTCCACCCCAAGCACGCTCAGGCGCAGCGGCGGTGCATCCGGGCCGGCTGGCGCATGCGCCAGTCTTCCGGTCACCCGCACCACCTGGCCGCTCCCTTCTTCGCGCAGATGCGCAGCCTGGTCCGCGGTGACCGCCAGCCGCAGCTGGCGCACCTGCTCGTGCCGCGGCTGATGCCCGTCCGCCGATGCCGCCACGCACAGCGGCTGCGGCAGGATCAGCACCTCTTCCTGGGTCGCTGCGGCAGCGGCGTCGGCATGCGTGTGGGCATGCGGCGCGGTGGGCGCCGCGGGTTCTGTGGGCGACGGCGCCAGGGTGCCGGACAGGGTGACCTGGGTAGGCCCGTACGGCAGGCAGTGCCTGGGCGCCGCCATCAGCGCGGGCGCAATGCCGATCAGCAGCAGCGGAAACAGCGACAGGGTTCGACTCGGCATCGGGGCGCGCGGACATGGACGTGGACGGGCCTGCGAGCATACCCAAGCACGATGGCGGGCGTGCTGCAGCCAGGCGTCCACCGTCGCGCACCGTGCTGCGCCGCCGTCGAGACGGCGGAGGCCGTCAGGGTTCGCGCTCCACCACCACGTGGGTGAACCGCGGTTCGGCGGCGATCAGCGCATGCAACCGCACAAAGCACGGATCGTCGTCATGCATCGCATGGCGGCCGAGCAGGCGCTCCCAGAACGAGCGCTCCTTTTCGATCTGCAGCATCCAGGTATGGTTGCCGTCGACCTCTTCCTCGGCGTAGGCGCCGACTAGGTAGGTGCGCCCCTGGCATTCGGCTTCGGAGGCCCAGCCCCAGTCTTCCGGGTCCGGCTCGGACAGCACCATGCTGTCGCCGACGCGGACGCGCAGCCAGTCCAGCAGCGAGCTGCCATGGATCGGATTGATCGGATTCTCCGGCTCGGCACTCACCTCGAGCAGGCGGGAGCGGAAGTGGATGACAGGATGCATGCGGCAGCTTGACTCTCGAACGATCAGGGGGCGGACGCGCGCATCGGCGCGGCTGCGTCATGGCGATCAGGCGCGGATGGGCGGTCCAGGAAGGTAACGCATGCACGGCCGCCCAGGTGGACAACGGTGCGGCACGTCATGCAACCCGGTGGCGGCCGGCATCGCCGTCTGCGGCACATGGGCGTCTCGCAGCGCCCTGCCACCAGGGGCCGACACCGTGGTACAGCGACCGGCCGGACCCATTGCAGCACGCGCGCATGACAACTCATCGCATCTGTCGTAGACAGGCACGCGCGCCCAGATACGCCCAGATACCGATTGCGACGGCAAGCCAGACGCTGGCCACCTTGCTGCAGGCCGAGGCGAAGGCCAGGTACGGAAACGAGTCGCCGGGAGAACCACCTTGCAACGACGCTGCGCCTCCACGTTGCCAGAACGTCAGCCACGCCTCGACACCGCACCACAGCGGCAGCACCCAACCGGCGGACAGCAGCGCGATCGCGAGGGCAAACAGGCGCTGCTTCATCGCACACCGCCAAGCGCCGACGTCGGCACGCGGCAAGCAGCGTGATCGTGCGACGGATCCGCAAGCTGGTTGAGCAGCCACAGGGCGATCGACCGTCGCGGCAGCCCTGCCGCCGTCATGGCGACGTAGCGGCGGCACAGCCTCACGGTGTTTGCTCCGGTTCCGGCTCCAGATCCGGCTCGAAAGGCCGATCGGGCAGACGCTGCCCGCACCACGGACAGAACTGCACACAGATCGCGTCGTTGAGGTACCAGGTCGGATCCTCGCCGCGGAACAGCTCGAACCCGATCCGTACCGTCCTGTCCGGCTTGGTCACCGCGGCGAACATGCTGCTGCAGCAGTAGCGTGCGATTCGCTTGCGCCACACCACACGCTCCGGGAACTGCGCGTCCATCCAGGCGGTTCTCCAGGCCTGGCACGCCGTGCACTGCGCCAGATGCGACAGCGCCGCAAAGGTCGGTGGGTCCGGGAAATGTTCCTCCTCCACCTCGATCATGCACTCCAACGCCATCTCCAGTTCCGGGCGTTCGTCGATCTGATCGCGCAGCGCCGACAGCGTGTGTCGGGTGGTGAAGCAGGTGGCGGAATGAGGCATAAGGGTCAGGTGCAGTCCATTGCGAGGGAGTCGAGCATCGCCATGCAACATTGGCACAGGCGCGCCGTAGAGCCAAGGTCGCGAATAGCGCTCCTTACTCAGCCTGTCACGATCTCACGCCACTCCAGCAATCTGTCTGCCGCCCGTGCGGCCTGTTCTTGCACTCCGGGAAGACCCATACCCTGCTCGCTGAGCTGCAGCAGATGACGAACCAGCGCCGGATGGTCCGCACCTTGCCAGAGCAGACTGCAGATCGGCTCGACATAGCCTTCGTACTCGTCGCGCGCCTGCGGTACTCCTGCGATGCCGATTGGGTCCCAGAAGTAGTGCAGCACCTCGCTGACCGCGCGACGCAAGGTCAGCATTTCATCCTGACGGCGTGTCGATGCGACGCGACGCACATCTGCATCGTTCCGCAGAGACCGCAATAATGCGTCGTCTTCGATGTAGAACATCTCGCGACACGGCAACTCAGGCTTTACCGCAATCATCATCAATTGGCCGAGACGCAGATCAGGATCGCACTGCCATGCCTCCTTCACCGCGGCGAGGACGCCATCGATTCTCTCTGGATCTCGCATGTGTATTCCTTTGTCGCCGACATCCACCAGCGTATACCGGCAGGCCCGATGCAATCGCGTGCAGCCAGGCGGGTCAAATGGGTATGCTCTTGCCACACGCGGCGCAGAGCTTGGCCCGCGGCGTTCGCAATGGCTTTCCGCAGACGTGGCACGGGGGGCCGTAGATGGACAGGCGGTGATGCCAGATCACGGCCAGATTGGTCTCGGTCCGCCCGGTCAATTCGTGATAGAGCTGGCGCGCCCGCTGTCCGTATGGCATTGCCAGCGCTTCATGCAAGGAGATTCCATTCTGCCGCCGGAGCTCCTGAATATCGTAGAGCGACTCGGTCAATGCAGGATCCATGGTTTCCCATTCTGCGTCGTCCAGCATTGCCACCACCTTGTCGCAACGCCAGCAGTATAGATCCTTTGCCATCACGTAGACCTTCATAGAGCAATGTTGATATGGATGAAGCAGAAGCATGACGAGGCAAGGTAAGGGCACTCTAGATGCCGCTTGCTCAGCCAGGACTCAATCGGTTTACTACTCCGTTTTGCCTCGCCCAGCCTTGGCGTCAGCTCCCCGCCGCCTGCCACAGGGCATAGCCCAACAGCCCAAAGCCCACCAGCGCGAACCCGCCCCAGAAGGCCGCCGTGTCGGCCGAGACCACGCGCGGGGCCAGATAGGCACTGCGCTTGCCGGATTTCCTGCGCTGCTTGCTGCTCCACTTTTCGACGCTGTAGTGGCCGAACGAGAACGCCGGCACCACGATCATGCCGACGACATAGCACAGGCCGTACAGGACGATCTCCAGCAGCGGGCGCAGGACGATCTCGGTCAACAGGCGTGCGGGCATGGTGTCAGCTGATCCAGACAGAGTGATGTACGGCGCCGGCCACGCCCCTGCGTTGGGCCTGCCTGCGATGCTCGCCCAGCGGCCGGTGGCCGTCAACGGCTCACTGGCTGCCGCTGAGCAGCCGATGCACCAGTTCGAATCCAAACACCGACATCGACGGATAGCGGGCGTACTCGTCCACCGACAGCATCCGCACGAAGCTATAGCGGGCGTACTCATCCACCGACAGCATTCGCACGAAGCTGTCGCCCTCGTGCAGCTCCCCGGCGATGTGGAAGGTCAGCAGGTCCCTGATGTCGCTGGGCAGCGGCGCGTGGCCAATGATCTTCCAGTCGCCGCGCTTGAGCTTCTGGGTGCCGGCAAACAGCAAGCGGATGTCCTGGTCCCCGTCGTGCACGGGCAGCGGCTGTCCCGGCGACGGGCCAAGCGCCGGCGTGGAGGCATGCCGTTCCAGCACGCAGAAGCCGACCACCTGGCGATAGTCGCCCTGCGGCGCCCACAGCACCTGGCATAGCGCATACGTTCCCGTGTCCAACGGGATCGCGAAGACATCGCCTGCCCGGTACTTCACTGCCATTCCACTACCTCTTGCGTTTTAAAGCTGGATCGCCGCAAAGGAGATCCCTGCAACGTGCCTGATGGCATTTACCTTACAGGCCCAGACGTTTTTCCACGTGGGTGACGCCACTCGAATGAGTTGCGGCTGGACCACTGCACACCGTGGCGGCAGTGCCTGGCAGGCACCACAAAGCCCTCACCTGCCTGTTCGCTCGCCACCGGTTCACCCCCGTTGGCCCACACTATCGCCCCACCTTTGGAGCGACTCTGATGCACAAGACCTGGCTGCTCGCCCTGTTGGCGGTTCCCGCACTGGCCTACGCGGCGCCGGACGAGGACGCGGCGATGTGCCGCAACGGCGGCTTCCCCATGAGCACGGCCGGGTTCTCGCTCGCCAAGGTCGCGGTGCCGCGCCTGTACCTGCTCAACGACGACAATGGCTGCCCGGCCAAGGGCGAGGCCGCGTGCCGGCAGCGCGCCTATGTGGTCAAGGACGACACGGTGATCCTGGCGCAGCGCCAGGGCGGCTTCGTCTGCGCGTTCTACCCCAACAAGGTCGGCGGCAGCGCTGGCTGGGTGGCGGCGTCCAGCGTGCAGCCGCTGCCGACGACGGCCGCACCGAAGCCGCAGGCCTGGGTCGGTCAGTGGCACGACGGCGACAACGGCCTGCAACTGATCGCCAACGGCGACGGCACCATCACCGCCAACGGCGATGCCTACTGGCCCAGCGCCAACCCGAGCCCCGAAGACCGGCCGGGCGGCCCGAACATCGGCGCCGTCACCGCGCGGGGGTTTCCGGAAGGCAATCGACTGGAACTGAGCGAGGACGACTGCAAGGTCCGCCTGCAGCTGGTCGGCGACCTGCTGGTGGTCTCGGACAACCTGCAGTGCGGCGGCGCCAATGTGAGCTTCAATGGTGTGTACCGGCGCAAGGCCGCAAAGCACTGAGGCGAGCGTTTGCGGCTCTCGGGTTGCATGTCATCCGGGCGGCGAGGTCGTGCCGCCTGGGTTCTCGAAAGCTTGCCTTCAGATGCCCGGCCATAGCCCGATCAAGCGACTCCGCCAGGCGTCGCTGCCCAGGAACGCGGAGAACACGTGGACACCGGCGCCGATCGCAAGCAGCACGCACGCGCCCGACCGTACCGGCGACGCAGGATCAACGCCCACGCAGAGCGCGGCAACACCAAGTAGCGCGCCGACGAGCAAGCACAACACACGTGTCGATCGACGACTTGCGCGCACCATCCCCATCAGCCATGCCTTGCGAAATCGCTCGGTTTCACGTCACAAGCCCACGCTTTGCGCGACGAGATCCGCGAACACCCATGCATCGCCCTTGTCGTACGTCTCGGGCGCTTCCGTGACGCCCAGCGTCGGATACGGCTGCGGGATATAGATCTGCCCGGGCTTCAACGGGCCAAGACGCGTCGCGATCGCCCGCACGTGGTCGCCGCGCAACACGTACGCCTCGAAGCCCGGATCGCGCAGGATGGCCGCCTCGAACGCCGTGGTGGACGCGTGCGCGCCATAGGACTTGCCGGCAGCCTTGAACGGGTGCAGCACCGCGTAATCCTGGCTGGCCGGGTCATGCAGAAAGAAGTGGCCGAGACTCGAGTAGCCGACCACGACGGTATACGCCGGGAACGTGTCCGCCCACGGACCGAGGACCTCGTGCGATTCCGGCGCGATCAAGTGGTACAGCGAAACGTTCGTCGCGTCGGCGCGCTCTGTACTCTGGCTCATTGGATACCTTGCTGCGATGGCGCGCCAGGATACCAAGCCACGTGCATCCGCCTGCTGTCAGCGTGTTCACCTAGGCCTTGGCCGTGGCTCCGTAGCACTTGGCCGATCCATCCAGGAAGAACTGTACGTCGCGCGCTTCGCACCAAACTTCCAGTTCGGCCTTGAACACCGGCCACAGGTCGCGCGCCCATTCGGGTGCACTTTGCACCCAGGCATGCCCGGTGGGCACGTAGACCGTCGGCACGCCCATCGGGAAGTCCAGCAAGAACGCGCCACCCGGCCCGATGCAGACGAGTTCTTCCTTCCATCGGGGTTGGAATTGGAATGTGGTCATGGTGGGCAGATGCATGAATCGATACCAGCGGCGAGTTTGGTGGATCGAGACTATCCGTGCCGACATCTTCATTTTCTAGGCAATGGAGACGTCAGCTTCCACTTCTTGAGAAGATCACGATATCGCTTGACGTGGCAATGACAAGCGTCTTGCCCGTGTACGAAAATCCACTAGCTCTCAGCTCGTACTCCGCACAGATCTTATGAAAGATCGCTGGCTTACCGTATCGGGCGCCGTAGAGAGATGAAAAAGGCTCTACGAGAATAATTTCCCTGGTGGGCCAGTCGAGGGTTACCAGTTCAATATGCCAACCATCGAATGTGCTTAACGGTAGACCTCCACCCATTAGGCCGGATGTGCGGATTTTCTTTCCCTGCAGTGGGCCAATTCCATTGGCCTCCAGGAACTCCTCTCCCTCATAGTCCCCATCATAGTCTCGTGAAACCTTCTGCCCGGTATCACAGTCGATGACACCCCGCCCAGCACTTGAAATGACGAGCAAATACTCGGAGTCAATATCGAATCCGATGGAGTGCAAACCGCCAACAGCAACCTTCGCCATTTGGCGCCAAGGACGTGGAGGTTGTACTACCTTTAGCTCACGTATCTGCTCCTTCAACCCATCGAGATGACTGGTCGAGAGATGACTGGTCGACATGCTGTCTAGCCTTGACGCAAGTTCGTGCGGAGTGCTGTCAGATTGCAGAAGCGTCCGGGGCCTCCCGTCTTAGTCGACACTCGCCACGACCGGCTCCTCTGTGACCACCGAGTGTTCACAGGCCACCAACAGGTTTTTGGCGCAGTAGAGCCACCAACCTTGGTCGCCGCATTGTAGTGCCGTACGACGTAAGCATGTATCAGGATCCGCAGTGCTTCCATCGCGTTGCCGGCCGCATACATGGCCTGCGCATGCATGGCCGGCAATGGTGCTTGACATAGTGGTTGTAACCGTCAGTGCAGCGCGATGGGCAACGCCGCCGGTGCGTCATTGGCTACTCCGCGCGGTTGAAGCGGTTCATCGTGATCGCCGGCTCTCCGTTGATGTTCAACCAGACCACTGTTTCGGTCATCGTCTTGCCGTCAGGCGCGACGGTGTAGGTACGCGTCGTGCGTGGCATTCCCTTCAAGTAAAAGGCGGCGACCATCACGTTCGGCGCCGGCAGCCATACGGCCGTGGTGTCGACCGTCGGGTAGCCTTTGCTTGGGGCTGCGGTTCCGTCTAGCGGATAAATGGCGACGGCATGGATGTCATGCCCATCACCACCGACGATGTCGGCATTCGTCTGCCACTTGCCCGTGCCCACATCGCTGTAGGTGAGAGAGGCGCTTTTCGGCCGCTGCGCGGGCGGCGCCGGCATGCTCGCGACATCAAGCACCCATTTTCCGAGCAATGCGGACTTGGAGGATTGGGTGAGCGCGGGCGCGCTGCAGACCAGGCCCACGATCAGCAGCAGTACGGCGAGATGCTTTTTCATATGGTCTCTCCAGGAGCTGACGCGCATTGTTGCGTGGCTTGCAATAGTGGTCTCAGGGCGTCGGATACGAGAAATTCCCAGACATCCTAGTACAGAGAAAGTGCGCCCGCGACTTTTCCCCTCTCAATTAATCCAACTGGCGAGGCTGCTCTCGCTTTAACCGGAAGTTACGGTACATACTCGTACTGGTAAGGGGCTCGACGTCTAACTTTAATGAAATCATTAGTATCCGGAACCTCTACACGCACCACTTCCTCAACCCAGTCATCGGAGTAAGCCAGTCCATATTCAACTTCAAAATGCGGATTCCACGATATTTCATAAACTGGAAAACCGCTAATTAAAGGATATCGAACACTGTAGACGATGAGCGGCCTCTGCCTAAGGCTGATGCGGTTTGCGGCCTTCCAAAAATCCTGGTGTTGTCCGGAAGATATAGCAGAAGCGTACGCTAACGCGTAATCGGCTTCTTCAAAGACGACATCAATGGTCTTCTGAGCATCCTCCAAACTTCTACCCATGGGATATTCTTCGCTGTACTCGATGTAGATCATTGTTGTCCCATGCTGGAACTCGCAGACTCTAGAATCGCAATGCGCCCAGTGCCCGTACATTTCCGCTAGCGAAAGAGAAGCGCTCATATTCTTACTCGTTACGGCTGAAGGATGCCTTGAGGGCAGCAAGAGTGAATTTTCGGAGTTTCACGCACAAGGCAAGGCAATTCGGAGCCCATTTTTTCGCATAAGATCTTCCGGTTTATTCTGCCAATCCATTCAAGTCCGCAGCACGTACCATTTCAGGATATACCCATGAGTACTCAGTCGAAAGGACAGAGAGTTGTGGGTGAAAGTATTTCAAAATTATTGCAGCCTCCTGCCACGTTATGGATCGGGGCTCAACTTTTCCCCCGCACCCGGTCATGCCGGTAATCGGATTTGCACGGCTGGTTGGGGTGTACTCATAGAGCAGGGCTCCAACATATCCATTGGGCTTGTACGCTGGTGGCGCCAAATTGACTTTGAATATCAACTCACATTCAGTGCCATCGGCTGTTCTAAAGGAAAGGCTGAGCGATCCACCATCACGGTAGACACCGAATCCTAGAAGTTTTGAATTCGCCAGTTCCACGATGCGTCAAGGCCAAAGATAGAACTTGTGTCAGAGTGAACTTTCAAGGGTGTCGCAGTCAACAAAGCGCACTCTGTTCCCTCTTTTCCATCTCCAGCAGGCGAGTCTAATAGCACTGCCACGCAAGCGCCCACTCGTCTTCTTTTCCGGGCGCTGTTCCGCGGCCGAAGTAGCCGACGCCGCCGTCGCCCCACATCCAGCGCCCCTTGTCCGTGGAGTCGATCTGGAAGACGAACTCCGGCGATGCGGGATGGCGCTTGAAAGGTGCCCAGAAGATCTCGGCCTGGATCAGCGTCGGCCATCCTCCCAGCTTGAAGCCATCCAGGTTCCGGAAGAGATCGTGGTAGTGCGCTTCGATATCTGCTGGCAGATCCATCGGCGCATCCTCCCAGCACGGGTAGTCGTCATGAAAGACATGCGGCCGCATCGGAAATGCACTGATCGGCGAATCAGTGTGCCGTGGCGTCAGCGGGATCAGTCCATCGAGCCGCTTGTACGCCCGCAGACACCACCCTTCCCCGTTGGGCGTATCGACCGGGAGCGTATCGGGACCGATGAACACCGCAATCAGTGCGATATCCGCGAGGCGGGCCGGCCGCAGCGGCAATTCGCTGACGTTGATCTGACACAGCGCATGCATCGGCCGTCCCGCGGTCTCCGGCCATGTCTCGCCCGGCGCGCAGACGTTCACGCGACCGAACCAACTCGCCAGGGGATCGTCGGGCGGCCGGAATCCACCGATCTCCAGGATGACACCCGAGCGGGCGAGTTGGGCTTTGAGGTCGTCAGCTGTCGTCGTCACGTGTGCGTCTCCCGCGCTTCATCCAGGCTGGGCCGTATTTACTGGCTTTGCGTTCGATAGAACAGGAACCAGTGTGCAATTCCAAGACAAGTGCGCTCCGATCCCGTTTCCCCGGTACCTCGGACTTGAGCGCGTTGTCAGGCCCCCCGTTGCGCAACGAGCCGCTCGTATACGCGTAGATCAGAATCCGAGAAGCAACAGAGGACAACCTCTTCTAAGCCGAGGTCAGGTGCAGTGGCCTTCACCGGGCCACCAAGAGCGACAAGCAATCCGGGGAAGAGCTTCATGGATTCCATGAGCGATACACCAACTGGGTTCAGCCGCGCCACGAAGCGCGATCGTCTCCGGTATACCGTAGGCATGCGTCCCATGTACGTCAATCATCGGACTAGCTTTCAAGGGTGTCGCACCTAGCAGCGCACTCTTGCCTCTACTTTTGCTCACAGCCGTCGAAGACAGGCTCAACACCAGCCTGTCGCGCCAATAGCAGCTGCTCCGACGTGGGTCGATATGTGGCGGGCCAAGGTGGCCCAAGCGCGACGGGTGGACAGAACAGTGAGAGCGGAACTCCGGCGCTCACCAAGGCATCCTGAAACAGCTGCGCACGCTTGAGTGCCAGGGCGCTGCATTGCGCATCCGCACATTCGCTTGGGTCGGCTCTGCCAACAGCCTGATACCGAATCTGATTGACGCGCAACATGATCTGCGAATCGTGCTCCACGGCGCGCATTAACCACTCTGTAGAGTCGACGGATGTGGTCAGATCATTGTCAATAGAAGGCTGTCCAGGCTTGAAGTAAATGCAGAATAGATCCGGACCAGACGCGCTTAGCGTCAGTGGCAATGCTAGGAACAAGAGCAATACGAGAGCAAAAGGAGTTTTCATGTGCGGTCAAGGTTTGAACTACACAGCGGACCAAGAGCGAAGCAATTGAGGGTCAGCCAGGTTAAATACTTAGGTGGCACGTCATGCAGGCGGATTGATTGCCGCCATCGCACTTGTCCCACAGCTTTTGCAACAGAGCCCAGGGTCGCCAAGCGTATTGCAGGTAACTCCAGCCACCGGAAGACGGCAACGAACGCAGTGAAACACCGCCTCTGAGACTTGGCCAACACGCGGGACATACCGAACCCCCAGCTCATCGAACTCAACTACCCACCAACGGCGCTTCCGGTCGTACTGCGCCGTTCCATGCCCCTCAAGATCCTCGGACTCATCCGACTCATCGTAGGCTATAAGCGGAAGGCCAGGCGACAGCACAACCCCAGCGTTTGATAGATCGCGGATGCTACCGAATGTGTCGAGAACGACAGCGGTACGTTCCGGACTGATGACGCCACGCACCAGACCGTTGAAGTCTGCATAGATCCGAATTCGCGGAGGATTGCCCATTGTCACTAGCACCACAGTTAAACCGCGCCACGATCTGGAGGCGGTTTGAATCAACTGTCAGGACTCATCCTCCGGCGTCCAGTTTGTCACCGCGATGAACTGCTCTGACTCCGGGAGCTTTTCAAATGCGCTGCCTTCCGGGGCATCCAGAAACGGAATAATGCTTGGGTCGTAGTTGGCGATCGTGTTGACGTCATAGATGGCATGGTTGGCTGGGTTGTCCATGTACGCATCGTCTTCGGAGCCTGACATGAAACGCCAACCGCTATCGATGTCGTTGTCCGGCGCCTCGCGGTACATGAAGCGCACGGAATCACCGTCGACGGTGATCCTGTCGGTGGCAATACAGCCTCCGTAGCCTTCGGCCATTGGCTTGATCTGATCTTGCGAGAGTCGGAACTGCTTGGTCATGCGTCCTAACACCTGGATTGGGCGACACCACGAAGCGGGGTCAGGTTGAGCAAATTGTTGGCTCGGATGCTAGTACTCCAAGCCAGGGCGTCCGCCACCACAATGCGGGCAACGTCGATGAAAAATGTCGCTCCCATTGGCCCCGTACTCCAGCTTGCAGCCATCACAGCGTAGAACGTATATCTTTTGCAGGTGGTCGGTTCCCAGCAGGCCTGTGGCGCGTACCGTGACCTGGTCGTTCTTGTTGCGGTAGCCGGAAATTGTCGTGCCTTTAGATGCTGCCATTGCGTCTCCAGTGCGGTCCAAGGCCTGAACTCAGCGCGCCACGAAACATCCTAGGCTTGCATGCATGCCTAGGCGGTGGTGCCAGGAGATAAGCATCGACCGCGCTCCCCAGCACTGCCGCCAAAAGCGGAGCATGCCACAGATCGCGACCATGAGGACTTGTCCAAAGTGGACGCAGCACCGCGCGTCCATCACTAGACTTATGCCTGAAGTGAGCGGACCCACGGGTACGCATTCGTATCGGGTGGATTGTTTTACCCAGCATGTCTAGATAGACATGGCCACTGCAAGAAATCCTGAACTCATCCATACGAGAAGACAAAGCCCGACACAAGGCAGCGCAAGCGCGCGCCAGTAGGCGCCAACAGCGGCGACGGCCGCAACAAGCAGAGTGGAGCCCCAGAACATGGGGTACGCCCCGGCTCCCCAGACAAGCCAATACGGTGGACCAATCAGCGAGGCGCCAAGGAGCGAACCAGAAGGTAGCCAGCCCGGCTGACGCAGTACGACCAGACAAAGCGTGAGGTAGCAAAGCACCAAGGCAAGCAACGACGTGGTTGCAACGACTGCCCACGCCGACGAACCAGTGCTTTCGGAGCATGTGGGGCCATCAAGAACCCTGCTGTTGTGCCTGCGGCCTGGGTTGCACCGTGCGCGGAGCGTGCCGGCTTCGGCGAATCCATACCGGGAGGCGGTGACGTAAGAACCGTGCTGCCGGACGCTGCCACCGAGAATCGAGCTTCCCACAGATCGCGGTGTTGGCGCTAGAGCCGACTGAAATCGGAGCAAACTTACAGACGTGTCGCCCACAACAAAGTGCAATCTCCCCTTGCCTTCGCGGTCTTTCCTATTTGCGCTCGACCAACCTGATCTGGTCGCCCTGCACGTCCCAGATCGTTCCCGCGGGCGCGGTGGCGACATAGATGGGCTTTCTGGCCCATAGGCTCCAGAACACGTGCGCCTCCGTGGGCACGGGATCGAGCAAGTGGGTGATCATCAGCGCCTCCACCTTTGGGCCCGTCTCTAGAACGATGCATGTGCGCGTGAATGCCCGATGGGATACGACGCGCGCGTCCTTCACCGAGAAGCGGTAGGTGCCGCCGATCGGCACCACGTTGTTTTTTGTGGTTGCTGGAAGAAGGTAAACGACCCAGTCTTCTTCGGGACTCTTGCCTGGCAACACAACGGAGTTGTACTTCTTCGCGCATCGCTCGAATTGCGCCGTCGTTGCCGCGGCACGGGCTTGCGCCGCACCCGTTTCGTAAGCGGTGAGTGCAACAGGCGCTTCCAGCGCCTTGACAGACCCGGCCTTCCCATTGGTGACGGCGACCCGATAGATCGCCGCCGGCGTGCTGTCCAGAAACGTCACGACAATGTCGGCGCCCTGCTGTTCCGTGACCCAGCCCTTGACCCGATTGTCTCGCCTGAACTCGGGCACTGCCAGCACCGCGTCGGTCGCCACGGACGCGGCTTGATCGTGCAGGTAGATCGCGCTTCCGACGGTTTGTGCGGACGCAATTTTGGCTGCCTCGTCGGCTGGCGAAAGCGCAGCTGGAAGTGATTCGTCTGCATGCACCGACGTGCATGCCACAGCGAGAATCGCGGTCAGTATCAGTCGAATCACTTGAAGTCCCGATTATGAGTCCAGCGCCTGCATGATGCCGCGCCGCGAGGTGGCGGCGACTCGGATGGATCTTAGGCCGTATTCGCGATCTTGGGCAGATAGAAGTACGCCGTCAGCAGCGCAGTCGCAAAGAACATTGCCAAGCACAGGTTGAGTGCCGCGATGACGGCCGAGGCAAAGAGCTTGTTCTCGAGCGAGTGGCGCGACCGCCACAGATAGAGACCAATTGCAGCAGTAACGGCTGCACTGAGCCAAAGCGCAGCTGGGGAATAGGGCAACCAAGCAGAAAACGAACGAGCAACCCCCGGCACACGCGGCCCATAAGACTCGAGCTGGCTCGCGGGGAAAGCAGCGAGAATCTGCGACAGCTGTGCCGCCGTGACAAGCGATCCGAAGAGGCCGCAGAGGTAGATCCAGACGCCGATGACAATCTTTAGCATGGGATCCAACACGAGCGTTAAGCAGCGGAGCCGAGCGAGATGGACTCGAGTGAATTGTCAGAACCCTGCCCGCGACAGCGCGTAAGTCAATTCCAACTGGTTGCAGCCATGGTCGTGCAAGATGCCATCCGCATCCAACAGCCCAACCTCAAATCCGTCCTCGACGTCCTCGTAGTAGAGCAGGCCGGACGGCAGCTCCGCAACAACAAGGACCTGCTCCAAGCCGAAGCTGCGCTGGAAAGGCACTGAGTAGAACGGCACACGGTAGCGGGCGAACGCAGTCTGCTGCGCAGGCGAGCAGCCAGGAAGCTGATCGGCCACCAGTGCCTCAAGCTCATCGACCGTAATGGGCTGCCAGGCTTCCATAGGACTCATTCGTTTGAATTAAACCGCACCGCGAGGCGGCGTTGGCTTGGATGAATTGTCAGGTTCCGCCCCGGACCCGCTTCTTTTGAAGATACTTAAACTTCTCAACGTCATGCTCTACTGAAAATTCCCAGAAAGATTGGTATGGCTCACGACCGCTGAAGGCCAACAACAGCGGCTTCTTGGTATAGTTTCCGGCGCCAGGGCTGCACATTCCAGATCGGTTGAGGTCTTGGCGCGTGGTGAATTGATCACCTGGCTTGTATTGACCCTTCCAGCTCACGACTACCGTCCACAAAATCGTCTGGCGAAACGGCTGCCTATAGCTCGGATCGTTCGCGGCACGAGGAACATTCGAAATTTCCGCCGGATAGGCAATCACAAGGTTGTCCTTAAGAGCCACAACCTTTTCGGGCTTTAGATCAAAGAACTCGCACGCGGACGCAACCTGCGACCAGAAAATAACAAGCCCTATCGCTAATATCGTGAAAATTCTCATGCAGTACCTAGCCACCTGTTGGATCGCCTAAACGCGGCATCATGCAATCCTGGCTGAGCCAATGAGCGCCGTCAATCCGGCCTGAACGTCAGTAACCCAGCTTCCGCGCAAAGCGCCATGTCTCCATTTTTTGGGGTAGCCGTTCTCGCTCAATCCACCGCTTTCGGATTTCACTCAAGATCAAGCACTTCGTTGCGCTGTGTTACTTCGGCCACCTCCCCTCCAGCCACTACGCGCAGCCGTGGCTCCCTGACGTCGCCACCTTCCGGCAGTGCTTATCGCGCCTTGCTTGAGCGACGAACTGCGTGCCTACATCCGCATTCGCCTCCAGCAACAGCTGGCTCTCGGCCATCATGCGTTTCGTGGCATGGTCTAGGCCAAGACCCGCCGGTTCGCGGGTGTCAGGCTAGCCCATCGGCTACCCAAACCCACACGATCAACGAATAACTCAATCCACCTCCGCTATCCCTCGTTGTAAGAAGCCTATCGATGGAGCTAAGCGACGCACGACAGTGCGTGCACCTTGAACGGGATGTTAGGTATACACGACTGTTGAAGAAAGATGGGGATACATATCGGACATGTCCTCGAGGCACTTGCACATCAGTTGCGCATCCGTGGGCATGCGCAATGAAAACTGCTGCCAGCCGTCTAGAACTAGTTGCTCAGGCATTTCTACCAGACCGGTGATGGCGTCCCAAAATGCATTCCAATTGCGGCCATACCAGCTAGGGAAGCCGAGCGACTCCATGAGAAGGGTATGCAGATCCTTCGCGGACGTTACGTTTCCGAGCTCAATTCGAATCACAGGGACGCGTGCCATGAGATTTACGTGGTATCTAGATTAATCCGCGCCGCGAAGTGGCGGCGGTTTGAATGAATTGTTAGGCGCCCGAGTCATGCTGCAGCTTTGAAAATGAGACCTTGGAAGTCTTGCAGACGATGTACACCGCCGTGTGCGTTACCAGCATTGTACATAGCCAGTGACTCGTCTAGCCTCCTGCTAAGCCGGCCATCATTGTCCGCATCTGGAAAATCTTGAAGGACAAGCGCGACGCCATTGAGTATAACTGGGGCCAGAGCGAACTTTAAAATCGTCGCGCATGCAAAGTGTACTTTGACCCCTGTTTTCACAGATGCCGATAGCTTGGGTCCGGAGGCTGGGTGCTTTTCGTTCTTGGTTCGGGCCATGTTCAGGGTTTAGAGCGGCTCACAAAACCCTTCTGGCGTCGTTACCGCATCTTGTCGTACTACTCGTACTGCCTTCGATGCGGTGCCTCGCCAGAACCGCTTCGCTGGGTTTTGGGAGCCGCTCTTATTCACGCTGAGCGTGTCGCGCCCGAGGCTGACGCGCTCGCAGGCAGCCGCGAGGCGGCCCCTGCTGCGCGGTCCGGCACCACATGGCGCCAAGCGTCCAGCGCGCTGCCATGCAAGGGGGCGCCGCCCACGCTGGACAGCACTTCAGGCGGCCATGCGGGCTTACTCTTGATGTGGAAACTGGCCCAGCGGATCAGGCCGTAGAGCATGGTCAGCGGAAAGAGCGGGATGGCGATGACCTGCCAGAGGATGGCGCCCAGGTCGGGGTGCTTCCAATGCTCCGCACTGCCCGGGCCGATGAAGGGTTGGCCGAAGAAGATGCAGCGCGCCAAGCGCATCTCGAACAAGGCCTCATTGGGCCCGTCGCCTTCGACGAACAGCGGCCCTTCGTGCTCCATGAAGCGGCGGATGTGCTCCCAGTTATCGAGCAGGGGCTGCACGGCGATGGCGCTACTGGTCAGGCCCAGGCCGAACTGGCCGACCACGCGGGTATCGCCGGGCGCGGCCAGCACGATCATCTGCAGAGTGGCGTTGTCCTGTGCGACGGTGCCGGTGAATGTCTTGAAGCGGACGACCTGGGCGCGCACGCAGGCCCAGTCGTAGCTGAGGATCTCGTGCTGGCCGCCCCCGCCCCAGAGCGGCCACCAGCCGAAGAGACGCGTGTTGTCCTTGAAGACATGGACCTTGCCGGCGTTGCGGTCGAACAGGGTGGGTGCGTGGCGGTAGCCGATGAGGTCGAAGCGGAGCATGAACGTAGTAGCCAACAGCATGATTCCACCGAACACAGCCGAGAACGCATCGAAACTTGTGAAGAGCATTGGAATCAGCAAAGCGAGCAAAGGGCTCATGATGGCGATTGCTCCGAAAGCAAGATAGCCTACGAGCAAAGTCATCATGCTGCCGTACGCCAGCCCATGCGGAAACGCCTCGATGACCGCGCAACCGCTACGGGGCGATCGGCTGGCCGGTACGCTGTGCGGCGGCAAGAGCACCGCCCCGGCGCCGATGCCCCTGAACACTTCGTTGTCGTGCAGCTTGAAGAACTCGTCGCAGGCCGCCTGGCCGAGCCAGTCGAGATAGGACATGCCCAGTGGCCGGCCAGATGCCGATGGCTTGGATACGGAGACAGGGTGCTTGTCGTTCTTGGTTCGGGCCATGGCCAGGGTTTATTCACGATGAGCATGTCGAGCCCGCGGCTGACGCACTCGAAGGCAGCGGCGCAGCGGTCTATGCTACGCGGGCCGGCACCATATGACGCCAAACAGAACTGGGGTCAGAGCTAACTTTAAATTGCCTTGCATACAATAAAAATGCACTCTGACCCCTGTTTCCTGCGGCTTCGCTGGTGTCAGGCCAGCCCATCGGCCACGCAAACCCACCACGATCAACCAATAGGTCGTCCTGAGCCCGTTGCTTAAAACTAAATCCATTATACAAAAATCAAAGTTAACCCGATCCGGTTACTCATTGTGGCGTCGGTCTAAATTAATTGTTAGACGATATCATTCATTCCTTCGCTTTAGTACCGCCTCTTCTGGATTTGCAATAGCTGATAAAATGTTTTCCGCAACCTTATCCATCAACTTGCTTCCCCAGAATGGGTCGCTTGTGTCGTAATAAATTACACGAATATGTTTAAGATCAAAAGGAACGTCTGATTCGTTACCACAGACTAATACGACAGGTTTCTCAAGTGCGTGCGCTAGGCCAAGCTCATAAAATACATTTGGATTCCTCGTCGTCAGTTCTGCGACAAGGACTCTTGCTGCATGTATTCCGGACCATATTTGATCCATTATTTTCCCAGTTCCAAATATTTCAGTGTCTGCGCGAACCGGCCGCAGGCCTGCTTTTTCAATGGCCGGCTTGTAGATCTTTGAATAGTAGTCGCCCTGCGGAACAGCGAATGGCATCATGACGAAGCAGCTTTCCCCGGCCTCAACTTTTACCGCCCTATCTAACTTCTTAAACGTGGCTGTGTTGCCTGGACTTTGTTCGTGGCCCGAACTCACATCTAGCACTCGATGCTTACCTTCAGATTCAGCAACCAACTCGGCGGAAGCGAGCGACTCCAAAAAAACGTCCTGGAATTCGTCCACTTTGTCCGCCGGAACATCAAAAGTGTCAACTAAGGCGTTGTGGAAGAACTGTGCATCTGGAATATATTCACCTCGATAGTGCCCGTATACATCTGAGATCACGGGGGCCGAGAGTACGGCTTCGCGGATTCCGCGCAGCCGATCATCGGGATCCTGAGGCCGTAAAATTTGCTTGGCCCTATCCGTAACTTGCACTTGGCCCGCTACCGGACGATCTAGAAATCCATATTTAATGCCTGAACTAACTTCGGTCTGAAATGGACCAGCTTCTCCCAGTCCTAAGAATGCGGCTGCTTCCTTGACCGTGCAGGAGCGACCTGCATTTTGATCCAAGATTGCCTTCGGGATCCTCAGTGCCTTTTCCACGGCATGGCGTGGGTACTTCGCGGGAGGAGACTTCTCCTTTGCAGAAGCACGCTTGGCCGCCTTCTTGGCAGAAACACGATCAGCTGGTTTCTTGGCTGGAGCTTTCTTAGCTCGGGCTGAGGCCGTTTTACCTTTTGAGGGCTTTCTAGAGGCCATGAGATATCCTTGTTGTGTAATATCGTCTAACGTTGGAAATAGGTCGAGCCGAGGCGGCGTCGGCTTGAATGAATTGTTGGCTGCTCTTAAAACTTGGTTCAGAGTGAACTTTCATAGGTGTAGCAAACAAAAAAGTGCACTCTGACCCCTATTCCGCCCTCACAAGAAAAGTGTACTCTGACCCCTGTTTTCAAGTTGATGGATACCTCTACGAGCTGTTGATGACGTCACTGACCGACCTATGCCATCTGCTGTTATGCACGAGTCGCGCTTCTTGAAGATTCTCTTGGAGGATCTCTCGTTTGCTTAATTTGGAAAAATCTTCCCATTTATTGCGAAACACGTAAGTTGCATTGCCTGCGTTTGGACTCTCAAGAACATATCGATGCCTTCCAGTGAACCCGAAGACGACGTAATCACTGAATCCGCCAAGTCCAATGGCAATAAAGTCTGGATTGTGCCGGGTAATGCCGCGAATTCTTTCCGTTGCGGTTGCCCTATCATCTTCCGAGAGTTGTTGAAGGTATTCCTCTAGAGCTTGTCGAGCACGCTCAAATGGATACTGGCCTTGCGGAAGGATCTTCCAGTTGATCTTTCTAATTTCGGTGGGTTCGGTGAGGTCTGGCCGAACGATTTCGAAGTTAGGAAAACATTCTAAAAACATATTTATAATAATAACGATGTCAGATTCATCCTCGTCTCGCTGTATGATGCGGGAAGCAGCCACGATTTGGCCATTCTTACGCATCGCCGTAAGAAATTCACCTGGCGGTGGAATTAAATCTCTCGGATACGCTTCATAGTCTCGTATCTGTATTCCGTGGTGTGTCTGGCCATGCCAGTCTTGCCATGTCGTGTTGATCATGCGAGATCGCGTCTCCATAGGAAGGTCGCGCCTTACGATCTCTTTTCCTCGAGCGTTGAAGATCGTTGCAACCCCGTTGGAGCTTGGGAGGATGGAGTCTCCTTCTTTGGGGATTCCGTCGAATCCGAGGGCGCGTGCAAGACGATCAGTAAGGGTCGAACTCACGAGCCTGAACTCAGGGAGTTGATCGATAATCTTGCGATATAACGAGAGCGTCCTTACTTGCTTTGGCATGGCAGCGACTCCGTTTATTGCAGCAACTAATGCATAGAGAACCGGGTCAGAGTGCAGGTTTTAAGATGCTGGGCACGGGAAAGAGCAAACTGATGCCATTTGCTCTGCCAAAATGGCTATTCGGTCAAGAAGTTCGTAACTTATAAAAATTAGGACTTATGCCGGCGGTATTGATTATTGGTGCTTGGACTACGATAGCTACCGCCCTTATGCGAAGAGCCATGGCCCAACGTGTAGTGCCCCCCATGACTGGTCGTGTGGTGTGAACCCGCCGCACGCACACGTGCGTCCGCAGATACAGCCGCCAGACACATGGCAAACCCGGCCAGCGTCGCGATGATCGAGACTTTGGTAAACATCGATTTCCCCTGAGAAAATTGGCGTCCTAGCGTTCTCATTACACATGGACGCTCTGCGCCGCGTATCCCCAGGCGCAACCGTCCGATCAGGTCCTATGGAAGTCCGTTCTCCCCCACAGATGATCCTGTTGTAGCACGGCGTCACACTTTTTTGGGAGACAAATGTAAGCCGTCAGTCGGGGACATTCCGAGTTGAATGCGCGTTCCGCTAGGCAAGAGCGCGTCTTGATGTGGGTCCAATTAAATCAAGGCACATCCCCTGCATTGTTTCTCTGCGTCAGTTCTGCGACGTCGCCCTGGGTGACGACACGCAGCCGACCTCCCTTGGCACTCGCACCACGCGGCACCGCCAGCCGCACCTGGGCCGTCCTAGGCTCCAAATCCCGCGGCGCCTCCAACGCAGCAAACCCCGCCCGCGCCAATTCCCGACCCCGCGAATCCTCCAACACCACAAACCCCGCCGGCGCATCCACATGCCCCAGGCTATGCACGGTGACTTCGATGGCATCGCCCGTCACCCGCACATCCCCCCGCCCAATCCCCAGATCCGGCCGCTGTTCAACCGGCACCGCCGCCGGCGTGACCAGCTCGAACTCCATCACCACCGTCTTGCCGGCGGGGAACTCCACGTTCACCGCCCCGCTCTTCTCGAACGCGAATTCACTGGTGGTGGCCTTGCCATCGATCTTCCCATCGCCATCGCGATCCACGCCCGAGCGCATCCGCCACTGCCCGGCGGCAACATTCCACCCGGTCATCTGCGCCCGCTGAGTCTTGCCGCTGGTGTTGTAACCGATGACGGTGAAGCGATCCTGCCGCGGCTTCGGCAGCAGCACCGCTACCTGCACGGCACCTTCGGGATCGGCGAAGCGCCAGCTGACGGTGTGGCCGGGGTAGGTCTGGTTGCGCTTGAGGGCGACGCCGCCGAGGCGGGCGCGCTGCAGGTTCACAGTGGGCGATTCGACGCGGTCGCTCCACCAGTGGCCTTCGGTGTTCATGTAGAAGGTCTGCAGCTTGTCGCGGGTCTCGGCGCGGTACAGGGTTTCCAGCCAACGCGTATCGCCGCTCTGTTCCCAGGCGACGTGGTGGGCGAAGTCCGGGGCGTCGTCGGGGTCGGCATCTGCTGCCGCCTTCGCCAAGCTGGCGCCCCAGCTGTCGCGCTTGCCGAGCACGTCGAGGAAGTTCTCGTTGAGCAGGGACAGGCCGCCGGGGCCGGCCTTGGCGACACGGTAGTCGATCGCCTTCAGATAGCGCGCGTCGCCGGTCCAGCGGTAGGCGGCCCAGAAGGTGTGCAGGGTGTCGGGGCCGCCGCTGCCGTCGAACAGGCTGCCGCCGCGGGTCTTGCCGGTGGCCCAGTTGATCTCGTTGGGCAGCGCCCACTGGCCCTTGGCGTCGGTGTAAGCATGGGCCAGGTAGCCGTCGGCCAGGCCGGTGACGATGCGGCGGCTGTTGGGGTCGGCGTTGTAGCCGCCCAGCAGCAGCGCCGGGTGCAGGATCGGGAACGAGTAGGGCTTCTGCCACTGCCAGTTCGGCTCGCGGTAGACCTTGCGCCCGCCGAACCAGTTGCTGGCGAACAGCAGGTGGCCCTGCGGGTTGACCTGGATGATGTTGTCGAACGCCTTCACCGTGCGCATCAGCCGCTCCACCGTCAGCGGGTCGCCCCAGTTGAGGTAGAGCATCTCGCTGTTGATGTTGATGCCGTCCTCGTAGGAATGCAGTTCGTCGGTCTCGATGGTGGAGAGGCCGTCGGTGAACATGCCGTTGCGGTAGTTGGCGTCGGACAGGGCGGTGAGCGAGGCGTTGAGCTTGTCCGGGTCCACGCCCATCAGGGCGACGCCGGGCCATTGCTGGGTGAGGTCGGAATCGTCGGAGATGCCGCCGCCGAAATCGCCGTAGTCGACCTGGCGTTCGTCGATCCACCAGTTGATGTAGCGGCGCGTGGCCTTGAGGTCTTCCAGCTGCCAGAACGCCCAGCCCGGCACGCCCTTGGGCGGCTGCGGCAATTGCACCGGCAGCGAGCCCTGGTTGCCGTAGCTGATGTCGGCCCAGTACTGGCGGCCCAGCGCGTTGTCCGGGTCCACCCGCAGCAGGTCGTGGATGTCGGCGTCCAGGCGCGCGTACAGGCGCTGGCGCTTGGAGGTGGTGTGTTCCTCGACCAGGAAGCCCCAGTTGTCCTTGACCTGGTTGAAGCGGTCGGCGATGTGCTCGGCCTTGGCCTGCTCGCGCGGCTTGAACAGCAGGCGGATCTGCGCGCCGTCCAGCGCGCGCGCGTCGAAGCCGGGGGCGGCCGAGGCGATGCTGAGCATCAGGCTGTCGTCGGTCAGGATGCGGTCGCGCAGGTCCAGCCATAGCGTGCGCGCCTGCCCGGGCGCGACCGACACCGACACGTCGAGCATGTCGCGGCCGGGCCAGATCGGATCCTTGACGCGGATGTTGAGCGGGATCAGGCCGTTGTGCGTGGCCGGCAGTTGCAGTGCCGGCAGGTCGATGGCGATGCCGTCCAGGCCGTCGTGCATGTTCTCCCAGCCGTAGGACCAGCTGCGCATCAGTGGCTGCGCGGCCGGTGCGTCGCCTAGGTTGGAGGGGATGAGCACATGCACGATGGGCAGCGGCGGCGCCGCGGCCTTGTCGTCGGCGCGCTTGCGCTGGGGCGCCTTGGTCGGCAGCGCGACCACGGTGCTGCGCTCGTCCGGCGGGTAGCGCCCGGCGATGTAGGCACGCAGCGCGGCGAGGTTGGCGTAGTCCGGGGCGATGTCGCTGCGCACGGTGTAGCGCAGCGTGGCGCTGGGGTTGGCCGGCTCGGCGCCGGCGCCGACGTCGTAGGCCCAGATTTCCTGGATCGGGGTTTCCTGGGCGACATTGGTGAAGCGCAGGTGGCCGCCGCGGCGGCGCTCGAACTGGTCGACGCTGCGCACAGTGCCCTGGGCGCGCGAGAACAGCGGCGTGGGCGTGGCGCCTTCGGCGGCATAAGTGGCCTGGCCATAGGCGGCACCGCGCAGTTCGATGCGGTTGAACGGTTCGTCGGGCAGGGCCAGGTCCAGCGCCTTGCCGCCTTCGACGTAGACGTTCCAGTCCGGCAGCTGGAAGTAGTCGTTGCGGCCGGGCAGGCGCGAGCGGTTGTAGACGCCGGGCCAGGTGGTCTCGGCGATACCGTCGGTCGCCTTCCACATCCACTCCTTCAGGTCCTTGGCGTCGGCGAACTCGACCTTGCGGATGCGCGTGGACGGGGCATCCAGCGCCGGCGGTGCGCGGCCGCGGTCCCAGCCGAAGCGGTGCAGCCAGGCATTGCGCGCGGCGCTGTCGGGTACGGTCTCGGCGCTGCGCGGTTCCTGCTGCCGGGCCAACGCGGCGACGCCGGCGGCATCGAGCATGCGGTCGTAGACGCGGATCTCGTCGAAATCGCTGCCGCGCAGGAAGTTGTAGCGGCTCTGCACCTGGTGCGGCGCCAGCACGCGCGCGGCCAGGCCGAGCTGGTCGAGCGCGGCGTCGAAGTCGAGCGAGCCGCCATCGGCGCAGACCTGGGTGCAGTCGACGCGTGCGGCTTCCTTGCCGTCCACGTACAGGCGCACGCCGCGGGTCTCGTCCCAGGCGAAGGCCAGGTGGGTCCAGGCGCTGGGCGCGGGGATCTTGTCGAGCTTGAAGGAGACGCGGGTGCGCGCCAGGTTGGCGTCGGTGACGAAGGCATCGAAGCCGCGGCCGTTCCAGTCGATACGCAGCCAGGCCATGTCCCAGCTGGTGTGGTCGGCGTAGCCGACGCGGAAGATCACGAACGGGGCTTCGCCCACCGGGTAGCGCGAGCGCCAGAAGAACGACAGCGTGCCGCGCTGGGTGTAGAGGTTGCCGGGGGCGTTCCAGGACAGCACGCCGTCGTCGGCCCATTCGATGGCCTGGCCGGAGACGCCGGTGGGGACCAGGGCGATCTTGTCGCGGAAGTTGGGTGTCGGGTCGCCTTGGGCGACGTCGGCGTCCAGGCCATGGTCGGCGGAGACGCGGAAGAGGAGTTCGGGTGGAGCGGCTGTGGCGATGGTGGGACACAAGAGTCCGCACAGCAGGGCGAGCCTGTGGAGCATGCGGCGCAGGCGCATGGGCAGCGCCGTGGAAGAACGAGGCCGGCTACCGCGGCTGAAGCCGCTCCTACGAGGAGCCGGTGCGCGCGTAGGAGCGGCTTCAGCCGCGACGATGTGGTCGGCGGCGGCGCCACTGCGAATTGCCTGGTTCATCTCGCTCCTTTGCGATCGGCGCGCGCCATGACGGCGCGCGTCGATCTCCCTCCCCGGCCCGCGAGTATGCGGGCAGCGGGGCGTTGCCGATGCCGCAGCGCGGCACCGGCGCACGCAGACATCAGAACTTGTAACGCACCCCGATCGCGTACTGGCGGCCGGTCTCGCTGTAGGTCAGCGGCAGCTGCGCGCCGGTGGCGCTGGTCTGCACCCACTCGTAGTACGGCACGTTGGTCAGGTTCGACCCTTCCAGGCTGATGTCGATCTTCTCGTCGATCTTGTAGGTCAGCTTGGCGTCGACGACATTGGTGCCGCGCATGCCGTGCATGTCGAAGCCGGTTTCCGTCGCCGGCACCTGGGTCAGGTAGCCGTCGCGGTGGGTCAGCGACACGCGGCCGCTGAAGCGCTCGCCTTCGTAGAACAGCGTGGCGTTGTACGAGTTCTTCGACAGGCCGGTGAGGTCGGTGTTGAACGACAGCGCGCCGGTGCCGGTGACGTACTGGATCTTCGACTGCACGTAGGTGTAGTTGAGCTGGGTGCCGAAGTTGGCCCACTTGCCCGGCAGGAAGCTGAAGGGCTGGATGTAGTTGAACTCGGCGCCCTTCAGCTTGCCGCCCGGGGTGTTGAGCGGCACGCTGAAGACGAAGTCGTCGCTGGCCGCCGCGCCGGTGCCGTCGAGCAGGCTGACCGGCAGGCCGCTGCTGGAGTACGGGGCGATGGTGCGCGCGGTCTGCACGAAGCTGTCGATGTCCTTGTAGAACAGCGCCAGGCCGAGCATCGCGCCTTCCTGCAGGTACCACTCGAAACCGAGGTCGGCGGTCTTGGCGCGGATCGGATCCAGGTTCGGATTGCCGCCGCTGACCGTGCGCGCGCCGCCGGCGACGGCGACCGTCACGCCCGGGGTCAGGCTGCCCAGGCCCGGCCGCGTCATCACCTTGGCTGCGCCGAAGCGGATCAGGAAGTCCGGGGTGATCTCGGCGACCAGGTTCAGCGACGGCAGGGTGTCGTGGTAGTCGCGCTCGACCGTGGTGTTGATCAGGTTGGAGCCGACCAGGGCGTAGCCGGTGGAGGACTGTTTGGTCTTCACGTAGCGCACGCCGACGTTGCCGGAGAACGGGATCGCGCCGATGTCGAAGGCGAAGTCGCCCATCAACCAGGCGCCGCGGTCCTTCTCTTCCACGCTGCGGGTGTTGACCGCGCGCTCGGTCAGCGTCCAGGTGCCGGTGCCGCTGTAGATGCCCAGCGCATCGGCGATGCCGTTGAGGTCGGGCACCGCCCAGTTCGACGGCGAGCCCTCGATGCCCTTGAGCCCGGCCAGCGTCACCAGGTCGACCGGCACGATGCGGTTGCCGGTGGCGAAGGTCGGCACGCTGGTTTCGGAGGCGCGGCGGAACTCCTTGGTGTCGAAGCCGTAGTTCTTGGCCAGCACGCCGCCCTTGAGGGTGAAGTTCGGGCCCAGGTTCCACTCGAAGTTCAGCGAGCCGGTGTCGAAGCTGTTGTTGGCCGACTGCGGACGCATGCGCACTTCGGCCAGGGTCCAGCCGTTGGCGGCGGTCGGGTCGATGCCGTAGTTGAACACCGGCGAGGTGTAGCTGTTGCGGTAGTCGTAGCTGTACCCGGCGACGTTGTTCTTGTCCATGATGATCGTGGTCTGGATCGGGTTCCGGTGCTTGGAACTGGAACTGCCGATCTCGCCGGTGATCTTGAAGGTGTCGCTGAAGCGGTGCTCGCCGTTGAGGGTGAGCTGCTTGAAGACCGTGTTCCACTCGTCGTGGCGGTTCTCCGAGCGGATGTCGACGTTGTCGAAGCGACCGTACAGCAGCGCGCCGGAGGCCGGATCGACGTAGCCGTCGCGCACGATCATGTCCGGCTTGCCGTTCTGCGAGCGGCCGCGGCTGAAGCTGATCGCCTCGATGTAGTGCTCGTCGCGCTTGGCGTCGATCTTGGAATACAGGCCGTCCAGCGAGAACTCGGTGCTGTCGTTGGGCTTCCACTGCAGCGAGCCGGTCACGCCCAGGCGGTTCTGCTCGTGCTCCATCTGCGTGTAGCGTGGGATGCGCGGGCTGAACACGTTGGCGCTGTTGGCCGCAGCGAACGGCGAGGCGGCGCTGTAGCCGTTGTTGCTGGGGCCGTTGGCCCAGCGCGTGGTGCCGCTGCCTTCCTCGAGCACCTGACGCTCGGAATAGGCCACCGACATCAGCGCGCCGAAGGTGCCATCGGCCCAGGTGTTGGCGACCAGCGCGGCGATGCGCGGATCGGCCTTCTGCGACATGCCGTTGTAGGTGGCCTGGCCGTTGGCGGCGAAGGTGAAGCCGTCGTAGTCGAACGGCCGCGCGGTGCGCAGGTCGACCGTGGCGCCCAGCGAGCCTTCCTCCACGTCGGCCGAGGCGGTCTTGCGCACCACCATCTGGGTGAACAGGTCCGAGGCGAACACGTTGAAGTCGAAGCCGCGGCCGCGGTTGGTGCCGCCGCTCTGGTCGCTGGCGCCGACCGTGGTCAGCGCTTCCATGCCGTTGATGCGCACGCGGGTGAAGTCCGGGCCGAGGCCGCGCACGGAGATGTTGCGGCCTTCGCCGGCGTCGCGGGTGATGACCACGCCGGGGATGCGCTGCAGCGATTCGGCCAGGTTGGTGTCGGGGAACTTGCCCACGTCCTCGGCGACGATGGCGTCGACCATGCCCTTCTCGGCGCGCTTGATGTCCAGCGCCTTCTCCACGCTGGCGCGGTAGCCGGTGACGACGACGGTGTCGAGCTCGGTGGTGGCATCGGCCGAGGCCGTGGCGGGTGGCGCGGACGCCGCCGGAGCCTCCTGCGCCTGCAGCGCACCGGCCTGCAGGGCCAGGCTGATCGACAGCGCGAGCAAGGTAACCGGTGTCTTCCGGCGTTCGGTACGTGATTGCATGTCCTCCCCTCCCAAGGGTTCCATGACGGCGTTGAACTACGGGCGTTGTCGCGAATGACACCGCTAGTCAAAACCAACGTTAACAGTTGCGAAACATTGCGGCATCTTGCAGCGCAACAGAGTGCACGGCGGCCGCAGGGTCTTTCCAGTCAATGAGATAGCGCACGATCGCGACGCGGGCCAGTGCCGAACCGCGTGCTGCCGCACGAAAATGACACCGCTAGTCAGTATTTCTGGCCGAGGTGCGCGTTTCGCGGCATGCTTGGCGTCCCTTCGGCCGCCCGGACCCGCCCGCCATGACCGTTTCCCGCATCGTCTGCTTCGGCGAACTGTTGCTGCGCCTGGGCGCGCCGGGCCACGAACGGCTGCTGCAGACGCCGCGGCTGGAGGTGCAGGTGGGCGGTGCCGAGGCCAATGTGGGCGTGGCGCTGGCGCATTTCGGCCATGCCGTCTCGGTGGTCAGCGTGCTGCCCGACAACCCGCTGGGCCAGGGCGCGGCCGGCGAACTGCGCCGGCATGGCGTGGACACCGGCGGCATCCGCTTCGTGCCAGGGCGCATGGGCCTGTACTTCCTCAGCACCGGCGCCGGGCACCGGCCCAGCGAGGTCACCTACGACCGCGCCGGCTCGGCCTTCGCGCTGGATGCGGGCGACCAGCACGACTGGCCGGCGCTGCTGCGGGACGCGCAGTGGCTGCATCTGTCCGGGGTGACCCCGGCGCTGGGCGAACGCGGCGCGGCGGCGGCGCTGGCCGCGGCACAGGCGGCACGCGCGGCCGGGGTGCGGGTGTCGTTCGACGGCAACTACCGGCCCAAATTGTGGGAAGCCTGGAATGGCGATGCGCCGGGCATCCTGCGGCAACTGCTGAACCAGGCGGACGTGCTGTTCGCCGACTACCGCGACCTGGAGGTGGTGCTGGGCCACCGCTACCCGCAGGACAGCGTGCAAGCGCGGGTGGAGGCGGGCGCGCGCGATGCTTTTGCCGCGTTCCCGCAGCTGCAGGCGATGGCCTGCACCCAGCGCGCGGCGCACAGCGTGGACCGGCACAGCCTGGGCGCGATGCTGCTGCGCCGCGACGGCAGCGTGGCGCAGGCGCCGGCCGAGGAGCTGAGCGGCATCGTCGACCGCATCGGCGGCGGCGACGCCTTCGCCGCCGGCGTGCTGCACGGGTTGAGCCGCGGATGGGACGACACCGCCACGATCCGCTTCGGCCTGGCCGCCGGCTGCCTCAAGCACACGCTGCCGGGCGACATGCTGGCGCTGAGCGAGGCCGAGGTGCAGGCGTGTGTGGGGGCGACGCGGTTCGATGTGAGGCGGTGAAGAGCCGGGAATGGGGAATGGGAGTGGGGAATCGTGAAGGCGCTGGCGCTGCGGGTTTGCGTGCGGATTGGTGTTGCGATGTGGCGGGTTTTTTAGTCCTGATGGTGTGGGGGCAGTTCGGGCATCGCGGCTTCGATTGTCGCGGCTGAAGCCGCTCCTACGGGTGCAGCGCGTGCTCTCGTAGGAGCGGCTTCAGCCGCGACCGGCCATCGCACGTTGGCGATGCGAGGTGCAAAAGAAAACGGCCGACATCGCTGCCGGCCGCATGTTCTTTCCAGGATCCGGGACACGACTACTCCCGAATCCCCACTCCCCAATCCCGGCTCCTCAGAGCTCCACGCAATCGAACTTCACGTCCGGGTCGACCTCGGCGTCGTAGTCCACGTCCTGGCGCTCGAAGCCGAACAGCTTGAGGAACTCGTGCTTGTAACCGGCGTAGTCGGTGAGCTGGAACAGGTTCTCGGTGGTCACCTGCGGCCACAGTGCCTTGCAGGCGTCCTGCACGTCGTCGCGCAGTTCCCAGTCGTCCAGGCGCAGGCGGTTCTCGTCGTCGGTGGCCGCGGGCTGGCCGTCCTCGCGGTACAGGCGTTCGCGGAACAGGCGGTCGGCCTGCTCGATGGTGCCTTCGTGCAGGCCCTTTTCCTTCATGATCTTGTAGACCATGGAGATGTACAGCGGCATCACCGGGATCGCCGCGCTGGCCTGGGTGACCACCGACTTCAGCACCGCCACGTTGGCTGCGCCGCCGTGCTGCTGCAGGCGGGCGTGCAGGCGCTGCGCGGTCTGGTCGAGGTCGACCTTGGCCTTGCCCAGCGCGCCGTGCCAGTAGATCGGCCAGGTGATCTCGGTGCCGATGTAGCTGAAGGCCACGGTGCGCGCGCCCGGGGCGAGCACGCCGGCGGCGTCCAGCGCATCGATCCACAGTTCCCAGTCCTGCCCGCCCATCACGGTGACGGTGTCTTCGATCTCCTGCTCGGTGGCCGGCTCGATCGAGGCCTCGATGATCGCGTCCTTGTTGGTGTCGATGGCGGTGGCGGTGTAGGTCTGGCCGATCGGCTTGAGCGCCGAGCGCTTCACTTCGCCGGTGCCCGGCAGCTTGCGCACCGGCGAGGCCAGCGAATACACCACCAGGTCGACCTGGCCGCCCATGTCCTGCTTGATCAGTTCGATGACCTTGGCGCGCGCCTCGTCGGAGAACGCGTCGCCATTGATCGACTTGCTGTACAGGCCGGCGGCCTTGGCGTGCTTGTCGAAGGCGGCGGCGTTGTACCAGCCGGCGGTACCGGCCTTCTTCTCGCTGCCGGGCTTCTCGAAGAACACGCCGAGGGTGGCGGCGCCGAAGCCGAACGCGGCGGTGATGCGCGAGGCCAGGCCGTAGCCGCTGGAGGCGCCGATCACCAGGACCTTCTTCGGCCCGTCGCCGCGCACGCCGCGCGCGCGCGTGGCGGCGATCTGCTCGAGCACGTTGCGCTCGCAACCGAGCGGATGCGTGGTGGTGCAGATGAAACCGCGAACTTTCGGGTGGATGATCAACGTGATGTCCTCTCGGCTGGATGCCCCGCGGCATCTTAATGTCTGCGGCGGGCGCACAGAAGTCCCGGTGGTAGCACACGGCGGGGTATGGAGCGTACTGCGGGTGTGCGCGCGCGTTCGGATGGGTCGCGTCGCGACTGAAGTCGCTCCCACCAAAGGCGGCATCGCGGTAGCGGATGCTGTGCTGGCGGGAAGGCAAAGCGCTTATCGGGGAGCCACGCACCGCAACATCGGTTGTCGCGGCTGAAGCCGCTCCTACGATGTCGGACGGTGCCGCCATTGGGACGGTGCCACGATGCCGGATGGAGACAGTGTGGGAGGGACTTCAGTCCCGACGCGCTGCCGGTGGACGTCGCAGCGTCACCGCTCGTGCACGCATCAGATGATGCGTAGCGTGATCGCCTTGAGCACCGCGCGGGTGCGGTCGCGCGTGCCGAGCTTGTCGAGGATGGTGGAGACGTAGTTCTTCACCGTGCCCTCGGCCAGGAACAGGCTGCGCGCGATCTCCTTGTTCGAATAGCCGCCGGCAAGCAGGCGCAGGATCGCCACTTCGCGTTCGTTGAAGGTGTCGCGCGGCGCGTCCTCGTCGCGGTAGCGGTAGCGCGCGCGCACCGGGTCGGTGCTGACCGGCTGCAGCAGGGTCTCGCCGGCGGCCACGCGCGCGATCGCCTCGCGCAGGTCTTCCGGCGCGGCGTCCTTGAGCAGAAAGCCCTGCGCGCCGGCGGCGGTGGCGCGCAGCAGCAGGTCCGAGTCGTCGAAGGTGGTGAGCAGCAGCACCGGCGTGCGGTCGCCGCGCGCGCGTAACTGCTGCAGCGCCTGGATGCCGTCCATGCCCGGCATGCGGATGTCGCTGAGCACCACGTCCACCGGCGTGGCCGCCACCACGTCGAGCAAGGCCTGGCCGTCGTCGGCCTCGCAGGCGACGACGATGCCCTGGGTCTGCAGCAGCGCGCGCAGGCCGGCGCGCACCAGCACCTGGTCGTCGGCCAGGGCGATCCGCAGCGCGCTCACAGCGGCAGCCTCGCGCTCAGTTGCATGCCGCCGAGCGGCGTGCGGCCCAGTTCCAGGCGCCCGTGCAGCGCGGCCAGACGCTCGCGCATGCCGGCGATGCCGTTGCCCTCGCGGATGCGCTCGGCGCGGTGGCCGTCGTCCTCGATGTCCAGGCAAAGCTGCTGCCGGTCTTGGCCCAGGCGCACCCGTACATGCGCCGCGTCGGCATGCCGCGCGGCATTGGTCAGGGCTTCCTGCACCAGCCGCAGCAGGGTCTCGGCCAGGTGCGGATCGGTGATGCGCAGCGCCGGATCGATCTGCAGTTGCAGCTGCGGCCGCGGGAACGGCGCGGCCAGGGCGCACAGCGCCGTCTCCAGGTCCACGCCGCGTTCGTCGCGCAGCGACTGCACCACCGCGCGGATGTCGGCCAGCAGTTCGCCGGACAGCCGCTCCACCGTCGCCACCTCCGGGCGTTGCGCCAGCGCCGGATCGGCCAGCAGCAGGCGCAACTGGATGCGCAGGGCGGTGAGCTTGTGCCCGGCCACGTCGTGCAGTTCGCGGGCCAGGCGCAGGCGCTCGGCGTCGCGGGTGCTGTCGGCCAGCAGCGCGCGGGTGGCCAGCAGGTCGGCGTTGACCCGCGCCAGCGCCTCGCGCGCCAGCTCGGCGGTGCGCGCGTAGTGCGCGCTGAGGCCGGCGAAAGCATGGAAGCCGGCGTAGATCAGCGTGGTCAGCAGCGGATGCCTGATGCCGGCGGCGGACAGCGCCAGGAAGGTGCCCAGGTTGGCCAGCAGCGCCAGCGCCAGCACCGGCCGCGGCGGCCACTGCAACGCCACCTGCGCGACCACCACCACCAGCAGCACCGGCGCGGTGCCGACGTGCGGCTCCAGCCAGACCAGGGCCATCGCCGCGGCCGCTTCGACCCACAGCGCGGCGTCGCGCCAGCGCGCGGGCAGGTAGTGGGCGCCGAGCAGCGGCAGCAGGAACAGCGTCGCCGCGATCCAGCGCCAGACGGCCAATGCATGTGTCGCGAACTGGAACGACCACAGCACGGTGGCCACGGTCAGCAGCCCGGCCAGGCGCTTGGGTTCGATCAGGTCGCGCAGGAATCGGTTCATGCGGCCGATGCTGACGGCGGGCCGATGCCACGGCAATGGGGCGGGCGCAGAAAGTGACTTCCGGCAGGCGGACGGCATGACCTGCGGCCACTGCCGCACCACCGCGCGCGCGGCACACTGTGTCCATACCCGCTGCATGCCGGACGATCGACACGCAGGACGGGCCCGGTTCATCCACCTTGCCACGCAATGCCGCTGTTGCACTCCGCCACGAGGACGCCGCCATGCCCCTGACTCTGCGCCATCCGGATCTGCTGTTCATGCTGCTCGGCCTGAGCTGGGGCGCCTACGAGATGCTGCTCAGCCGCCGCCGTCGCGCCGCCGACGGCGGTGCCCGCGACCAGGGCACGCTGCGCCTGCTGTGGCGTGTGCTGTACGCGGCGGTGGCGCTGGGCGTGGTGCTGTCGATGCTCGGCGTGTGGCGGTATGCGCCGCACCTGCAGGAGCCGCTGCGCTGGACGGCCTGCGTACTGCTGGCCGGCGGGCTGGCGCTGCGGCTGTGGTCGATCCGGGTGCTGGCACGCTGGTTCACCGTCGACGTGACCATCCAGGAGGGCCACCGTCTGGTCCGCCATGGGCCGTACCGCTATCTGCGCCACCCCTCCTACACCGGCGCGCTGCTGGCGTTCTACGGGCTGGCACTGGGCATGGGCAACGTGCTGTCGCTGCTGGCGATCGTACTGCCGGTGACCTGGGCGTTCCTGCGCCGCATCCGGGTGGAGGAAGCGATGCTGACCCAGGCCTTCCCCGAGGACTACCCGGACTACGCCGCGCACAGCTGGCGGCTGCTGCCGTGGGTGTGGTGAGGCCGCGCCGATGGGCACTGTCGACCTGATCCTGGCCGCCCTGCACCACCTAGCGATGCTGCTGCTGATCGCCGCGCTGGTGGCCGAATGGGCCCTGCTGCGCGCGCCGCTGGCGCGCATCCAACTGACGCGGCTGGTCCGCATCGACGCCATCTACGGCGTGGCCGCGCTGCTGATCCTGGCGGCCGGCGCGCTGCGTGTGCGCTATGGAGTCAAGGGCGCCGACTACTACCTGCACAACCCCTGGTTCTGGGCCAAGCTCGGCACCTTCGCGGCGATCGGCCTGCTTTCGCTGGTGCCGACGCTGCGCCTGCTGCGCTGGCGCCGGCAGGCGCGGCGCCAGCCTGACTGGGCGCCGCCGCCCGCGCAGGTGCGCACGCTGCAGCGCTTGCTCGGGCTGGAACTGGCCCTGGTGGCCGTGCTGGTGGTGCTGGCTGCGGCGATGGCGCGCTATCGAATGTTCTGATTGGTATGACCAATTACGCGCCGTATCTTGCTGCGGTGATTGACGTTGCGTGAGACGTGGCGCCTAATGGCCAGGCCACGCGCTTTACTATCACGCAATTGGTATGACCAATCTATCCGCTACCGCCAGCGCCGACGCCCCGGCCGAGTCCCCAGCCCGGCTCAGCGACCGGGTCGCCGCCCAGTTGCGCGCACTGATCGCGCAACGCGGCCTGGCCGTCGACGCGCGCCTGCCCGCCGAGCGCGCCCTGGCCGCGGAACTGGGCGTGTCCCGCCCGGTGCTGCGCGAGGCCATCGCCCAGCTCGCCAGCCAGGGGCTGCTGCGGGCGCGCGTGGGCGGCGGCACCTACGTGCAACGGCCGCCGACCCCGGAGGACCAGGTGGTGGCGCCGCTGCAGCCGTTCCTGCCGCTGCTGCACGCCGACCCGGAGTACCGCTTCGACGTGCTGGAGGCCCGCCATGCGCTGGAAGGCGCCACCGCCTGGCACGCGGCGCTGCGCGCCACCGCCGACGACCGCGCGCGCATCGACGCCGCGTTCGAGGCGCTGCTGCAGACCCACGCGCAGGCCGATGCCACCGCCCAGGCGCACGCCGATGCCGACTTCCACCTGGCCATCGCCGAGGCCACCCACAACCGCGTCCTGCTGCAGGTGATGCGCGGCCTGTTCGACCTGCTGCAGGCCAACATCTCGCAGAGCCGGCAGCAGTTGTTCGCCTCGCCGCGCATCTTCGCCGCCCTGCACGCCCAACACCGCGCGCTGCGCGACGCGATCCTGGCCGGCGACCCGGAACGCGCACGCGCCGCCGCGCACGCACACCTGGAATTCGTGCACAGCGCGCTGCGCACGCTCGACGAGGACGATGCACGCCGCGCGCGTGCCTCGCGCCTGCCCTCCTCTCCCTGACCGCCCTGCCCCGATGATCATTTCCGCCGCCACCGACTACCGTGCCGCCGCCCAGCGCCGGCTGCCGCCGTTCCTGTTCCACTACATCGACGGCGGCGCCTATGCCGAACACACCCTGCGCCGCAACGTGTCCGACCTCAGCGACATCGCCCTGCGCCAGCGGGTGCTGCGCGACATGTCGGCGCTGGACCTGCACACCGAGCTGTTCGGCGAACGCCTGGCCTTGCCGGTGGCGCTGGCGCCGGTGGGCCTGACCGGCATGTACGCGCGCCGCGGCGAGGTGCAGGCGGCCAGGGCGGCGGCGGCCAAGGGCGTGCCGTTCACCCTGTCCACGGTGTCGGTGTGCCCGATCGAGGAAGTGGCGCCGGCGATCGACCGGCCGATGTGGTTCCAGCTGTATGTGCTCAAGGACCGCGGCTTCATGCGCAACGCGCTGGAGCGGGCCAAGGCGGCCGGCGTGAGCACCCTGGTGTTCACCGTGGACATGCCGGTGCCGGGTGCGCGCTACCGCGACGCGCATTCGGGCATGAGCGGCCCCAACGCGCCGCTGCGGCGCATGCTGCAGGCGCTCACGCATCCGCGCTGGGCCTGGGACGTGGGCCTGCGCGGGCGCCCGCACGACCTGGGCAACATCTCTACCTACCGCGGCCACCCCACCGGGCTGGCCGACTACATCGGCTGGCTCGGCGCCAACTTCGATCCGTCGATCTCGTGGAAGGACCTGGAGTGGATCCGCGAATTCTGGACCGGGCCGATGCTGATCAAGGGCATCCTCGACCCGGCCGACGCGCGCGATGCGGTGCGTTTCGGCGCCGACGGCATCGTCGTCTCCAACCATGGCGGACGCCAGCTCGACGGCGTGCTGTCCAGTGCGCGGGCGTTGCAGTCGATCGCCGATGCGGTGAAGGGCGAGCTGAAGATCCTGGCCGACTCCGGCGTGCGCAGCGGCCTGGACGTGGTGCGCATGCTGGCGCTCGGCGCCGACGCGGTGCTGCTCGGCCGCGCCTTCGTCTACGCGCTGGCCACCGCCGGCCGGGCCGGCGTGGAACACCTGCTGGGCCTGATCGAGAAGGAGATGCGGGTGGCGATGACCCTGACCGGCGCCAGGTCGATCGCGGCGATTTCGCGCGAGTCGCTGGCGCAGGTGACGCGCGAGGCGATGGTCTCGGCGTAACGCCGGTCGCGGCGGCCCTGGCGCCGCCGCAACCGACCTGCCCTAGCCGGCCTTGCGCCGCGCCGGCGCCTTGCGCGCGGCCGGCTTGGCCTTGGCCGCCGCCGGTTTGGCCCGCGTCGCCTTCTTGGCCTTGCCGGCCGCGCTCTTGGCCGGCTTGCCGCTCTTCTTCGTCGCGGTCTTGCGCACCGGCACGCGCTCGTCCTGTTTGGCCGGCGTGCGCTTCTTGGCCTCCAGGCTCTTCTGCAGCAGCGACATGAAGTCGACCACGTTGGTGGTGGCGTCCTCGCGCTGCGGCGCCTCGGCGTCCTCGTCGACCTGGGTGGTGCCCTCCTGCGCCTTGATCCGCTTCTGGATCACCGCATGCAGCCGCTCGCGGAATTCGTCGTGGTAGGCGTCGGGGTCCCAGCGCCCGGACATCGAGTCGATCAGCTGCGCCGCCATCTCGGTTTCCTTGGCGCTGATCCGGTAGTCGGCCGCCTTGCCGCTGGGCAGCGTGTAGTCGTCCAGGTCCACCAGTTCCTGTGGATAGCGCAGCAGGATCAGCACCAGTGCGTCCTGCAGCGGCATCACCGCCGACAGGTATTCGCGGGTGCGGATCACCACCCGCGCGATGCCGACCTTGCCGGTGCTGCGCAGGGTCTCGCGCAGCAGCACATAGCCCTTCTCGGCCTTCTTGCCCGGCACGAGCACGTAGGGCTTTTCGAAATAGCGCAGGTCGATCTCGGCGGCGTCGACGAAGGCCTCCACCTCCACCGCCTCGTGGCTCTCCGGCGCGGCCGAGGCGATGTCCTGCTGCTCGACCACCACGTAGTTGCCCTTGCTGTATTCGTAGGCCTTGACGATGTCCTTCCACGGCACTTCCTCGCCGGTGTCGGCATTGACCCGCTCGAAGCGGATCGGGCGCTTGTCGCGCGCGTCGAGCATGCGGAAGTGCAGGTCGACCCGGCGTTCGCCGGACATCAGCGATACCGGCACGTTGAGCAGGCCGAAGGACAGCGTGCCGGTCCAGATCGGGCGCGGCATCAGTGCGCCTCCATGCCGGTCGCCTGCGCCGGCAGGTGGTCCAGCGCCTGCCAGGCGTCCTCGACCACCTGCCGCGCCTGATCCCAGTCCAGCCGCGAGTCGCCGCGCACCAGGTCCCAATGCGCGGCCAGTTCGCCATCGGTCTCGGCCTCCGGTCCGCGCGGCCAGCCGCGGGCGTGGGTCTGCAGGGCGAAGGCATAGGCCGGGCACAGGTCGCGCCACGGGGTGCGGTGGCGCGCACGGCGCTGGCGGTAGTCGGCCAGGCTGTAGCGGCGGTAATCCGGCGCATCGTGCGGGCGCGGCGCGGCGCCACGGCGGCGCGGCGGCGGCACGCTCGGCAAGGGGTCCAGATGGGCGTTGAACAGCAGCGGGTCGGGGCGGTCGCTGGGGCGCATGGCAGGGCTCCGGGCGGCAACGTCGGCGGGGGGATGCGCAGCAGTAGCGCCCGCCCCGTTAGCGGTTCGTGACCGACGCGTGCAAGGGCCGCGATTCGCAATGGCTTCACTGCCGCGGCGGTGAACTGGACCTCCGCCGCCATTCCTCTGGAGGAACCGGACATGTCCACGCCCACCGACCCGCTGCGCCGCGCGGCCCCCCTCCCCGGCGAACAACGCGGCAAACGCGAGACGCAGCTCAGCGAAGACCGCGGCGCCGGCGACCGGCCCGAGACCATCGTCGAACACGAACCACGCACCGGCGAGGATCGCCCTGCCCCGCCGGACACGCCGGCGCACTCCACGCCGGACACCGCGCACGGACGGCACGCCGACGCCAACCAGGACGAAGCGCTGGAAGAAACCTTTCCCGCCAGCGACCCGGTGTCCCCGTTCGTGCCGGCGAAGCCGCCGAAGGCGTCGTAGGCCACCCAGGGCATCGTCGGCGCGATGCATCACATCGGTAGGAGCGGCTTCAGCCGCGATGGAGCCGGGATTGGGGAATAGGGAATGGGGAATCGCAACAGCGCCTCCCACACCGGGGTTCCTACTGTAGGAGCGGCTTCAGCCGCGACCACGCGAGATCGAGAAACGCCCTGTCGCGGCTGAAGCCGCTCCTACACCTTCCCCGCCGCCTTCAGCGCGGCGTACTCGCTGTCGGTGAACAGGCGCGAGCGCACCAGGAAGCGTACGCCCTCGCCGTTCTCCAGCGAGAACATGCCGCCGCGGCCGGGCACTACGTCGATGATCAGCTGGGTGTGCTTCCAGTAGGCGAACTGCGACGGGCTGATGTAGAACGGCGCCTGCCCAATCTCGCCCAGCAGCACGTCGCGGTCGCCGACGATAAAGTCGTCCTGCGGATAACACATCGGCGAGGAACCGTCGCAGCAGCCGCCGGACTGGTGGAACAGCAGTGCGCCGTGCCGCGCCCGCAGCTTGGCGATCAGCTGCAGCGCCGGCAGCGTCGCCAGCACCTGCGGCGGCAGCGCGTCGGCGGGCGCGGACGCGTCCATCAGGTGGCCATGTCCAGCACGATGCGGCCTTCGATCTTGCCGGCATGCATGCGTGCGAACACGTCGTTGACGTTGTCCAGGGTGTCGGTGGCCACGGTCGCGGCCACCTTGCCCTGCTCGGCGAATTCCAGCGACTCCTGCAGGTCCAGACGCGTACCGACGATCGAGCCACGCACGGTCACGCCGTTGAGCACCATGCCGAAGATGTCCAGCGGGAACTGGCCCGGCGGCAGGCCGTTGAGCGACACGGTGCCGCCGCGGCGGACCATGCCGATGGCCTGCTCGAACGCCTTCGGCGAGACCGCGGTGACCAGCGCACCGTGCGCGCCGCCGATTTCCTTCTTCAGGTACGCCACCGGATCGGTCGTGCGCGCGTTCACCGTCACCGTCGCGCCCAGGCGCGAGGCCAGCGCCAGCTTGGCGTCGTCCACATCCACCGCGGCCACGTTCAGGCCCATCGCCTTGGCGTACTGCACCGCCATGTGGCCGAGGCCGCCGATGCCGGAGATCACCACCCAGTTGCCGGGCTTGGTGTCGGTGACCTTCAGGCCCTTGTACACGGTGACGCCGGCGCACAGGATCGGCGCGACCTCGACGAAGCCGATGCCCTTCGGCAGGTGGCCGACGTAGTTGGCATTGGCCAGCGCGTACTCGGCGAAGCCGCCGTTGACCGAGTAGCCGGTGTTCTGCTGCGTCTCGCACAGGGTTTCCCAGCCGCCCAGGCAATGCTCGCAATGGCCGCAGGCCGAATACAGCCACGGAATGCCGACGCGATCGCCTTCCCTGACGTGGTCCACGCCGGCGCCCACCGCCACCACATGGCCCACGCCCTCGTGGCCGGGAATGAACGGCGGGTTCGGCTTCACCGGCCAGTCGCCTTCGGCCGCGTGCAGGTCGGTGTGGCACACGCCGCAGGCTTCGATCTTGACCAGGATGTCGCCGGCCTGCGGCCGCGGCACCGCCACTTCCTCGATCGCCAGCGGCTTGCCGAATTCCCGCACCACGGCGGCTTTCATCGTCTTGTCCATTGCAACGCTCCTGAGAAAAACGGGTACTGTCACCATCGCGCGACCGGCGACGGATTGCCTTGATCCAGATCAGTTGGCGGCAACGCGACGACACGCCTGTGCGCGTGCCGCCGCCCTGCCCGCACGTCAGAAGAAGCCGAGCGCCTTCGGCGAGTAGCTGACCAGCAGGTTCTTGGTCTGCTGGTAGTGGTCGAGCATCATCTTGTGGTTCTCGCGGCCGATGCCCGACTGCTTGTAGCCGCCGAACGCGGCATGCGCCGGGTAGGCGTGGTAGCAGTTGGTCCACACGCGCCCGGCCTGGATCGCGCGGCCCATGCGGTACAGCCGCGCCGCATCGCGGCTCCACACGCCGGCGCCCAGGCCGTACAGCGTGTCGTTGGCGATCGCCAGCGCCTCGGCCTCGTCCTTGAAGGTGGTCACCGACACCACCGGGCCGAAGATCTCCTCCTGGAACACGCGCATCCTGTTGTGGCCCTTGAACACCGTGGGCTTGACGTAGAAGCCGCCGGCCAGCTCGCCATCCAGCGCGTTGCGCTCGCCGCCGATCAGCACTTCGGCGCCTTCCTGCTTGCCGATGTCGATGTAGGACAGGATCTTCTCCAGCTGCTCGCTGGAGGCCTGCGCGCCGACCATGGTGTTGGGATCGAGCGGGTTGCCCTGCTTGATCGCCGCCACGCGCTTGAGCGCCTTCTCCATGAACTTGTCGTAGATCGATTCCTGGATCAGCGCGCGCGACGGGCAGGTGCACACCTCGCCCTGGTTGAAGGCGAACAGCACGAAACCTTCCACCGCCTTGTCGAGGAAGTCGTCGTCCTCGGCCATCACGTCGGCGAAGAAGATGTTGGGCGACTTGCCACCCAGTTCCAGCGTCACCGGGATCAGGTTCTGGCTGGCGTACTGCATGATCAGCCGGCCGGTGGTGGTCTCGCCGGTGAAGGCGATCTTGGCGATGCGCGGATTGCTGGCCAGCGGCTTGCCCGCCTCCAGGCCGAAGCCGTTGACCACGTTGAGCACGCCCGGCGGCAACAGGTCGCCGATCACCTCCATCAGCACCAGGATCGAGGCCGGGGTCTGCTCGGCCGGCTTCATCACCACGCAGTTGCCGGCGGCCAGCGCTGGCGCAAGCTTCCAGCACGCCATCAGCAGCGGGAAGTTCCACGGAATGATCTGGCCGACCACGCCGAGCGGCTCGTGGAAGTGGTAGGCGATGGTGTCGTGGTCGATCTCGGAGATGCCGCCTTCCTGCGCGCGCACCGCACCGGCGAAATAGCGGAAGTGGTCCACGCACAGCGGCACGTCGGCGTTGAGCGTCTCGCGCACCGGCTTGCCGTTGTCCCAGGTCTCGGCATAGGCCAGCAGTTCCAGGTTCTGCTCGATGCGGTCGGCGATCTTCAGCAGCACGTTGCTGCGCTCGGTGCTGGAGGTCTTGCCCCAGGCGTCCTTGGCGGCGTGCGCGGCGTCGAGCGCAGCCTCGATGTCCTCGGCGTTGGAGCGCGCCACCGCGGTAAACACCTTGCCGGTGATCGGCGTGCTGTTGTCGAAATACTGCCCGCTCTTCGGCTCCACCCACTTGCCGCCGATGAAGTTGCCGTAGCGCGACTTGAAGATGGACTGCGGATCGGTGGCATGCGGCTTGGCGGTGCTGACGGCATTCATCGTGGTGTCTCCTTCGGCGGTCGAGAAGGACAGGGCAGGCCCGTCCGGGTAGCTGCACATGCGCAAGACCGATGCCAGGTTTTGCGTGCTGCGCCGCGTCACGCGTTCGCACCGCGACACAGCGACGCACCCCGCCCGGTTTTGCTGCGTTGCGCCACGCCTGCTGATTGCACCGCGCCGGCGGATGTGCTGTTTATCGGAACACCCGTATCACCAGGTGTCGCAATCTGCGACAGCGGAGCCGGACATGGCGCAGCACCCTTCGCAACACCAACTCGGCCAGGCCCGCCGGGCCTTTTTCGAACGCGGCGGCGCGCCGGTCGGGCAGGTGCCCGACACCATCCTGCAGTCGTGGCAGCGCTGCCAGCGCCTGGGCCTGGCCGCGGACGCCAAACCGGCGATCGAGCCACTGGAGGCCTCGCGCCTGCGCGCCCTGCGCGAGGCGCACGAGCGACTGTGGCGGCTGGCCCGCGCCGAACTGGAAGGCCTGGCCGGCGACGCCGCGGCCACAGGCAGCATCGTGCTGCTCACCGACGAGGCCGGCTGGATCCTCGATGCCGAAGGCAGCCCGCGCTTCCTCGACAAGGCGGGCAGGGTGGCGCTGATGCCCGGCGCATGCTGGAGCGAACCCCAGGTCGGCACCAACGCGATCGGCACGGCGATCGTCGAAAGCCGCTCGGTGGAAGTGCGCGGTGGCGAACACTACTTCGCCCCGCACCAGATCCTCAGTTGCGCCGCGGTGCCGATCTTCGATCCGTACGGCGCCCTCGCTGGCGTGCTCGACATCTCCGGCGACGCCAGCGTGCAGCACATGCACGCGCTGGCGCTGGCGCGGATGGCGGTGGCCAACATCGAGCACCGCTATTTCGACGACGGCATTCCCGGCTGCGAACTGCTGCGCGTGCACCACGACCCGGCGCTGCTCGGCACCGCACGCGAGGCGCTGCTGGCCTTCCGCAACGGCCGCCTGGTGGCCGCCAACCAGGCCGGGTTGCGGCTGTTCGGGCTGGAGCGCCACGAACTCGGCCGCGCGCCCTACGAGGCGCTGTTCGAAGAGCCGCTGTCGCGGCTGCGCCAGCAGGGCAGCGTGTTCGATCTGCAGGGACGGGCGCTGCACGGACGCATCGACAGCCCGGCCGACGACCGTCCGCGGCGGCGCCCGCAGCAGGCGCCGATCACCGTGACCGCGTCGTCGCGGCCTTCGGCGGCGGCGGCGTCCGACGCACCGCTGTTCGACGCCGCACAGGAGCTGGCGCTGGAACGCGCGCGGCGCGTGCTCGACGCGCAACTGCCGGTGCTGGTGCAGGGCGAGACCGGCACCGGCAAGGAAGTGTTCGCGCGCGAACTGCACCGGCGCAGCGCACGCGCCGGGCGCCCGTTCGTGGCGGTCAACTGCGCGGCGCTGCCGGAAGGGCTGATCGAAGCGGAACTGTTCGGCTACGAGGACGGCGCCTTCACCGGCGCGCGCAAGCACGGCAATCCGGGGCTGTTGCGTCAGGCCGATGGCGGCGTGCTGTTCCTGGACGAGATCGGCGACATGCCGCTGGCCCTGCAGCCGCGGTTGCTGCGTGTACTGCAGGAGCGCGAACTGCTGCCGCTGGGCGGCGGCAAGCCGGTGAAGCTGGATTTCGCGCTGATCTGCGCCACCCACCGCGACCTGGACGCGGCGATGGCCGAGCAGCGCTTCCGCCCCGACCTGTACTACCGCATCGCCCACCACTGCGTGCAGGTGCCGGCGCTGCGCGCGCATCCGGACCGGCGCACGCTGGTCGCCGAGCTGTGGACGCGGCTTGGCCAGGGCAGGCGCCTGACCGAGGCCGCCCTGGCGACGCTGAGCGCCTATGCGTGGCCGGGCAATCTGCGCCAGCTGGTGGCCTGCCTGCGCACGCTGGTGGCGCTGAGCGATCCGGACGCGCTGGTCGATAGCGACGCGTTGCCGGCCTATCTGCCCGGCGTGCGCGCGGCAGAGCAGGGCAGCAACGCCGGCACCGCGATGCCGTTGCCCGATGCCGACCTCGACAGTCTCGCGCTCGGCGCCATGCGCCAGGCTCTGGACGCTTGCAACGGCAACGTCTCGCAGGCCGCACGCCGGCTCGGCATCAGCCGCAGCACGCTGTACCGGCGGCTGCAGTTGGGCGCGCACTGAGATCGCGTTTCGCTGCGTGCCGGCTGCGCCGCGCGGTTGTCGACGTCGGGTTTCTCGCAGGAGCGGCTTCAGCCGCGACGCGACTCCATCGGTCATGCCAGTCGCGGCTGAAGCCGCTCCTACAGGACAGCAGTGCTTCTTGCCGAGTTTCGACAGATCTCGCAGGACGCCGCGTCACGGTTGGCCGCCGCTCTCGCATCCAACGCATCTTTCGGACGATCCATCGCCCGCGACTGCCGCGTCCGAACACGGCGAGCAGCGCGCGGCGGCGCCGACGATGCTCCAGGTTCCTTCAAGACCATGGAGCATCACATGCAACGCTTGCACGGCAAGATCGCGCTCATCACCGGCGCCAGTTCCGGCATCGGCCACGCCGCGGCGCACCTGTTCGCACGCGAAGGCGCATGCGTGGTGCTGGGCGCGCGCCGCGGCGCGCTGCTGCAGACAATCGCCGCGGAGATCGAGGAGGCCGGCGGCCAGGCCGCGTGGCTGGCCGGCGACGTCCGCGAGGAGGCCTATGCGCAGGCGTTGGTGGCGTTGGCCAGCGAGCGCTTCGGCGGCCTGGACATCGGCTTCAACAATGCCGGCACCCTGGGCACCCTGGTGCCGACCACGCAGCTGCAGGCGCAGGCCTGGCGCGACGCGCTCGACATCAATCTCAGCGGCGCATTCTTCGGCGCCAAGCATCAGATTCCGGCGATGCTGGCACGCGGCGGCGGGTCGGTGATCTTCACCTCGACCTTCGTCGGCCACACCGTCGGCTTCCCGTGCACCGCCTCCTATGCCGCCAGCAAGGCCGGCCTGATCGGCCTGACCCAGGCGCTGGCAGCGGAGTTCGGACCGCAGGCGATCCGGGTCAACGCCTTGCTGCCGGGCGGCACGCACACGCAGATGGCGGAGGCGATGAACGGCACGCCAGAGGCGCTGGCGCAGGTCGCGCAGCTGCATGCGCTCAAGCGCCTGGCGCAGCCGGACGAACTGGCGCGGGCCGCGCTGTTCCTGGCCTCGGACGAAGCCGCGTTCGTGACCGGCAGCGCGATGCTGGTCGACGGCGGGGTGTCGATCAACCGCAGTTGAGCGGCGCGCTGCTGCCGTCGGCCTGGCTCATCGCGACCGTGCCGGTGCCGCCGGTGCGCGGGGTTCGCGCCGGATCTGCCGGCCGGTGGCTTCGGCCTGCGCCTTGAGCGCCGGCGGCGCCGTTGGACTGGTCGCGACGAACGCCGCCAGTTGCAGCGCCAGCGGTGGATCCATCAGGCGCAGCAGGCCCAGCGCGTGGCCTTGCCGCACCGGATCGCCCGAGGTGATGTCGGCGTAGAAGAGTTCCACGTACTTGCTCTGCAACGAGCGCGCAAATTCACTGTTCTTGTCTTCCACGCTGAGCTTCGCCAGCGCCAACTGGCCTGCGGAAATCTTGTCCGCGGCGGCATTGCCGTAGAACGCCAACACCGCCATCGCCAACGGCGCCAGCATCTTCTCCAGGAGCCGGAACGCGCGCTCGGCCGGGGTTTTCCGCGTCTGCAGCGCCTGCTTGAGCCGGGCGACGTCGCTCAGCAACCGGTCGAGCTTGTCTTCCACGGCAATCCCTCCGCGACATCGACGCCTGCATGGGCCATCCATGCGGCGCTGCCTTCCCTGCGTCTAAGCGTCGCCGGCGGCGGTTTGTGAAGCGCGCATGCCACGGTGTGCCGCAGGACCCGCGGACAGGTCAGGGCAGGGGCTCCGGCGCTGCTCGACGAAGCAGTCCTGCGCCACCGCCGAACAGGATTCCCGCGTCCCATGGTGCCGCCCATCGCTAGCGGCGATCAGCGAACTACCGAAAAACGCCACGCTCGGATGGCGCTGGGAGATGCTCCCCGCCTAAGACCAACTCAGTGCGGCAAGTCCCACTGCAGCCCGACAGTATAGCTGCGATCCGGCCCCGGCTCGTAGTAACGGCCATTGCCGTCGTTGACGATGACCGAACCGATGTAGCGGCGATCGAACGCGTTGTCGATGCGCGCGAAGGTGCGCAGGGTGCCGTGCGCGGTGGTCCAGCGCCGCGCCGCTTCCAGGTTGAGCAGGGCGTAGCCGGGCGCGGCCTCGCTGGCCAGGTCGTTGACCACGGTGTCGCCGGCGGCCACGCCCTCGACCGCGAACTGCCAGGCGCGCGGCTGCCACTGCCAGCGCGCGAACAGTTGCTGCTGCGGCACGCCGGGCAGGCGGGTGCCGGCGGCCACCACCGCGGTGGGCGTCGCGCAGCCGCTGCTGGCGCAGGTCAGGTAGGCCTGGCGCACCGTCGCCTGCAGCCAGGTGTAGGCCAGCTGCAGTTGCGCGCTGTCGCCCAGCGGCAGGGTCAGGCTGGTCTCGGCGCCCTGGCGGCGGGTACGGCCGATGTTGCGGTAGGTGCTGCGGCCGTTGGTGTTGCTGGCCACCGCCAGTTCGTCGTCGGTGCTGGCGCGGAACAGCGCCGCGTCCCAGCTGGCGCCGGCGGCGTTGCGCCACTTCGCGCCCAGTTCCAGGTTCTGGCTGCGCGCCGCGGCCAGGTCCAGGGCCAGGCCGGCGCCGCCGTCGCGGCGGTAGCCCAGCTCGTTGAAGGTCGGGGTCTCGAAGCCGCGCCCGGCCGAGGCGTAGAGCCGCAGGTCGTCGGTGACGCGGAACACCAGTCCGGCCACCGGCGTGGTCGCGGCATAGTCGGTGCGGCCGCTGTCGTCGGGGTTGCGGCCGACGATGTAGGCGTCGTCCGAGCGGAACCGTACCTGGCTGTGGCGCAGGCCGGCCAGCAGCGACCAGCGCTCGGCGAACTGCCACCAGGCCTGGGCGAACTGGTCCACGTTCTCCACCCGGTCCTGCTGGTCGCGCCGCAGCCGGCCCTTCACTCCGAGCGTGCTGCCGACGAAGTTCTCGTAGCCGGTGCGGTGCTGTTGCTGGCGGTCGGCATTGGCGCCGACGGTGAACTGGAACGCGCGGCCGCCCAGTTCGCCCTGCCAGGCCCAGCGCGCGTCGAGGCCGCCGTAGTCGCCGTCCAGGTCGATCACCCCGCCGGCGTTGAGCGGGTTGCTCTGCGCGCTCACCGGAACCGAGAGGTATTGGGTGACGTCGCGGCGCCCGGCGTAGCCCATCAGGCGCCAGGTCTGCTGGTCCACCTGCTGGGTGAAGATGGCGCCGGCCTGGACCTGGCGGGTGGACTTGCGGGTGTCGAACTGGCTGGCCGCGGCGGTGGCCTGGCGCGGGTCGGCAGCGGCCTGGGCGCGGCTCAGGCCCAGCGGATCCTGCGCATCGGGCGCCTCCAGCGCGTTGAGCAGCAGGTCCAGGCGCCGCCCCGGCGCCAGATCGATGCCGATCTTGGCGTTGAAGGTGGTGCGCTGGGCGTGGCTGTGGTCGCGGTAGCCATCGGTGCTGAAATGGGTGGCGGCCAGGTTGTAGTGGACCTCGCCTTGCTGGCCCAGCGCCTGGGCGCTGAGCGCCGCGGTACCGTGGCTGCCGATCGCGCTGCGCAGCCGCCAGGGATCGTCCGGCTGGCCGTCGGCGCTCCACAGCTGCACCACGCCGCCGGAGGAATTGCCGTACAGCGCCGAGAACGGCCCGCGCAGCACCTCGACCCGCTCGCTGCCGAACAGGTTGAAGTTGGACAGCTGGCCCTGGCCGTCCGGCATCGTCGCCGGGATGCCGTCCAGCAGCAGGCGCACCCCGCGCACGCCGAACGCCGAGCGCGCGCCGAAGCCGCGAATCGACAGCTGGGTGTCCTGCGCGTAGTTCTGGCGATCGCGCGCGAGCAGGCCGGGCACCCCGACCAGCGCCTCGGATGCCTGGATGCCGAGGCGGTCGCTGTCGCCCAGGCCGGTGGTGGTCAGCGACGCCGGCAGGTCGAAATCGGCCACGCCGCCGACGCGGGCGGCCTGGACCTGCAAGGCGGGCAGGGTGGTGGCCGGCTCCTCGGCAGGAGCGGCGTGGACCAGGGACGACAGCGCCAGGGCGCAGGCCCCGCAGAGCAGGGCGGAGGGCAGGGAAGAAGACATGGCCCATCATCGCCCAACTGCCGCCCGGCCGCACCGGCCAAGCGCGGCAGCGTTTGTTAGGATGAGGTGTTTGACCGCGCCGGCTCCGGTCCTTCCGGCCCCCACCTCCGCCACCGAACGAGTACCGCCGTGTCCTTCTTTGCAAACGTGGAACAGGTCCCAGGCGACCCGATCCTGGGCCTGACCGAGGCCTACAACGCCGACTCCCGCCCGACCAAGGTCAACCTGGGCGTGGGCATCTACTACGACGAAAACGGCCGCATCCCGCTGCTGCGCGCCGTGCAGCAGATCGAGCAGCAGCTGGCGCAGGAAGCCAAGCCGCGCGGCTACCTGCCGATCGACGGCCTGCCCGCCTACGACCTGGCCACGCAGAAACTGCTGTTCGGCGCCGAGTCGCCGCTGCTGGCCGCCGGCCGCGTCGCCACCTCGCAGACCGTCGGCGGCAGCGGCGCGCTGCGCGTGGGCGCGGACCTGCTGAAGAAGCTGCTGTCCACCTCGACCATCGCCATCAGCAACCCGAGCTGGGAGAACCACCGCGCGGTGTTCACCGCCGCCGGCTTCGACGTGGTCGACTACACCTATTTCGATCCGGCCAGCCACGGCCTGAACTTCGACGGCATGCTCGCCGACCTGCGCGCGCTCGCCCCCGGCAGCGTGGTGCTGCTGCATGCCTGCTGCCACAACCCGACCGGCGCCGACCTGAGCCAGGCGCAGTGGCGCACCGTGGCCGAGCTGCTGAAGGAACGTAACCTGTTCCCGTTCGTGGACATCGCCTACCAGGGCTTCGACAAGGGCATCGATGCCGACGCCTACGCGGTGCGCCTGCTGGCCGAGGTCGGCATCGACAACTACGTGGTCGCCAGTTCGTACTCCAAGTCGTTCTCGCTGTACGGCGAGCGCGTCGGCGCGCTGTCGGTGGTCTCGGCCAACGCCGCCGAGAGCAAGGCGGTGCAGTCGCAGGTCAAGCGCATCATCCGCACCATCTACTCCAGCCCGTCCACGCACGGCGCCGCGCTGGTTGCCGGGGTACTCAACAGCCCGGAACTGCGCGCGATGTGGGAGCAGGAGCTGACCGAGATGCGCGAGCGCATCCACGCCCTGCGCGCCGGCATGGTGCAGAAGCTGGCCGCCCTCGGCGCGCCGGAGTTCGGCTTCATCCAGCAGCAGGCCGGCATGTTCTCCTACTCGGGCCTGAGCAAGGCGCAGGTGGACCGGCTGCGCGAGGAGTTCGGCATCTACGCGGTCGGCACCGGCCGCATCTGCGTGGCCGCGTTGAGCCAGAAGAACCTGGACTACGTGACTCAAGCCGTGGCGACCGTGCATAAGGGCTGAGTCCCCGCGGTCCTGCCTTGGAGCCGAGAGCGCCCTGCGCTTCCGGCTTTTTTGTGCCTGCGTGGCGGCCGCGTCTGCAGGCGCGGAAAGGATCGTGGAACACCGTTGATCGAAATCTACCGCGCAACCCGCGACAATGGCGGTCCCCTTTCTCACGCAAGGCCGTCCTGCCCATGTCGCGAACGTCGCTGACCCGCTTCCTGATCGAAGAACAGCATGCCGGGCGTATCGGCCCGGAACTGCGCCAGCTCATCACGATCGTGTCCCGCGCCTGCAAGCGCATCTCCATCGCGGTCAGCAAGGGCGCCCTGGGCGGCGTGCTCGGCGATGCCGGCACCGGCAACGTGCAGGGTGAGGCGCAGAAGAAGCTGGACGTGCTCAGCAACGACATCCTGCTCGAAGCCAACGCCTGGGGCGGCCACCTCGCCGCCTGCGCCTCGGAAGAGATGGACCACTGCCAGCCGGTGCCCGACAAGTACCCCAGCGGCGATTTCCTGTTGCTGTTCGATCCGCTGGACGGCAGCTCCAACATCGACGTCAATGTCTCGGTCGGCACCATCTTCTCGGTGCTGCGCGCGCCCCCAGGCACCGACAAGCCCGGCGACGAGCACTTTCTGCAGCCGGGCACCGCGCAGGTCGCCGCCGGCTACTGCATCTACGGCCCCAGCACGATGCTGGTGCTGACCCTGGGCCACGGCACCCACGCCTTCACCCTCGAGCGCGAGGAAGGCAGCTTCCTGCTGACCCAGGCCGACATGCGCATCCCCGAGGACACCGCCGAGTTCGCGATCAACATGTCCAACCAGCGCCACTGGGAAGCGCCGATGCAGCAGTACGTGGCCGACCTGCTGGCCGGCAGCGAGGGCGTGCGCGGCAAGAACTTCAACATGCGCTGGATCGCCAGCATGGTCGCCGACGTGCACCGCATCCTCACCCGCGGCGGCATCTTCATCTATCCCTGGGACAAGAAGGACCCAGGCAAGGCCGGCAAGCTGCGGCTGATGTACGAAGCCAACCCGATGGGCATGCTGGTGGAGCAGGCCGGCGGCGCCGCCAGCACCGGCCGCGCACGCATCCTCGGCCTGCAACCGGAACAGCTGCACCAGCGCGTGCCTGTGTTCCTGGGCTCGAAGAACGAGGTGGCCGAGGCGGTGCGGTATCACCTGGAACACGACGCGGCGAATGCCTGAGCGACACAGCGGCCGATGGCGCGGGCAGGAAACGACCCAGCCCGCGCCTCGGATTGGATTGGATCGCGCGGTGTGAACTGGCGTTGCTCTGCTCCGCGCAAGGCGTCGCGTCGGCGCTCGCCTGATGCATGGTGGCACCGAGGCACTCCAGGCCAGGCGCGAGCGGAGCGGTGGCTTCGATACCCATCGATTGCGTCAGCGGCACCGAAACTTGTGAGACGCTGGGCGACCCCGCCGCGCAGTGAACACAGTCATTCCGTGCAGTTGCGGGCGTTCAAGTATCAGGAGACCGACCATGTTCAAACGATGGCTTGCCGCTCTGTTTGCATTGTTTGTCGCTGCTTCGCCAGTGGCGGCCGACGCGTGGCGGGAGGGAGGTCTCTACGCGACCAGTCGGCCGGAGGGTGGGTATGTGCTGCTCAAGATTCTCAAGCTGGACGCGGATGGCGTGCATGTGCGCGTCTACAGCAACGTCTACCCAGTGCCGCCCAAGGCAGTCGACACGTCCACGCTGTATCTCGCTGGCGACAATCGACGCGATGACGAGCCACTGGGCATGGGCCACCTTCCGATTTCCAGAGCGTCTTTCGCCGGTTGGGATCTTCATTTCGTTCAACAGTCCTCGGTGACCGAGGAAGAGCTCGAGGGCTACCGGATCTGGCAGGAAGCGCAGGGCGGTTACTTCTAGCGTTGCCGAAGACGCTCTGTTGCACCCCGCGCCGATCCCCACATGCGTACGTGCCCTATGCAAAGAGACCCGGCCCATCTGCGTCGATTGCGCCGCCATGACGAGTGGGGCAAGGCGGCGGACGCTGCACGAAGGCTGGACTGTGCCAGGGTAGCGGCAGTCCGTGGCATGCGCGGAGTGCGCCGATCGCTGCCCGTCGTTACTTGCACCTGGCCTTACCAGGCAGGCGGAAACCCATGAACCAGACCCTCGTCGTGCTGTTCTTCTTCGCCACCGCACCGGTCGCGCTGATGCCCACCGTCATCGCGCTGTTCACCCGCCATCGCTGGCGAAAGCGGATCGTGCTGATCAACCTGGCGTTGTGGACGCTGTTGTTCTTCGCCGCGCGGAGTTTCACCCTGTACAACTCCAGTCGCTTCGAACTGCCCACCCTGCTGGCGCTGGCAGTGTGGCTGGCCCTGCTTGGCATCGCGATCCGCGGCAATCCAGCGCCGGGCGACACGCGCTAGGCATCAGCCACGGCAGCGCGTGTTCCGCTGACGCATGGCCGCGCGGCTGGAGGTGGCATGGACGCCGTCCTCGCCGCTTTCGCCGCACGCGCAAGCCCAATCCGCACGTGCGCTGCGGTGATGCGGTCCACCGGCCGGCGCCGTCCGCAGCTCGCGGCCGCTTCGCTGCGGCTGCAACCCCGCGAAATCGCTGGTAAGGTCGCGCGATGTCCGACACGCATCCCGATTTCATCGAAGTGTTCGAGGGCGCCATGTCCCGCGAGGACTGCGCCGCCATCCTGCGGCGCCTGCGCGGCAGCACCCAGCTGCGGCCCGGCGAGGTCGGCAGCGGCGTGTTTCCCGAGCTCAAGCGCAGCCGTGACCTGCGCATCAGCGGCCTGGAGCCGTGGCGCGATGTGGAACAACGGCTGCAGCAGGCGGTGTTCGGCGGATTGCTCGGCTATCTGCGCAAGTATCCGCAGACCCTGATCTCGCCGCTGATGCTGCAGGTGCCAGGCGCGGACGGCCAGCCGCACCGGCTCGGCGCCGAGGACTTCGCCCTGCTCGACGACGCGGCGCTGTCCAACCTGGCGCGCACCTGCCTGCGCCCGGGCGCGATCAACCTGCAGTGGTACGAGGCGGGCGAGGGCGGCTATCCGTACTGGCACTGCGAGCTGTACCCGCGCGATTCCGGCGCCGAGACCCTGCACCGGCACCTGTTGTGGACCCTGTACCTCAACGACGATTTCGACGAAGGCGAGACCGAGTTCCTGTTCCAGCGCCGCAAGATCGCCCCTCGTGCGGGCAGCCTGCTGATCGCCCCCACCGCCTTCACCCACACCCACCGCGGCAACCGCCCGCAGCGCGGCGACAAGTTCATCGCCACGAGCTGGATCCTGTTCCAGTCGGCCCAGGCGTTGTACGGCCGGGAGTAGGGATTCGGGATTGGGGATTCGTCAAAAGCAGGGATTGGGGATTCGGGATTCGGGATTCGTAAAAGCGGCTTTCTTGGCAGCTGGATGGCAGTGGCTGCGTCAGGCCGCGCCGTGCCGCTCTTGCGAATCCCCAATCCCGAATCCCCAATCCCCGCTCAAAACAACACCCCCTGCGGCGACGACGGGCGCGGCGGTAGCGGTTTGACGAAGTGGCTGCAGTCCAGGCGGCGGCGCGGGGACTCGGCATAACCCAGCCGCTTGTGCGCCAGGGCGAAGCGCCGCGCCAGCAGATCGGCGTAGACGCCTTCGCCGCGCATGCGCTTGCCGAAGGTGCTGTCGTAGTCCTTGCCGCCACGCAGTTGCTGCACCGTGCTCATCACGTGCGCGGCGCGGTCGGGATGGTGCGCCTGCAGCCAATCGCGGAACAGCGGCGCCACTTCGTGCGGCAGGCGCAGCAGCACGTAGCCGGCGGACTCGGCGCCGGCGGCGCGGGCCGCCTCCAGCACCGCTTCCAGCGCATGGTCGTTGATCCACGGGATCACCGGCGCCACCATCACTCCGACCGGCACCCCGGCCTCATGCAGGGTGCGCATCGCGCGCAGCCGCGCGTGCGGCGCCGAGGCGCGCGGCTCCAGCCTGGCCGACAGCCGCGGATCCAGCGAGGTCACCGAGAAGTGCACGCTGACCAGGTTGTCGCGGGCCAGTGGCGCCAGCAGGTCCAGGTCGCGCTCGACCAGCGCGTTCTTGGTGATCAGCGAGAACGGGTGGCGGGTTTCGGCGAAGACCTCGATCAGGCGCCGGGTCAGCTGCAGCTTGCGCTCGATCGGCTGGTAGGCGTCGGTGTTGATGCCCAGCGCGATCGGGCTGGGCACATAGCCGGGCTTGGCCAGCTCGCGGCGCAACAGTTCCGGGGCATTGGTCTTGGCGAACAGCCGTGTCTCGAAGTCCAGCCCCGGCGACAGGTTCAGATAGGCGTGGCTAGGCCGGGCGAAGCAGTAGCTGCAGCCGTGCTCGCAGCCGCGGTAAGGATTCACCGACTGCGCGAAGCCCACGTCCGGCGACTGATTACGGCTGATGATGCTGCGCGCGGTCTCCTCGCTCACCTGCGTGCGCAGGCGCGGAGCGGCGAATTCCTCGCTGTCGTCGGGATGCCAGCCGTCGTCCTCGGCCTGGCTGACGGTCCGTTCGAAGCGGCCCGGCAGGTGGCTGCCGGCACCGCGGCCCTTGATGGCAATGCTCATCGGCATAGGCTACGCGCCGGCCGTCTCGGCGGATGCGACGGCACGGACGGCGGCGCTGAATCTTTCAGGCCGACATGTACCATTGGTCACTTGCCCAGCTTGCGCAGGCATCAAAGGCGATGCCAGCGCCGCAGGTCGTGCTCCACGGTGGCCGGCGCGTCGACGCCGGTTTTCGCCGAGCCGGCACGCCGTCGCGCGCGAACGCGATACGGCAGCCGTCATCCGGCTGCCGCGAGCGCGTGTCATACACCGTGCGGTGCGGTGCCGGTTCGCAGAACCATGTGCCGCCAGCGAGCCAGACGGCCACTGCACGCGATCAGGCCACTCGCCACCATGCCCATCCGACGCCGCCTTCGCCGCAACCTCCGCGCCACCCTCTAGAATCCGCCGATGCTCGTGATCGCGACTCTGCAGAACACCTGGGACCGGCTGACCGGCATCCCCCACATCGGCGCCTATCTCACCGCCGCCTACCTGCTGTACATCCTGTGGCTGAGCGGCTGGATCGTGCTGCAGAAGCGCGAGCCGGCGGCGACGCTGAGCTGGGTGCTGTCGCTGGCCGCCTTGCCCTATCTGGGCTTCGTCATCTATTACCTGCTGGGCCCGCAGAAGGTGAAGCGGCAGCGCCTGCGCCGCGGCCGCTCGCGCTCGGGCATGGAGCACTACAGCAGCGTGTGTCCGCCGGATGCCGACTGCACCGAGCTGGCCAAGATCGCCCAGGCCACCACCGGCCTGGCGCCGAGTTCGGCCACTGCGGTGCAGTGGCTGGTCGACGGCGCCGCCACCTACGACGCGATCGTGCGCGACATCGGCGCCGCACAGCATCACGTGCACCTGGAGTACTACATCTTCAATCCCGACCGCACCGGCACGCGCATCCGCGACGCGCTGGTCGAGCGCGCCCGCGCCGGCGTGCGGGTGCGCCTGCTGCTGGATGCGGTCGGCTCCTCGCAGGTGCGCAAGCGCTTCCTGCGGCCGCTGCTGGAGGCTGGCGCCGAGGTCGCCTGGTTCCATCCCACCCAGTTGCTGCGACCGTTCAAGTTCAAGCGGCCCTGGGTCAACCTGCGCACCCACCGCAAGATCGTGGTGATCGATGGCCGCATCGCCTTCACCGGCGGCATCAACGTCACCGACGAGGAGAACGAAGCGCTGCGCGCCGATGCCTACCGCGATCTGCACCTGCGCTGCGAAGGCCACGTGGTGCGCAGCCTGCAGCTGGTGTTCGTGGAGGACTGGCTGTACGCCACCCGGCAGGGCCGCGACGCCTTCGACATGGCGCGGATCTGGCCCAGCGACATGCCCAGCCGCGATGCCGGCAGCATCCAGGCGCAGGTGCTGGTGTCGGGGCCGGATTCGTCCTGGGAGAGCATCCACCGCCTGCAGGTCGCCTCGATCTACGAGGCGCAGCGGCGGGTGTGGCTGGTCACGCCGTATTTCGTGCCGGGCGAGGCCGCGCGCATGGCGCTGACCTCGGCGGCCCTGGGCGGGCTGGACGTGCGCCTGCTGGTGCCAAAGCGCAGCGACTCGCGGCTGGTGACGCTGGCCGCGCGCTCGTACTTCGACGAACTGCTGCAGGCCGGCGTGCGGATCTACGAGTACGGCCCGCGCATGCTGCACACCAAGGCGCTGATCACCGACGAGGACCTGTGCCTGGTCGGCAGCGCCAACTTCGACAACCGCAGTTTCCGACTCAATTTCGAGGTCGCCACGCTGTTCCGCGACCGCGGGCTGACCAGGCAACTGGCCGAGCTGCTGGAAGGGGAGATGGCCGATGCGGTGCGCGTGCGCGACGACCGCAAGCGCTCGCTGTGGCGCTACCGGCTGCCGGAGGCGGTGGCGCGGCTGACCTCGCCGCTGCTGTAAGCGCGGCGCCCCGCGCCGGGAGCGGCGCGCGCCGACCGCCACGCCACGTGGAACCGGCACGCCCGGCGGCGCTACACTGCCCCATCCTTGGGGAGATCGTCATGTACTGGCTCTTTCTGCCGCTCGCACTGGGTGCTTTCGTTCTGGCGTTCACGACGCCGCACATGTGGTTGCTGGTGGTGAGCCTGCTGGCCGCGCTGGCCTTCCTGCTGGCCTGGGCACGCGGCTGGTACGTGGCCAAGATCGGCGACGCCAGCCAGCGCGACGCGATGCCGATGATCGACCCGGCCGAACTGCGCCGGCTGCGCGAGCAGGCCGAGGCGCGCCGCGCCGCGGCCGCCGCCAGCGACGACGCCGCAGCGCCGTAAGCGGTTCGCCGGCGATGACCAAGCTCAGCGTCAACGTCAACAAGATCGCGGTGCTGCGCAATTCGCGCGGCGGCGACCTGCCCAGCGTGCTCGACGCCGCGCGTGCCTGCCTGGACGCCGGCGCGCACGGCATCACCGTTCACCCGCGCCCGGACCGGCGCCACATCCATGCCGAGGACGTGCTGGTGCTGGCCGAGCTGACCCGCGAGCGCGGTGTCGAATTCAACATCGAGGGCAACCCGTTCGCGCCGCCGCGTCCCGGCTATCCGGGACTGATCGCCCTGTGCGCGCAGACCCGCCCGGCGCAGGCCACCCTGGTGCCCGACGGCGACGGCCAGCTCACCTCCGACCATGGCTTCGACTTCGGCCGCGACAGCGACCGCCTGCGCCCGCTGATCGCCGAGCTGAAGACCCTGGGCTGCCGGGTCAGCCTGTTCGTCGATGCCGACAATCCCGACCTGGCGGTGGCGGCCGAACTGGGCGCCGACCGCGTCGAGCTGTACACCGGGCCCTATGCCGCCGCATGGGAACAGGGCGACAGCGCTGCGGCTGCGCCGTTCGCCGCCGCCGCACACCGCGCGCAGGCTGCCGGACTGGGCGTCAACGCCGGCCACGATCTGGCCCAGGCCAATCTCGGCGCGTTCCTGGCGACGGTCCCGGACGTGCTGGAAGTATCGATCGGCCACGCGCTGATCGGCGAGGCGCTCTACGCCGGGCTCGACGCCACGGTGAAGGCCTATCTGGCGGTGCTGGCCAGCGCACGCTGAGCGACGCCGGCAACGCGGGGCAGGGCGCTACCCTGACAGACTGGCCGCTTGGCGGGCGCGGCCATCCCGTGCCGCAGGGCTGTCGCGCTCGGCGCAATCCAGTCAGCGTGGGTCTTTGGCTGTCTCCCCCAGGCGGCGCGCCGTGCGGTGCCCGAGCGGGCGACGCCACCGACCACGGTGGCGTCGCATCGCCGGCGCCTGTTACTGCACGAAACCGATGCGCTGCACGTCGGCGTTCTTGGCCGCCGCCAGCACCTTGGCCATGGCCTCGTAGTCGGCGTCCGGGCTGGCATCGATGCGCAGCTCGGGCGGATTGCCGGCCGCCTGCGCCATCGCGTCCTGCAACCGGGGCTGCAGATCGCGCAAGGCCAGCGGCGCGGCATTCCAGAACAACTGGCCACTGGCATCCAGGCGCAACTGGATCGGGTCCGGTGGCGGCAGGGGTCTGGAGAGTGCCGGCGTCCGCTGCGGCAGGTCCATGGTGATCGTTCGCGTCAGCATCGGCGCGGTGACGATGAAAATGATCAACAGCACCAGCATCACATCGACCAGCGGAGTGACATTGATCTCCGCCAGCGGTCCCCGATTCCCTGCAGCACTGAACGCCATGGCCAGCCTCCTGTGGGTGTGGTGTCGCGCCACCAGCCTACACCCGCGGTGCGGCAGGATACGAGGGGCGGCGACAGGCGGGCAGGCTCGGAGTGGTCCCGCATCGGACTGCTCAGGCCGGCAGGTGAGCAGGCGAGCGTGAAGCACGCCCGGCCAGGCGGGCAACACGCCGCGCCACACGCCGGACCGCAGACCGGCATCGTCGCAAACAGGCATGGCAGCCAACCGTGCACGCACAAAAAAACGCCACCGTTTCCGGTGGCGTTTGCAGTCGCGTCATGACTGAGGTGTTGCGGTGAAACGGATTGCGGTGAAGCTTATTGCTGGACGAAGCCGATCTTCTTCATGTCCGAGTTCTTGGCGGCGGCCAGCACCTTGGCCATCACTTCGTACTCGGAATCCGGATTGGCATCGATGCGCAGTTCCGGCTGGTTGGTCGGATCGCGCTGGACTTCGTTTTCCATCATCTGCGGGAGCGCACTCACCGCCACCGGGCTGTTGTTCCAGAACACCTGGTTCGACGCATCGATCCGCAGATCGATCGGCGGCGGCGGATCGCGCAACTGCGGCGGCGGGTTGATGACCCGCTGCGGCAGATCCACGTCGATCGGGTACGTCATGATCGGCGCGGTCACGATGAAGATGATCAACAGCACCAGCATCACGTCGACCAGCGGCGTGACGTTGATGTCGGCCATGGGACCACGGCCGCCTCCTGAGCTGAACGCCATGGCTCAGTTCCCCTTCTCTTTGGTCGCAACGAAGCCGACGTCCAGCATGCCCTGACTCTGCGCGATCTTGGTGATCTCGTTGATCGTGCGCATCTTGGTGGTGCGGTCGCCACGCAGGTTGAGCGGCGGCTGCGGGGTCTGCTGTGCAGCGGTCGAGAAGCGCGACTCCAGGGCTTCCTTGGAGATCGGCTCATCGTTCCAGTACAGCGACCCATCCTCCTTGACCGCCAGGGTGATCGGATTCGAACGCTTGTCGTCCTTGTCCGGATCCTGCTTCAAGTTGGCTTGGGGCAGCTCCACCTTGACCTTGTGGGACATCAGCGGTGCCGTGATGATGAAGATGATCAGCAGCACCAGCATCACGTCCACGAGGGGCGTGACGTTGATGTCGGCCATGGGGCCGCCGCTGTTACCACTACTGAAAGCCATAACGGGCTCCGTTAACGTTGCGTGGACGACTTAGCCGGGATCAGCGAACGCGCGAACCGGTGGCGAAGAAGTCGTGCAGGTCGTGAGCGAAGGTGTCGAACTTGGCGATCACCGAGCTGTTGACCTTGCTGAAGAAGTTGAAGGCGAACACGGCCGGGATCGCGACGAACAGACCGATCGCGGTCATGATCAGCGCTTCACCGACCGGGCCGGCGACGGCGTCGATCGAGGCCGAGCCGGTGGCACCGATCTTGATCAGCGCGCCGTAGATGCCCCACACGGTACCCAGCAGACCGACGAACGGCGCGGTCGCACCGACGGTCGCCAGCAGGGTCATGCCCGACTGCAGCTTGGTGCTTTCGCGGGTCACGGCCTGACGCAGGGCGCGGTCGACGAACTCCGAACGGCTCAGGGTCTCGCCCAGGCCGGTGCCGGTGCCGGCTTCGGCGCGCTGGTGGTGCGCGGCGGCCTGCGCAGCGTCCAGAGCGATCTTCGAGAACGGCTCGGAGGCCGGCTGCTCTTCCATCGCACGGATGGCGTCCTGGGCGTTCGGGGTGTCCCAGAACAGGCTGGTGACGCGGTCGGCCTGGCTCTTCAGACGGGTGGCGCGGAAGATGTTGATGATCGTCCAGTACCAGGACGAGGCGGACATGATGATCAGGGTGATGAGCACCACCCAGGAGACGGCGAAGTCACCCGGCTTGGAGGTCATTTCGGTGATCAGGTGCTCGAAGCCCATCTGCGACAGGGCGTTCGATGCGTTGTTGCCCCCCGCAGCAGCGGCGATGAAAATTTCCTGCAGCATGACGCTTACCTTTGTTGTGTGTGGTGGTGATGAGGGTGGTGCAAAGAGTAGACAGGGCTTGCGGACCGGCGGTGCGCCGGTCCGCGCAACCTTTGTATCAGTTCAGCGCGAAGTTGACCGGGACGCGGACGCGGCCGGCGGTCTTCTGTCCATTGACGACAGCGGCATTGAACCGCCACTTGCGCGCTGCTTCCATGGCGGCGCGGTCCAGGTCGCGGTTGCGGCTGGATTTCTCGACGGCAACGTTCGTGACGTTACCACTGGCATCGACGTCGATGATCAGGATCACCTCGCCCTGTGCGCCCGACCGGAATGCAGCCGGCGGGTACTTCGGCGGGTTCATGTTCTTCGACGAGATATCGACGCTAGCGCTGATGTCAGAGGGTGCGGCCGGCGGCGCGGGCGGCGACGGCGGCGTGGCGATGTCCGTGTCGCGCGGCGTCGGCACGTCGATCACCGGGGCTTCCGGCGGCGGCGGCAGCGGGGTCGGCTTCGGCGGCGCCAGGTTCTTCACCGGCGGCGGCGGAGTTTCCGGCGGCTTCGGCGGCGGCGGCGGCGGCGGGGGAGGCGGCGGCGGTGCGTCCACCAGGGTGACCATGATGTTGCGTTCCTTCTCCGCCACCGCCTTGGGCGCAACGGCCGGAATCAGCAGCAACATCAGCGCTGCAAGGTGCAGCGCGATTACGAAGGCAATACCGATGATGCGCGGCCAGCTGAGGCCGGAGGCGTCATCTTTGTCGTAATGCCGATGGATGACCAGTTGTTCCGTCATGCGCCAATGACTCGATTAAAGGGGGGCGGATCCCACGGTGGAGCGGGACCCAAGTTCACGCGGCGATGACACCGCAGGAACCTCCAAGCTTATACCAATCCCTGTTACCTGCACTACTTTCAGCACTGGTCGTCGGGGGCTTTTTTTGCGTGCTACTTCAGGTTGATGATCTTCTTGGCGTCTTCCGGCTTTTTGACGCCCTTGGCCAGCGCCTGCTGCGCCGCCTGCTTGGCCTCGGCCACGCGGCCTTCCGAATGCAGCACCTTGGCCAGGTTGAGGTAGGTTTCGCCGTCCTTGGACAGCGGCGCGGCCTTCTGCCAGTTCTCGATCGCCTGCGGCAGCTGGTCGGTGTAGTAGTACGACTGCGCCAGCGCCAGGTAGGTCTGGTAGTCCGGCTTCAGAATGCCCTTCTGCATGCCTTCGTTGATGACCGCGATGACGTCCTTCTCATGGCCGTCGGTGTTGGCGTAGATCGAGTACAGCTGCTTGTATTCCTTCTCGTCGGTCAGCTGACCGGAGGTGCGCAGCTTGTCCATCACCGCTGCGGCCTTGTCCATCTGGTCGGCCTGCATGTACATGCTGGCCAGGTTGAGCTGGGCCTTCTTGTCGTTGGGCGACTTGGCCGCCAGCGCCTCGGCGGCCTTGACCGCCTCGCCGGTCTGGCCGGCCTCGGCGTAGGACGCCATCAGCAGCTGGTTCCAGCTGTCCTTCGGTTCCGGCGACGCGGCGATGGCCTGCTTCAGCGCCGGGATCGCTTCCTGATAGCGCTGCGCCTGGTACAGGGCCTGGCCCTTGAGGATCAGGTCTTCCGGGCGGGTCGACTTGGTTTCGGCGAGGAACTTGTCCAGCGTGGCCAGGCCTTCGGCGGTCTGGTCGTCCTGCAGCTGCAGCTGCGCCAGCATCAGCATCGACTGGTAGTGGCCGTTGTTGTCCAGGCCGTTGAACTGGATCGCCTGCTTCAGGTACGCCTGCGCGGCCTTGCTGTCGTCGAGGTTGTAGGCGGCCTGCGCGGCCAGCTGCGCGGCGACCGACTTGTCGTACTCGTTGGCGCCGCTGTTGGCCAGGATCTCATCGGCCTGGCTGCGCACCGACGCGTAGTCCTCGCCCTTGTTGTAGGTGTCGATCAGCTTCTGCAGCTTGCTGCCGAGCTTGGACGACGGCTTGCCGTTGGGCTCCTTGCGCTCGGCATTGGGGAACAACACCGCCGCCTTCTCGCTCTTGGCATTGCGCGAGGAACGGTGGTCGGTGCGATCGCTCTGCGCAGCGGCATCGGTCACCACCGCGCCACCGAGGGCAGCGGCGATCACCAGGGACAACAACGCTTGCTTGCGAATGCGGAATTTCATGGGTCACCTCGGTGGATACCGCCCGGAGCGGCACGGAAGACGGAGCGGCCGTTCCTCGGCCAAGCCAGCAAACCTATCAGAAACCTGTACGCCGTGAAAACGTTTTTGGATGCGTTTTCTGTGACAGTGCCGGCGGCCGGCGCGGGGACGACGCCAGGCTCAGCCGCACTTGGGCGTCCTGCCGGCACTGCGCGCCTGCGCATACACCGGTTCCAGCGCAGCGACGTCGCGCTGCAGCTCGCGGATGCGGGCACTGGGATCGGGGTGGGTGGAGAGCCACTGCGGCGGACGGTCGCCGCCGGCGGCCATCATGTTCTTCCACAGATCCACCGCCTGCGCCGGGTCGAACCCGGCCTGCGCCATCAGGCGCTGGCCGACGATGTCCGCCTCGCTTTCCTGCTGGCGCGAGCCGGGCAGCAGGAACAGCGTCTGCGCGGTCATGCCGCCGACCTGGCCGACGGTATCGGCCGCGCCCTGGCCATAGCGGGCGCCAGCCAGCGCGCCAATCACGCTCAGGCCCGCCTGCGCGCCGAGTTGGCGGGTGATGCGTTCTTCGTGATGACGCGAAATGACGTGGCCGATCTCGTGGCCGAGCACGGCAGCGAGCTGGTCCTGGTTCTTGGCCACGCTGAAGATGCCGCTGTTGACCCCGACCTTGCCGCCGGGGAGGGCGAAGGCGTTGGGTTCCTTGTCGTTGAACAGCGCGGTTTCCCAGCCGGTGCCGCGCCATTGGTCGGGCAATTGCGCGACCAGCGCGTTGACCACGCAGCGCACGTAGGCGTTGCGCTTGGGATCGGTATCCAGCTGTTCCTTGGCCTTGGCCTCGGCGAACGCCTGCGCGCCCATCTGGTCGAGTTGTTGTTGCGAAATGCCGCCGACGACCTGGGTGCGCCCGGTTGGCGATGTCGTCGTCGCACACGCTGCCAGCAGCATCGCGAGCGACGCGCCAAGTACCACTTGCTTCATACGGTCCCCCCTCCTGACACGCGTCGCAGTGTGGAGGGCCGCGTCTTAACATTTCGTCAAACAAACCTTCAGGTTGCGCCAAACCAGTACAGCCCGGCGACCGCGATGGCGTTGTTGAGGCCATGCGCGGCGATCGGCGCCCACAAAGTGCCGGTGCGCTTGTACAGCCAGGCGAACGCCGCGCCCATGCCGCCGTAGACCAGCCACAGTTGCGCGGTCGCGGCCAGGCTGTTGCCGGTGGTCCCCGGTACTTCGTGCACCAGGGCGAAGGCGGCGCCGCTGAGCAGCATGCCCAACCGCGGCCGGCCTGCGTCCCACAGCCGCCCGAACAGCACGCGGCGGAACAGCAGTTCCTCGTAGGCCGGGGCGATCACCACGGCGAACACGATCAGGAACAGCGGCATCTGCGCCATCGCGTCCTGCATCAACGGCAGGTTGGTCGGCACCGGCTTGATGCCGACCTGCGCCGCCAGCGCGGAAATCGCCGCGCTACCGACGAACACCCCGACCGCGACCAGCAGCACCCAGCCCCAGGTCGACGGCGTGCGCGCCGCCTGCCACGAGGCGCGGCGCTCGGCGGCGCTGGCCGGGCGACGCAGGAAGTACAGCAGCAGCGCCGCGGAGAGCGTACTGACCAGGGCGATCAGCAGTTGCGCCAGCGCGCCCGGCTGGCCGACCCGCTGCGCCACCACCGAGGCCAGGCGATCGGCGGGGATGCCGTGCGCCTTCAGTTCCATCGCCAGCTGGAAGCCGCGGATCACGCCCCAGACCAGGCCGCTCAGCACGCTCACCGCCAGCAGCACCACCGCCGCCAGCAGCACGTCGAGGAAGAACCCGAGGATCGGCCGGCGCGGGCGGGCCGGCGGCGCGGACGGCAACGGCAGCGGGGTGGCGGGCAACGGCGGTGCGGTCATCGCGGTCCTGGGCGGGAGCGGGCGGAAGGCGCAGCGGGACGCCCCGCCCCGGCACGGAGGCCAGGGACGGGCACCGCCACGGTCAGATGTCGAGGTTGGCGACCTTCAGCGCGTTCTCTTCGATGAAGTCGCGGCGCGGCTCGACCACGTCGCCCATCAGGGTGCTGAAGATCTGATCGGCGGCGACCGCGTCCTCGATGCGCACCTGCAACAGGCGGCGCGTGTCCGGGTTCACCGTGGTCTCCCACAGCTGCTCGGCGTTCATTTCGCCCAGGCCCTTGAAGCGCTGGATCTGGCGGCCCTTCTTGGCCTCCTCGAACAGCCAGGCATGCGCCTGGGCGAAGCTGCTGATGGCCTGGGTCTTGTTGCCGCGCACGATCTGCGCGCCCTCGCGCACCAGCCCGTGCAGCGCCAGCGCGACCTCGCGCAAGGCCCGCAGTTCGCCGCTCTCGAACGCGGCCATCGGCACCCAACTGGTGAGCTCTTCGCCCATGTGGCGACGGATCACCTTCAACATCGCCGGCTTCTGCTCGCTGCCGCGTTCGAAGGACAGGGCGTAACGCGCCGAGCCCAGGCTGCCGCGGTTGAGCACCGCCTGCAGCGCGTCCAGGCTTGGGTGCGCTTCGCCCTCGCTCTCCAGCTGGGCCACGTCCAGCGGCGGCAGGTCGATCAGCGCGCTCAGCAGCGCCGGGTCGTAACGGTGCGCATTGCGCGCCACCGCCTCGTTGGCGCTGGCGAACAGCAGCAGCAGCTTCTCCAGCGCCGCACCGGTGATCGGCGGCTCGTTGCTGGCCGGGACCAGCGCCGCGCCTTCGACCGCGCTGCTGGCCAGGTAGGCGTTGAGCGCGTTGTCGTCCTTCAGGTACAGCTCCTGCTTGCCCTGCTTGAGCCGGTACAGCGGCGGCAGGCCGATGTAGACGTAGCCGCGCTCGATCAGCTCCGGCATCTGCCGGTAGAAGAAGGTCAGCAGCAGGGTGCGGATGTGTGCGCCGTCGACGTCGGCGTCGGTCATGATGATGATGCGGTGGTAGCGCAGCTTGTCCGGGTTGTACTCGTCGCGGCCGATGCCGGTGCCCAGCGCGGTGATCAGCGTGCCGACCTGGTCGGAGGACAGCATGCGGTCGAAGCGCGCGCGCTCGACGTTGAGGATCTTGCCGCGCAGCGGCAGCACCGCCTGGTTCTTGCGGTTGCGGCCCTGCTTGGCCGAGCCGCCTGCCGAGTCACCCTCGACGATGAACAGCTCCGACAGCGCCGGATCCTTTTCCTGGCAATCGGCCAGCTTGCCGGGCAGGCCGGCGATGTCCAGCGCGCCCTTGCGGCGGGTGAGGTCTCTTGCCTTGCGCGCGGCCTCGCGGGCGCGGGCGGCATCGACGATCTTGCCCGCGATCGCCTTGGCCTCGTTGGGGTTTTCCTGCAGGAACTCCTCCAGGCGCGCGCCGAAGGCGTTCTCCACCGCCGGGCGCACGTCGGAGCTGACCAGCTTTTCCTTGGTCTGGCTGGAGAAGCTCGGGTCCGGCACCTTCACCGACAACACCGCGATCATGCCTTCGCGCATGTCGTCGCCGGTCAGGTTGATCTTGGCCTGCTTGGCGATGCCGTTCTGCTCGATGTAGGTGTTGAGCACGCGGGTCAGCGCGCCGCGGAAGCCGGCCAGGTGGGTGCCGCCGTCCTTCTGCGGGATGTTGTTGGTGAAGCAGTACATCGTCTCCTGGTAGGAGTCGGTCCACTGCAGCGCCACGTCCACGGTGATGCCATTGTGCTCGCCGGTGACCGAGATCACGTTCGGATGCAGCGGGGTCTTCAGCTGCGCCAGGTGCTCGACGAAGCTGCGGATGCCGCCCTCGTAGTGGAAGTCGTCGCGCCGGCCCTCGCCGCGCTCGTCGGCGAGCACGATCTTGACCCCGGAATTGAGGAAGGACAGCTCGCGCAGGCGACGGGCCAGGATGTCGTAGTGGAATTCCACGTTGTTGTGGAAGGCCACCACCGACGGCCAGAAGCGCACGGTGGTGCCGCGCTTGGTGGTCTCGCCGAGCTTCACCAGCGGCGCGACGGCCGCGCCATTGCTGAATTCCTGCTGGTAGTGGAAACCACCCTGGAACACGTCCAGCAGCAGCTTCTCCGACAGCGCGTTGACCACGCTGACGCCCACGCCGTGCAGGCCGCCGGACACCTTGTAGCTGTTGTCGTCGAACTTGCCGCCGGCGTGCAGTACGGTCATCACCACTTCGGCGGCGGAGACCTCGCGGCCGAGCTTGGCGCTCATCTGCGCGTGCTTGCCGACCGGGATACCGCGGCCGTTGTCAGATACCGAGACCGAGCCATCGGCGTGAATCGTCACTGCGACGTGGTCCGCGTGCCCGGCCAGGGCTTCGTCGATGGAGTTGTCGACGACCTCGAACACCATGTGATGCAGGCCGGTACCGTCATGGACGTCGCCGATGTACATGCCGGGCCGCTTGCGGACCGCCTCCAGCCCTTCCAGGGCAGTAATGCTGTTGGCGTCGTAGTTGCCGTTGCTGGGCGGTGTGTTCTGTTCGTCGGTCATGCGGGTGCCGTAGGCTCCACGAGGCGGCGAAGACAGGCGGGGGCCGGTTCGCGCCGCTGGATAGGGGATTGGCAGAAATTATAGCAGCCCGGGCCGCCGGACCCGTGGCGGCCTAGGAAAGGGCCAGGATCTGCCCATGTTCCACGTGGAACCGCGCGATCGGTAGGCCGGCATCGGCCAGCGCCTGCGGGGTTTCGGTGGCGGTGACGAAGACCTGGGCCGGCCCGGCGCGCAGCCGTTCCAGCACGCGCGCCTGATGGTGGCGGTCCAGTTCCGAGGCCAGATCGTCCAGGGCGATCACCGGCCACTCGCCGCGCTGCTCGGCGTAGTCCTCGGCCTGCGCCAGCAGGCAGGCCAGGGCGGTGAGCTTGGCCTGACCGCGGGAGAGCGCATCGCGGCCGGGAATCTCGGCGAAGCTGAGGCTCCAGTCGGCCCGGTGCGGACCGGCCGAGGTATAGCCGAGCTGACGGTCGCGTTCGCGGTTGAGCAGCAGCGCATCGGCCAGCGACACCTCCTGCCGCCGCCAGCCGGGTGCGAATTGCAGATGTGAGATACCCAACGCCGGCGCCAGGTCCGCGGCGAGGGCAAGCAGGCGCTGGAGCAGGCGGTCCAGGTAGTCTTGGCGGCGCGAGGTCAGCGGCTCGCCGGATTCGGCCAGCTCATGGTCCCAGGCATCCAGCGCCGCGCCGCTGCCGCCGCTCTTGAGCAGGGCATTACGCTGCTTGAGCGCGCGGGCATAGCGTCGCCACAGCGACAGAAAGTCAGGTTCCACGTGGAACAAGCCCCAGTCGACGAAGCGGCGCCGTGGCTCTCCGCCGCCGCTGACCAGGAGATGGCTCCCTGGCTCGAAGGTGACCACTGCCAACGCGGCGCACAGCGTCCCGAGATGGGTGACGTCCTGGCCGTCGAGGCGACCACGCCATTCCTGACCGCTGTGGCGCAGTCCAGCGCGCCGCCGACGAGTCGGACCTGCGTCACCGGCGTGTTCCTGCCATTCGACGAAGACATCCAACGCGTCCTGCCCCTGTCGAACCAGGCCATCGCGCACGCGGCCACGGAAGCTGCGGCCGTAGGCCATCAGGTGCATCGCCTCGAGCACGGTGGTCTTGCCGGCGCCGTTGTCGCCGGTGATCAGGTTCAGCCCGGGCGCGGGCGCCAACTCGATCGTCGCGAACCGGCGCAGGTGATGGAAATCGAGACGGGAGACGTGCATGCGGGGATAGAGGCGAAGGCGCTCGCACCGGGCGCACGCAGATCGAGGTTGGGGCAGGGCGGCAGCATAACCAAAATGGTCTGTGGGTGCCGTGAGGCGTTGCTGCCCGCGGCGGCGCGAGCGCCGTCTCAACGGGGCTAATCGAGGCGTCACGTAGGAGCGATGCCTGTGCGATGCAGGGCGGGCCTGCCGTGAGCCAGCTGGGCTTCTCCAGCAAAGCAACGTTCTATGAGGATCCAGCGATTCCTGAGCGTAGCCATCCAGGGGGTGCATGGCTGACAGCGCGACAACGCGATACGTCTAGGCTGCCCATCTTGGTGGCCGTGCCGACGAAGACGCTCCAACACCGTGTGTCGCTCGACGGCCCCGTTTTCCATGAAGCAACAACTCGGCACTGCTTTCCTGCGTGCAGAAGCAGTTTTACAGCGCTCCAAAAAAGAAAACCCGGCACAAGGCCGGGTTGCTTTCGCACGTGTTCCACGTGGAACACGCAGCGGGATCGTCAGAGACGCAGCGGCATCACCACATGACGCGAGCGGGCGCTGCTCGCCTCCCGGACCAATGCCGACGAGTTGGCGTCGCGCAGCTGGATCACCACGAACTCCTCGCGCAGCGCAGACAGTGCATCGAGCAGGTAGTTCACGTTGAAGCCGATCGCCAGGTCGCTGACCTTGGTGTCCGCTTCCACTTCTTCCTGCGCTTCTTCCTGTTCCGGGTTGTGCGCGCTGATCTTCAGCTGGCCCGGCGAGACTTCCACGCGCACGCCGCGGTACTTCTCGTTGGACAGGATCGCCGCACGCTGCAGTGCTGCGCGCAGGGTTTCGCGATCCAGCTTGACCTCGCGGTCCGCACCGATCGGGATCACCGCTTCGTAATCGGGGAAGCGACCGTCGATCAGCTTGGAGGTGAAGGTGACATCGTCACGCTTGACCCGCACATGCGCGCGACCGACTTCCAACTCGACTTCGCGCTCGCCGCCTTCCAGCAGGCGCTGCAGCTCGGTCACGCCCTTGCGCGGCACGATGATCTGGCGCTTGGCGCCGCCGGCGTTCTCCAACTCGGTCTCGCACAGTGCCAGGCGGTGGCCGTCGGTGGCCACGCAGCGCAGGGTCTGGTCGCGCAGGTCGAACAGCAGGCCGTTGAGGTAATACCGCACGTCCTGCTGCGCCATGGCGAATGCGGTGCGTTCGATCAGCTCCTTCAACGCCGCTTCCGGCACCACCACGCGCTCGGTGGCTTCCACTTCGTCGACCGAGGGGAAGTCGTTGGCCGGCAGCGTGGCCAGGGTGAAGCGGCTGCGCCCGGCCTGCACGGTGATCTTGTCGCCGGACTGGGACACGGTGACCTTGCTGCCGTCGGGCAGCGCACGCACGATCTCGAACAGCTTGCGTGCCGGGATCGTGGTTTCGCCGTCCTGGGCATCGTCGACCGCAATGCGCGAGACCATTTCCACTTCCAGATCGGTACCGGTCAGCGACAGCTGGCCGCCCTGCACCTGCACCAGGAAGTTGGCCAGAACCGGCAAGGTCTGGCGGCGTTCGACCACATTGACGACTTGCGCCAATGGCTTGAGGAAGGCTTCGCGCTGCAGTGTGAAACGCATGTGGTTCCGTGCCCCTATGCTTTAAAAGATGTGGAATAAATCAAAAGCTTGGTGGTGATGGTAGAGCGAAATTCGGTGCAAATGTAGCTCAAGCCACTGAATACAAAGAGTTTTTAACGCTCCCAATCCCGTGTACTACTGTCCCGGAACTGGTGGGGAAACCTGTGGATAGTTTTGCCGTCGCCGCCGCGTCGCGCTTTATCCACAGTTTCTCCCGGATTTGTCGCGAAGTCATGCACCGATTTATCCGGCGTCCGCCATACCGGCCGCCGCACTACTCGCTGAGCTTGCGGATCAGCTTGTCCCAGTCTTCGCGGAGCTTGCCGTCGGTCTCCATCAGGTGCTTGATCTGGCGGCAGGCGTGCAACACGGTGGTGTGGTCGCGCCCGGCGAACGCGTCGCCGATCTCCGGCAGGCTGTGTTCGGTCAGTTCCTTCGTCAGCGCCATCGCCACCTGCCGCGGCCGCGCCAGCGAGCGGGTGCGTCGCTTGGACAGCAGGTCCTTGATCTGCAGGCCGTAGTAGTCGGCCACGGTCTTCTGGATGTTGGGGATGCCGATCGCCTGCTGCTGCGCGCGCAGCAGGTCGCGCAGGGTCTCCTGGGCGAACTCGGTGGTGATCGCGCGGCCGGTGAAGTTGGCGCGCGCCGCCAGCGTGTTGAGCGCGCCTTCCAGGTCGCGCACGTTCGAGCGCATCTTCTTGGCGATCAGGAACGCCACGTCGTCGGGGATCTCCGCGCCGCGCTCGCGCGCCTTGGCCAGCACGATCGCCGCGCGCGTCTCGAAATCGGGCGGATCGATCGCCACCGACAGGCCCCAGGCCAGGCGCGACTTCAGCCGCGGCTCCAGGCCCTCGACCTCGCGCGGGTAGCGGTCGCAGGTCAGGATGATCTGCTGGCGGCCGTCGAACAGCGCGTTGAAGGTGTGGAAGAACTCTTCCTGGGTGCGGTCCTTGCCGGCGAAGAACTGGATGTCGTCGATCAGCAGCGCGTCCACCTGCTGGAACTGGCGCTTGAACTGGTCCATGGTCTTGTCCTGCAGCGCGCGGATCATCGCGCTGAAGAACTGCTCCGAGCGCAGGTACATCACCCGTGCGTTCGGGTTCTGCTCACGCATGGCGTTGCCGGCGGCGAACATCAGGTGGGTCTTGCCCAGGCCGGTGCCGCCGTACAGCAGCAGCGGGTTGTGCGCGCGGTCGCCTGGCTTCTGCGCGGCCTGCACCGCCGCGGCCAAGCCGAGCTGGTTGCTGCGGCCTTCGACGAAGTTGGCGAAGGTGTAGTGCGAATCGAGATTGCCGGCGAACGGCTCCAGCAACGGCGGCGCCGGGGTACGTGCCGCCGTGGTCTCGCTGGGCGGTGCGGCGGGCGGTTCCGGCGCGCGCGGACGCGAGCCGACCTGCAGCAGCACCTCGCCGCTGCCGGCGAAATAGGTCAGCAGTTCGCGGATGCGCGGCAGGTAGCGCTCGCGCACCTGCTCGACGATGAAGGCGTTCGGGGCGTACAGCACCATGCTGTTGTCATGGCGCTGTTCGGCTTGCAGCGGTTTCAACCAAGTGTGAACGTCCTCGGCTGGAAATTCGGCTTCCAGACGTTCCAGGCAACGGGGCCAAGCATCCAT